>DUEW01000230.1 GCA_011174845.1 Anaerolineae bacterium | reverse complement strand
TGGGGATCCTGAACCCCGGACTGGCCTTCTTCCCCGTTTCCTGTAAAACGGGTGAGGGCTTAGATCATTGGTTGGAATGGGTTCGACGCGAAATTTCCACCTACAAGGACATTGGTGGCACTGGCTACGAACCTCGCTGAACGCAATCAGACAACCTCCTTGTGCCATTCTTCTATCGTTTAGTAGGAAGGACCTCGTGCTATGAAAACACTTTTGCGCAGTGAGACCAAGGAAATCCATCTCGACACGGAAGGGCCGATCGTCATCATCGGCGAAAAGATCAACCCCACCGGCCACAAGAAGCTCGCAACCGCCTACAAGGATGGCGACTTCAAGTATGTTAGGGCGCTGGCCTCAAGGCAGATAGCTGCAGGGGCCGATGTGCTCGACATCAATGTTGGCGTGCCCGGCATGGACGAGGTAGCTATGCTGCCTGAGGTGGTGAAAATTGTCGCCTCCGAGGTGGAGGCACCTCTTTGTCTTGACTCGGCTAACCCCGATGTGCTCGCAGCCGCTCTCCCGCTAACCCCTGGTAAGCCACTGATCAATTCCGTAAACGGTGAAGAGGCGTCCTTAAACTCATTGCTGCCCATTGTGAAAGACCACAATGCGGCGGTCATCGGGTTGACCATGGACGACGAGGGCATACCAAACGATGCTGAGACCAGGTTGGCGATCGCTGGAAAGATCCTGGAGCGAGCCGCAAAACTGGGGATCCCGATTGAGGATGTGGTGATCGATCCGCTCGTGATGGCAGTGGGCGCCGACAGCCATGCAGCCGTGGTCACGATACGTGCGATCCAACTCATCCGGCAGGAATTCGGGGTCAACATCAACCTCGGCGCCAGCAACGTTTCCTTTGGGCTCCCGGAGCGCCAAACGATCAATGAGGCCTTCTTAGCTTTGGCCGTCAGTGCTGGAGCGACATGTGTCATCACCGACCCGATGAAACACACCCTTACCATCCGCGCCATTGACATGTTGCTCGGTCGCGACGAGTATGCTACACGCTACATCGGACACTATCGCGCCCTTGCTAAAGGATCCAACTAAACAGGGTAAATAAAAAGTGGAGCATGGAGAAGGAAAGAACTACTCCCAATGGTGATGATCACCTCATCGCCCCTCAAACGCATCCCCATCAGCCGCAGAAGAAACAACCGCCCATAAGCGACCGACGTATTGCATTTTTTCTTATCATCGTCGTCGCGAGCGCTCTTACCTTCGGCGCGTTACTAATCTGGCGTGAGGCCTGGCTCCAGTCATCGTTGGGAAAGCCCCCATTGGCATCCTTCATCGCTTTTGGCATTGCAGTACTGGCTCTGTTGATCGGCCAGAGATACTGTGCCGATACCACGATCACCGATTTCATTCCAGAGGATCTTATGGTCCCCGCCCTATCGCTATCCGATGTCATACGAAAGTTCTTGGGGCAACCTTGGCGCGGTCTAGCTCTGACAACTGCATTGGGACTTACGATTTATGTGCTGTGGTTGCTTCCTGACATGTCGCCAGAAGTCTCTTACGCCGGCGTTTTTCTCGCTTGGGGACTGGCAATTGCCCTTTACATGCTCGCCTTTGTTCCGGAGCAGTTGCGTGCCCGGCTTACCAGCCCTATCCAATGGACCACTAACTGTTGGATGATATGGACGCTAGCCTGCACCACCTTACTTGCTTTTGGTTTGCGTACCTGGAACATTGACACAGTCCCGTTTACGGTGTCCGGCGATGAAGCCGCTCAAGGCCTTGAGACCCTGCGCGTATTGAACGATGAACTCCGTAATCCATTCGCCACAGGCTGGTTCGCTGTGCCCACAATGAGCTTCTTCTTCAACAGCCTATCGCTACGCCTCTTAGGTACGGACATTGTTGGGTTACGATTGCCTTGGGCTCTGATAGGCACGGCAACTCTGCTGGTGACATTCTTGCTTGTCAAACAACTAACAGATTGGCGCCTTGGTCTCATTACATCCGTTTTGTTGACCACGTATCACTATCACATTCATTTTTCGCGCCTGGGATCAAACACGATCGCCGATCCTCTGCTTATGGCATTGGCGCTTCTCTTTCTCTACCGAGCGCTCACATATGGAAAGCTGATCTATTGGGTTTTTGTCGGTGTCGTATGTGGTCTGACTTTGTACTCCTACATCGGAGCACGCTTAGTCCTGGTTGTGATCTTGATCATTCTCGGCTATCGACTGATACGTGATCCCCGTGGGCTATGGGCTCGTCATCGCTACGGTCTCATCATTGGACTTGGGGGGGTTCTTGTCGTCGGCGCACCGATGATCCAGTATGCCCTTCGTTTTCCCGAATTGTTCAACGAGAGAGTAACCGAGGTGGGTATCCTTCAGAGTGGATGGCTGTCACGTGAGGTGGAGATACGCGGCCAGTCCGTATCGGAGATTCTTTTGGACCAATTCCTCCGATCCGCACTGGCCTTTAATTATTACCCCGACCGCAAAGCTTGGTATGACCTACAACAACCGCTTCTTGATCCCTTCTTTGGAGCTCTCTTTATTTTAGGGCTTGGTTACTCAACCATCCGGGCGCTGGGTCCGAACGCGGACCAGCGCTTGTTCCCATTTGTCGCTTGGTGGTGGGGTGGAACGATCCTAGGAGGTATGTTGACCGAGAGCCAGCCTTCCAGCCAACGGCTCTTATCGTTGACCCTCCCTGTCTGCTTCTTTATCGCGCTGGGTGTATGGAGGCTTGCTTGTATGGTGAGATTCGCCTTGCCACGCATCCTACCGAACATGATACTTGTTGCCGCTGTCGTTATTTTCAGCATCGTCAGCGTAAACATGTACTTTCATGACTACACCCCGAGACGCATACACGGTGGTCCATACGCGGAGATTGCTACGGAACTGGCACCAATCCTGAATGAGCTCGCGCCAACACATACTATGTATTTCTTTGGTGCACCTAAGATGTACTCTGACTTTATCGTATTTTCTTACCTAGCTCCTGGCGTTAATTGGGTGGATATCACCGAACCACTGGTAGAGTCGCCCATACACGACTTGATTCCAAATGACAGCGCGGCCGTATTTATATTCTTGCCTCATCGCATTGGAGAATTACAATCCGTACGAGAAGCCTTCCCTGGTGGTGAACTCCATGAGATTATCAGGCCATATGATGGCAATGTGATAGTCACACTGTACATCATCTGACCTCCGGACTTATGATCGAACCATTCCACGAACCAGGGGGGAGAAGGAGGCTTACACAGAACAAGTAATCTACCGTAACATTTCCACAGGAAGCCGGAGCTTCTATTTGATCAGATTAAAGGGTCCATGGATAAGAGACCTCTCGCTGCTTATCTGGACTGCAACGGAACCTGGCGCCTTGGAGGAAGACCTGCGCACAGTGGAAGGACTCATGTACGCAAGTCCTCTCACTCCACCCATTCCACCCTACCGGTCTCGTCCGTGTCATAACCACCCAAACCGGCGATCGCTGATTTGACTTCTTCCGTATTTATCCAACCTGCCAATGCTTGTGCAGGTGCGGTATGGCACACAGCCTCAGGTAACACCAAATCGTAGCGCTCCGTCGTTAATGGGACGAAACCTAGGTGATACGAATTGGCGGCCGTCTCGATCCCCAAACCCACATCGGCATGACCTTCGGCAATGGTTCGAGCCACGTCCGAATGGGTCGCAACTTCGTGCTCATAGCCCGAAATCCGGCCGGACTCGAGCCCTCGTTGACGAAGCTGGCAATCCAACCAGATGCGCGTGCCAGTTACTCGCTGGCGGTTGATAAAACGAAGTCCCGGTCTGGCTAGGTCATCCAGTCCTGTGATGTCGGCCGGGTTGCCCGGTGGGGTGATGAGACCGAGATGTCGCCGCGCCAGTGTCAGAAGAGCAACCCGTTGCCCGGGCAGCATCCGCTGAACAAAAGGCTTGTTGTAGGTTCCGCTTTCCGTGTCCCACAAGTGGCTCCCAGCCACGTGAGCCTCACCTTCGACCAACGCGATCAGCCCCCCTAAACTGCCACGAAAAGTCAGATGGAAGGTGTAGTCGGGAAAAACCTCAACGAAATTGGCAGCGATCAGCGCCACCGCCGGGTCATGGCTGCCGACGAACCGTAGACCATGCTCCGGTAGGTTAGGCGGCTCTTGGGCAACCGCCCGCCAACGGTCCAAGGCCAGGCGAACAGCTTGCTCCACCTCTGCGGGTTTGTGGCCAGCGGTGAGAACCTCTAATAAAAAGGACTCTGCTTGATGGATCAAGGCGATACGGCGGCGGGATATCTCCTCCTCGGTCGGAACCTCGCTCACCACACGGGTGCCTTGACCGGGGCGGCAAGTTACCAGACCCTGGAGCGTCAACTCCTTATACGCCCGTTGCACCGTACCCAGTGTGCACCCCCAGCGATTGGCCATTTCCCGCACCGACGGCACCCGATCCCCGGCATGGAGGTCCCCGACCAAGATAGCCTGGCGAACCGAATCTGCGATCCTTTGGTAAATGGGCGCACGCTTGCTATACATCTCCTATCCCCTCTACCATGGTAGGACCACCGGTCGCCCGCGCACAGATGTCACCTCCACCGGTAAGCCATAGGTCTGTGAAAGATTCTCCGAAGTAAGCACCGCATCCACGGGACCCGTGGCTACCGTTTGCCCTGCTCTCAATAGCACCACGTGATCGGCCACGACCGTTGCGGCGTTGGGATCGTGGGTGGTCAGGACCACGGCCACACCATCGTTCGCCATCGAGCGGATCATATCCAGGACACGACCCTTGTTGTTTAGATCCAGATGAGCGGTGGGTTCATCAAAGAGGAGAACTCGCGGACTCTGCGCCAGGGCTCGAGCCACCTTCGCCAATTGTCGCTCCCCGCCGCTTAACGAAGGAATGGGGCGGTCGGCGAGCGCGGACAATCCGGCTCTGCCTAACGCTTCCATTGCCACCCGGTAGTCCACCTCCTGTGGTTGCTCTAAAATCCCCAGGTGGGGTGCTCGACCCAAGAGGACATACTCCAGGGTTGAGAAATCGAAGGGGACATGCTCCTCCTCGGGCACCAATCCCATCAAACGGCTGCGCACGCTGCGGGGCAATCCCTTCTGATCCTTGCCATCGATGATGACTTCTCCCTTCTGAGGAGAGAGCATTCCTAAAAGAATGAAGAGCAGCGTGGTCTTGCCCGAGCCGTTCGGGCCCAAGATTGCGGTCACCGCTCCCGCTGGAATCTCCAACGACAGGTCCTTCAACACAGGTGGTCCTGATGTGGTATAGCTGAAGTGCAGACCTTCCAGCGAGATGATCTTAGGACGACTCATCTACGCACCCACCGATGATCGCTCATGAAAACCCACACAAAGATCAAGGATCCCGCGAGCGAGGTCAGGATGCCGAGGGGAATTTCGCCTGCGAGCAGGGTCCGCGCTAGGTTGTCACACAGAAGCGCGAAGATCCCCCCGATGAGCATGGCGGCCGGGAGCGCTCTGCGAGCGTCGGGTCCCACAACCCAACGGGCGATATGCGGGACGATGAGCCCGATCCATCCCACCACACCCGCGACAGCCACCACGACCGCCGTTGCGGCGACAGCCGCCACCAACACAAGCACACGCTCGCGCCCAGGTGCGACCCCTAAAGAAAAGGCGGTCTCGTCGCGCAGGGCAAGCAAATTGATCCTCCAACGCATCAAGAAGAGGACACTCAAAGCGATCAGCACAACAGGCAGGATGTATAGCAGATCCCGCCAAGTGACCGCCCACAAACCTCCCAAAAGCCAGAAGACGATTTCAGGGAGCTCCCGTAATGGATCGGCAAGATATTTGAGCACCCCAACACCGGAGGAGAAAAGCGCCGAAGTCGCAATCCCGGCTAAGATCAGACGCAGGATCCATTTCCCATAACGGATGTTGCGCGCCAAGAGATAGGAGATGATCAGTCCGGAGAAGGCGAAGAGGGTTGCAGAAGCCTCGATGATGAGCGGAGAACGTCCGAGGTAGATGATGCCCACCGCAGCGCCAAAGGCTGCACCTTGAGAGACACCCAGGAAGCCGGGGCTTACCAGAGGGTTGCGAAAGATCATCTGAAGGACTGTCCCTGCGGCTCCGAGGGACATTCCCATGATGAACGCGGTAAGAATGCGCGGTAAACGTAGATAGAGAACCAACCTTTGGGCCAGTTCGTCACGCCAAAGGTAAGACGGAGGCATCCAATATGGAGCGGGGTACCGCCCTATGAAGAGGGAGAGGGTCAGTACAGCCAGGACCATGACGCCCAGCAGGAGAAAGCGTCGGATGGTCGACTTTTCTTGCAGTTTATGGGCTTCGGCCATGGTCACCTTGAGCTTGCGAATATCTGTAAGGCCTTGTTAATCCTACCCGAGGGCAAGCCACCTCTGCCAGAATTCTGTCGCCACCGATCCAACACCTTCTTCATGTTTCACCTCAGGAGAGAAGCCTCCCACCCTCATCATGCTTTCGTACAATTATAAGGCTAGAGATCTCCCTTGAGCACCGGGAGGATGTGCTCCTCAACCGCGGCCCGATCCATCCCATACATCTGACCATAGAAGTCATACACTTCCTGCATCATGTCGATGTCAGCGAAGCGATTGGGGTGGATTTTAGTGGCAACCCAGGTCAAACCTAATATCCAGCGTGGATCCGGCAGGTCCCAGCCGTAGATATCGAGGGGAAAACCGTAAAGCTTCTCGTTTTGCACCGCTTGAAGCGCCTGCCATTTCGGATCGGCTTTCAATTCCTCGACCAACTCACCGGGGTCCGCCCTGAAGGCGATGACGAAGATAATGTCCGGGTCCCAAGCCGCGATCTGCTCAAGATTGACTACCGTCCAGCCGCCGCCCTGTGAGGCCTCCCTCCAGACAGGGGTCCCGCCCGCCATCTCAACCTGGATCGTCTGCATCCACGCAGCCGGGGGGATCTCGAAGGCCACCTCTTCTCCCGAACTGTTGTGCTGGATCACCAGCACGCGTGGTCGTTCGGCGCCACTCACACCCTGCTCGACGCGGTCGATCCGAGTTTGGTAATAAGCTTCGATCTCTTGCGCCCTCGCCTCGTTGCCGAGCAATTGACCGAGCGTGGCGAGATCGCGGAAGAATTGATCCGGCGTCTCAAGTTCGACATAAATCACAGGAAACCCAAGCAGTTCGAGGGGCTCTCCCAGCGTTTCGGCCATGTAGCTTTTCATGACGATCGCATCAGGATTGAGAGGGACGATCTGCTCGGCCGAGGCGCCGTACTCGACGTGGGGTTTATCGTTGAAAGAAGGATCGATCAGGGGGAGGAAATCGCTCGCGCTACCTTTCCGTTCTTCCATCGCCAGCACGCGCTCGGAAGCTTCTGGAAACATGTACAAAACATGCCCGGGCATCCAGGTCCCCTTGCCCGGTACGACGATTCGCTGCGGCAGGTGGGGCAACATGATCACCCTGCCCATCGCGTCGGTGACTTGTATCATGCCCTCCTCAGTTGTGGGAAGAACCGTGGACGGAGGCTCCGAAGGGGTCACATCAGCCTCGCTCTGCACACCACATGCGGAAAGGGTTAATCCGACAACGAAAATTCCAGCGATCACAAAAAACGGCACGTTTTTAGACATGTACTAACCTCCACTAAAACTGTATAGAATAATCAATACAATTATACATATAAGATTGCGTTCCTCAAGCCTACTAATCATACAGTTCGTATGAGGGGACTTATCGTCGTTTTTGAGGGAAAGGCAGCCCTATCAGCATTTAGAAATGATCGTAGAAGGGCAGGGGTCGCAACTCTTGAAAATCACCCACCTGCACCAAGTAACATCGCACATCCACGCACAGATGACATTTACCTGTA
>DUEW01000023.1 GCA_011174845.1 Anaerolineae bacterium | reverse complement strand
GTGCCGCAACCTGTGCAGAGAGCCGGATCGGAAAAGGCGCTGATCGCCTCAGCGGTGACCACCCCCGCCCGCATCGGAATGACCGCTTTAGAGGAGGCGGCGTATGCTTGGGAAATGCTTTCAGGGATGTCGGCCGGCCAACGGGCCGTTCCACAGACGTAAACCCCGTCGGTAGCGAACTCCACCGGGCGCAGCTTGACGTGCGCTTCCAAGAAAAAGCCCGACTCCCCCAACGGCACCTTCAGTAAACGAGAGATCACCTCATTATCCGGGCCGGGGGTCAGAGGCGTGGTGAGCACGATCAGATCAACCGGGAGGTGCAGTTCTTTACCTCGTAGCGCGTCTCGGACCACTACTACCTCAGCGCGGCCATCACCAACGACCTGCGGGGGATGCTGTAGCTCATAACGCAAGAAGCGGACGCCAGCTTCCATCGCCTGCCGGTAATACCGCTCATATTCCACACCGTAGGTTAGTAGATCCCGATGTAGTACGTAGATGTGGGCCTCGGGATTCTGTTGCTTCAATTGGGTAGCGTTCTTGAGCGAGGTCATACAACATACACGCGAACAGTAAGGCCGTTCGGGGATGCGGGAGCCGACGCAGTTGATCAAGACCGCTCTTCCAACTTCCTGCATCCCTCTTTTCAGCTGCTCCTCCAACTCCAGTTGGGTGAGTACGTTAGTGAATTGACCATAACCGTACAGACCGACCGGTTGCAACACATCAGCGCCGGTTGCCACAATGACCGTCCCCACATCGAACATGCGCTCCCCATCTTCTAGAGACACAGTGACCTGGAAGTTCCCAATGTAGCCGCTGACTTCGGTGATTATTGCTGGCATATGCAGCGTGATTCGCTTGTGTTCGTGCACCTTCGCGATAACCGACTCGATCAATCCACCCACCTCTTCGTCGCTAGGACACAGCCGGTTGAGGTGTAGCAACCGCCCACCGAGTTGAGTTTCTTTCTCTACTAGGTGCACCGGGAAACCCTGGCAGGCCAGGTTCAGCGCCGCCGTCATCCCGGCGATGCCACCACCGATGACCAGGGCTTTGGGAATGACCTCGCTCTCGGCTTCCTGCTGCGGCTCTAGCAGGCATGCTTTGGCTACCCCCATCTTGACCAGCCGTTGGGTCTTCTCCGTGGCCACCTCCGCTTCACGGCTGTGGATCCAAGAGCAGTGTTCTCGGATGTTGACGAACTCGAAGAGGTAGCGGTTGAGCCCTGCCTCTTCGCAGGCGTTTTTGAACAGTCGTTCGTGGGTAATCGGGGTACACGAAGCGACGACCACCCGGTTGAGGTGTTGTTCGCGGATGCTCTGCTTGAGGGAAGACAGTCCCTCCTCGGAGCAGCTATAAAGATTATCCTCGGCATGAGCCACATATGGCAGTGCGCGGGCGTATTCCACCACAGCGGGCACGTCTACGACGCCGCCGATGTTGGTGCCGCAATGACAGACGAACACGCCAACTCGGGTTTTCTTCAACGTGCGAACTTCCTCTATTCTCTCAGCAGCAACTCTGCCACCCTGGCTGCCGTACCCGAAGCCTGAGTCACAGAATCTGGAATGTCCTGAGGGCTCTGGCAATAGCCACAGGCGAAGACGCCCGGTACGCTTGTGTCCACCGGACGGAGCAATCGCTCCGGTGTGTGCACAAACCCGTACTCGTCGAGGAGGATGCCCAGCGTATCTGCGACTTCTTGTTGCCCATTTCGGGGGATGAGTGCTTGGCACAGCACCACCAAATCCACCTCCATCTCTTGTACCTTGCGGAGGTTTGTGTCCTCATAACGCACGATGGGGTCGCCCGTTTCAGGATTCTCACCGATGATCCCCGGTCGAGCTCGGATGTAGGTCACCTGGTACTCCTCTTGGGCTCGGGCGATGTACTCCTGGAATCGCTTCCCACCCGCTCTTAGGTCGGTGTAGAAAATATAGGAGCTCGTCTTTGGGTCGTGCTCGTTGGCCAGGATGGCCTCCTTGGTGGCGAACATGCAGCACACACTGGAGCAGTAGGGATTGTAGTTCACGTCTCGCGAGCCAACGCACTGGATGAAAGCGACGGTATGCGGGTGCTTCCCATCCGAGGGTCGTGACAACTCGCCAGTAGTGGGACCTGAAGCCGAGACCAGCCGCTCATACTGCAGGCCGGTAATGACATTCGAAATCGTACCGAAACCGTACTCCTCCAAAGCTGAAACATCGTAGGGATCGAAGCCGGTGGCAACGACGATAGCACCGACGTTCAGTGTAGCAATCTCCTCCTGCTGTTCCCAATCGATCGCTCCCGCCTGGCAGACTTCCTCGCAGAGACGGCACCGTCCCTTCTCTCGATTCACTAGGTAAAGGCAGTACTCGGCATCAATCGTCATCTTGCGTGGCACCGCCTGGGGGAAGGGGAGGTAGATCGCCCGCCGCCGACTCAGGCCGACGTTGAAATCGTCCGGCACTCGTCGGGGACACTTCTCCACACACTCACCACAACTGGTGCATCGCTCCAGATTAACATAGCGGGGCTTCTTGCGAACTCTCACCCGAAAATCACCCGCGTGCCCTTCAACTGCGACAACCTCAGAATAGGTCAGCAAGTTAACGTTCTCGTGACCGGCGCACTCGATCATCTTGGGTGCCAGTATGCAGATCGCGCAGTCGTTGGTGGGGAAGGTCTTGTCTAGTTGGGCCATCCGACCGCCGATGGAGGGTGAACGCTCCACCAAGTAGACCTGGAAGCCCATCTGTGCCAGGTCGATCGAGGCCTGGATACCGGCAATACCAGCGCCGATGACGAGGACTGCTTGATGTATCAAGATTTGGTCCCTCACATCGCCTGGCGAATCTCGTCGACGATCTCTGGATTTACAAGTGCGCTTAGGTCGCCGGGGGGTTCGCCCAGGTAGGTAGCTCGGATGACACGCCGCATGACTTTCGCATTCCGGGTTTTGGGTATATCGCGCACAAACAGGACCGTCTTAGGCGCGAGCGGTTTGCCCATCTCTTTCACCACCAGAGCCTCAAGCTCTGCGCGCAGTGTATCATCTGGTGTGGCGTCAGGTTGCAGCACCGCAAAGGCGACCACTGCTTCCCCCTTAATCTCATCCGGTACACCAATCGCCGCTGCTTCAGCCACAGCTGGATGGCTCACAAGCACGCTTTCAACCTCCGCTGGCCCCACGCGCTTGCCAGCTACTTTAATCGTATCGTCTGAACGGCCTAGGATGAACCACTGTCCATCCTCATCAATCGCCGCGAAGTCGCCATGGATCCACACCTCAGGAAAGCGACTCCAATAGGTCTCCAGGTATCGTTCCGGGTCTTTCCAAAAGCCGCGCGTCATACCGATCCACGGTTTGCGTATGACCAGTTCTCCGACCGCACCCCGCACTGGGTTTCCAGCGTCATCCACAACATCGGATGCCATTCCGGGAGGCGGACCAGAGAATGAACATGGCTTGATCGGACGCAAAACGCTGCTCAATACGATGCCACCACTGATCTCCGTTCCGCCAGAGTAGTTCAGGATTGGTACTTTACTTAGCCCAACTGTCTCAAAGAACCAGCACCACGGGTCCGGGTTCCATGCTTCGCCGGTCGAGCCTATGACGCGCAGCGAACTTAGGTCGTGGCGCTGTATGGGCTCGTTCCCGTAGGGCATGATTGCGCGCACAAAGGTTGGCGCGACACCAAGGGTGGTGACTCCGTGTCTCTCAACCAAAGCCCACACCCGATCAACATCGGGGTAGGTAGGTGCGCCATCATAGAAAAGCATACTGGCTCCCAGAATCAGCGTGCCAAAAACTTCCCAGGGCCCCATCATCCAGCCTATGTCAGTCATCCAATACACGGTGTCGGATTCCTGAACGTCAAAGCAGTGGGCCATATCTTGGGTCACCTTGATGGGGAAGCTGCAGTGAGTGTGGACCGCTCCCTTGGGTGCGCCAGAAGTGCCGCTGGTATAGATGATCATGATAACGTCTTCGGCATCGGTCCGCTCGGTAGGAGCCTCGGTTGGCTGACCGTCGATAAAATCGTTCCACCAGATGTCGCGATCGGAGTCCATGGACACGTCGAGATCAATACGCTTATAAACGATCACCTTCTGGATGGATGCGACTTCTTTTAACGCCTCGTCGACGACTGGTTTCATCGGTACAGGTTTGCCGCGTCGTGATTGCCCATCGCAGGTGAAAATTGCTTTTGCATCAGCGTCAGCAAGGCGTGTGGCGATGGCGCCAGAGCCATAGCCGGAGAAGAGAGGGAGAATAATTCCACCGATCTTGGCAATCGCCAGTAGGGCGATGGCAATTTCGGGAACCATCGGCATGTAGAGACCGATGGCATCACCTTTACCTAGCCCGGAGGTTCGCAACGCTGACGCCACTCGGTTGACTTCGTTGTTCAGGTTGCGATATGTCAACTGGCGAACGGTGCCTTCCTCGCCCTCCCATCGGAGGGCGATGTGATCTTGCTTTGGGGTGTCCATCCACTTGTCGAGGCAGTTGTGGATGATGTTTAGCTTGGCGCCGACGCACCATTTTGGCCATTGAATACCCTCAGATAGGTCGACAACTTGCGTGTAAGGCTCATAGAATTCAATGCCCAAGTCTTCAAAGACCGCTTCCCAGAACCAGGCAATGTCGGTGGTTGAACGTTCCAATAGCTCATCGAATGTACGTATTTGATGCCGGTCCATGAATCGCTTAAGGCGGCTTCGTTGGATGTACTCCTCACTGGGTTCCCAGACGATCGGTTGGTTGAAAGGAAACTGTGATTGTGTACCCATTCTTATTCCCCTTCTCTGCTCGCTGATCGTTTCCTCATCCCATTTCCGCCTACCGTCCTAACTCTTGCTGGAGTCTCTCGATCAGCTTGGGCACAACCTGATACAAATCACCAACGATACCATAATCAGCGATCTTGAAGATCGGAGCATTGGTATCGTTATTAATGGCGACGATCACCTTAGCATCCATGATGCCCACGGTATGTTGGATCTGTCCCGAAATACCAATGGCGAGGTACAAATGTGGGCTAGGCTCTTTACCTGATAGACCTACCATTTGATCTTCCGCAAGCCAGTGATACTCATGGGAGATGGGTCGAGTGCAGCCCACCATTCCACCCAGTGAGTCGGCCAGGGTTTGAATCAACGACAGGTCATCTTTGTTAGCCAAACCCCGTCCGACACATACCAGAACTTCGGCTTCTTCAAGGTTGACAACTCCTGCTTCCTTGGACCGTCGCTCTATCAGCTTGGTCGCTGGTGGTTCCAGTTCGAGCGATACAGGTATGACCTCACCCGCGGAAGCGGCTTCGGGTTCAGCATCATAGAGTTTTGGCATTACAGCAATCACCTGGTGCTGGCTGGTAATGACCTTGGCAGAGACGGTGTTACCTCCCAGGGCGCGGCGCTCGATGACCAGTCGCTGATCTTGAACGGAGAGACCAATGGCGTCGGTAACACAACCGGCGGAAAATTTCTGTGCTAAGCGGGGGGCCAATTCTCGACCACGTCTTGTCGAGCCTATCAAGACGATGTCGGCTTGAGCTTGAGTCACCATCTGAGCTAAGGCCGCAGCATATATCCTGGCCTGAAAGTGGGTAAGGTTCGGGTCATCTCCGACGTAAGCCTGAGTAGCCCCGTGGGCAAAGTAAATATCCGCTTGATCAGCAGCTTCGTTCCCTAACAGCGCAACCGACAGCGGTTTGCCCAGTTTGGTTGCCAGCTCCCGGCCCTTGGTTAGCAATCCTAGGGCGGCTTCTTCCAACTCGGAGTAGATGAGGATCCCACTCATTGTGTCAAGACTCCTTCCTGCTGTAGAGCCTTGATAACTTCTATAACGCCTTCCTCCACGTCCTGGTAAATGATTCCTTTGCGGTCCTGAATCGGGGCTAGATTGCTAAGCATCTCGACTACCGAGGCTCTCGCGCCCACCTCCTCAGCCGTGACACCGATATCGTCTGATCTCCATTCGTGCATTGGCTTTCGGCTGGCCTTCAGGATCGCGGACAACGGTGCCAGGCGGGGTGTATTTAATTCGCTGGTAACGCCGATAACGGCGGGCAGATCCACCTCAATTACTTCAAGCGAGTCTTCCATGTCGCGCGCAACTCGAATTTTTTTCGGTTCCGACATCTGATCGTTATCTGCTACGACCTCGATCTCGCGCACGAAACCAACCTGGGGTAGATTCAACAACTCGGCAATACGTGGTGGAATCTCGCCCGAATATTCGTCCGCTGAGCTATCACCGAGCAGGATCAGGTCATACTCCCCTACCTTTTCGATGGTTCTGGCTAACACACGAGCCGAGCCCATGGCATCAGAGTCCTGAAAAATTGGATCGATCAAGATGATGGCCTCATCAGCGCCCATGGCCAACGCCTCCTTGATCGTGTCCCTCAACTTTGGGGAGCCTACAGCTAAAGCCGTAACCTTGCCGCCGTGTACCTCCTTGATCCGAATCGCTTCCTCAAGCGCGCATTTTTCGAAATCACCGAATAAGAGAGGTAACCCCTCGATTACCGGTTCTCTGGTGTTGGGCTTGATGCGAATCTGTTCCAGATCAATGACCTGTTTCATGCAAACGATGATGTTCATGACGTCTTCCATTTGAATTGGGATATTAACATGAACATAAACCCCTCAAACTCTGCGATCTCTATCCAAACCGATACTGCACCCCATGTCCTGCTCTAGGATAATGCCACGCCAACGCCTGATGTCCGCAGGCGATGAGGCAGGCTCCACACTCCAAGCATCCCTCGTAATTTACTTGGACTTCGCCCTGTTTGCCCAGCGTGTACAGCTCTGCCGGGCAGATATTAAGGCAGAAGCGTATTTGGCATTTTGCCTGGCAGATCTCATGATGGATGATGATATGTGGCTCCGTGTCTATTTTAAAGACATCCAAACCTAATTTGGCTTCAATGTTCATGACATACTCACTAGATTTTACGGATCATGAAAAGATCCTTCAACACACCCACTCGGAGTAAGCTCTGACGAATTGTCCGTACTAAGGTCGTTGAGAATTTTTCTTTCGATCCCTCGCCAATCCACATCAATTGTTCCAAGAGATCACATGCCATGGACGGATAACGTTCATACAGACGGGGGTTCGCCAGAAAGTCGGGCATGTGTTGGAAGGTTTTAAGGTCCTCCCATATGAAGCTTTCTTTAAGTAAGGTTTCATAATACGAAAGACCGGAGCTCGAAAAATCGGCCTGCTCACGAGCACGCAGGAGGGCTCGGGCGGCCATCACGCCTGAAGCCAGCGCGAAATCCATGCCGCGCACGGTCACTCCCATGTTCAAAGTAAAACCGGCAGCATCACCGACGACAAGCATCCCATCCGTCACCAATCGGGGTATGGCTCGAAAGCCGCCCTCGGGGATGATGTGGGCCGAATATTCGACCGAGTGACCATCAGCGATCAGAGGTCGGATTTCGGATCGGTTTTTGAAAGTTTCAAGTAAACCATTGGGAGACAAGGAAGGCAGCTCCTCGCTTGACTTCGAGTTTGATTTGTCCATCAAATCCTGAAGGGCAAAAACCAGCCCGATGGATAGGCTCTCTCGATTGGTGTATAAGAAGCCACCGCCGTGAACGCCCTGTGTCAGGGAACCGAAGAACAATTGAGCCGCTCCTTCGTCATTTTCCAACCCGAAGCGATCTTCGATGACTTGAGGGGGCAACTCGATGATTTCCTTAGCCGCTACGGCATAGTTCTTCGCCACGTGCGGTTTTCGCAAACCGGCTTTCTCAGCCATAAAGGAAAGCGCACCATCAGCCGCCACAACTGCATTAGCGCGGATTTCATCGCCGGACGACACAATGCCTGCGACTCTCCCATCCTTCATGATCAAGTCGTCGACCTTGTATCCCGGGATAACGAGAGCTCCACGCTTCATAGCTTGGTCAGCAAACCAGCGATCGAAAGTTGCATGGAGCAGAGTGTAACTGGGGTAGGGGGGTTGACGGAATCGCTCGCTGCTTAACTCTACCGTGATCGAGGATTTCGGAGCAATCATCGTAAGTCGTTCCTTGACGACACGACGTTCCAGTGGAGCGTCCTCCCATAGATCGGGTAGATAGGCTCGAATGGGACCTAGATAGAGGCGCCCACCGGTGACATTCTTGCTGCCAGGATAATCGCCCCGCTCGACGACCAGCACCTCAGCACCCGCTTCCGCTAGAACCATCGCGGCTGCCAAGCCAGACAATCCAGCTCCGACGACCACAAACTCGACCTTCTCCACTCACAATCCTCGCGTTTCTTTCAGATATCGGTCATTCAAGCTAACGCATGCTTCAACTGACCGCTGTCTATTCATTACCGATACGGCACGGCCTCGTCGCCTATGAACTCTCGGGCGATGATAAGCTTCTGGATATGGTAGCCACCCTCAGCCCCGACAACATAGGACAAAATCCCACGCAATCCACGACCCAACGGGCAATCCTTGGTGTAGCTGAACGCGCCAAGGTGTGTCATACAACGTTGAGTGATCTCAGCCCCAAGCTTCGGTGCCGTCATCTTGCAGATCGATACCATCCGGCTGAGTTCACGCTGGGTGATAAAATCGGGCTCTTTATAAAGCGTATCGGCGGCCCAGGCTGTGTACTGAAGGTATAACTTTATTTGTTCTAGTTTGGCATGGTCATCAGCGATTTCGAAGGAGATCCCCTCAAACTTGGCCAGAGGTCGCCCAAAGAGCACTCGCTGTTTCACATAGTCACGGGAGATTTCCAGCGCTTTCTCCGTCATGCCGACACAGGCAGAGGACACCAGGATGCGGGCCAGATTAAAGCCCTCCATGTTGAGATAGAAACCACGGTTGACCTCGCCTAACAAGTAATATTCTGGCACCTCCACGTCCTTGTACACAAGACCGCCTGTCGAGAGTGCCATTCGACCGATGTCCTCGAAAGTACTATAAGATACGCCGGGTAGTTTTGCGGGGATGAAGATGAAGGTGAACCCCCGATGACCGGCATCAGGATCTGTGCGGATGAGCGTGATGTGGCCTCCCTCACGCTGCTTGATGGATTCCAAAACACCGCTGATATAAACTTTTTCGCCGTTGACAGTGAACTTACCGTCTTTATGGACACCACTCGTCTGGATATTGGCGATGTCAGAGCCACCCCCGGGCTCGGTTGTGGCGATGCCAACGAAGTATTCACCCGCAGCGACCCGAGGGAGAACTTCTTCTTTCAACTGCTCGGTGCCATACTTGGTGATGAGGAATCCCCAACCGAGGCACAGCAAGGTGTAAACGGGGAGAGCCATGCTCATCTCGGCTCGGCCAAGTTCCTGTATCGCGATGTTGGCGTAGGTCATTTCTTCCCCTTCGGGAGCCGAACCGCCATACTTCTCCGGGATCATGATCCCAAAGACACCCAGATCAGCCAAGCCCTGGATGAGTTCATCAGGGATACCCTCTTCTTTGTCGTCCATCTCACGCGAGCGAGGCTCGATGTTTTTTTCACAGAACTCACGGACCATACGTTTGAATAATTCTTGTTCGGCGCTCAATCGAAATTCCACCTTGCTCCTCCTGACTTGAAGCGATAGATGCTTAATACAATGTCATTTGTATCCCCACCAGTGTACCCCCATGTGCCCCCAAAACGGCACAGTGTGGAAGCGTATGTGGCAAATTAAGATACTTGAATTCTACGTAGTGAGTCGAACTTCATCGGATCCTAGTCAACGCCTCCTTTCTCGGCCAGTGCGTAGATAAGATGAAAAGTGCTTTTAATTCCTCGCTCGGTTATAAGGTGTTCTAACATTGCTTTGAATTGGTGGGTTAATTCTCGTTGTTGGTCCGTTGAAAGTTGTTGTTTTAGCATGATTGGGAATGGTCCCATATCGAGATTAAATGCCCAGACCTCCTCGGTGGTCTCAAACCAAACCTCGTCCGTTTCTTCGATGATTTTTACGGCGGTGAAATCGGTTCGAGTTAATAAATCCCGTAGTTCGATCGGCTCGAAGACGAGGGGATTGGTCAGCAATGGCTTGATCCCAAACTTTCGAAATAGATCCCGCTGAAGAGAAGCGATGGGAGTGAAGTAGCCGGGTCCCCAGTTGGAAAGACCCAATCGGCCTCCTGGCTTCAAAACTCGCCACATCTCGGCCAATGCTTGGTCCATATCTTGGAATTGGAAGAGAGAGAAGGCACAAGTCACGCAGTCAAAGGTGGTGTTGGTAAAACCCAACCGCTCTGCGTCCATCTGACAGAAAGGGATGTTCGGGGTTTCTTGCATGGCTTTCATCTGACCCAAGCGGAGCATAGCTGCAGCGACGTCGCTCCCTATCACCCACCCTTTGGAATCTACCCACGAAGCAGCCTGTAGTGCAACCGCGCCATCTCCACAGCCGACATCAAGCAATCTGCTGTCTTTCGGTGGATGGAGCAAATCTAATAATCGTCCAGCGTACCGCCCGAAGAGACCCAGCCGGTCTTTGGTGTATTCAGCGGCAACTTCTTCCCATCCCTGGCGTATCGATTGACGGACTTCGGTCGAGTCATTTGTTGTCGACAAAGAACTCCTCGTTTGCCTCGCAATCCAGCGAGTAAAGTCAAAAGCCGCGCCATCGAAGCGCGGTAATAAGTCACTTAAAGGTATCTGCCATTACGCCAAGAAGTACGCTTCTTGCTTACTCCAAATTCACCAACCATCCGAAAGTACCACCTTCTATTGGTAAGTAACGCTTAATTGCATACAACATGTATCTAAAAACCAGGTCCGTGAGTCCAGGGTATAAAATATGCGGTGTCAATTAGCCATTTAGCCATCAGCCATAAAATTTCTGATCACGCTTATTAATTCTTGGCCTCTAATGATTTTTTCATCAACTCGGAAAACTTCCATCCAGCGTCTCGCTTCTTTATCAGATTCACCCTATTCGCAGGCACAAACTGGAGCGCACCGGAGCCACAGAAGCGGACACAAGCCGGGTCGCCATCACAAAGATCACATTTGATCACTTGCTGAATCACGGTATCGATCCCCATACCACCAAACGGGCAGGCGATGACACACATCTTGCACCCGATGCACAAGTCATAGTTGAGCATCACCCTTCCCAGGACGGGATCACGGGAAAGGGCATCCTTGGGGCAGACGGCGATGCAAGGAGCTTCCTCGCATTGCTGACAGAGCATCGGTAGCTCGAATCCTTCCCTCGGCCACTTGATGACGTGAATACGGGAGCGGGTGGGATTGTTGACGCCGGTGTGCCTCACCGAGCAAACCATTTCGCATAATCGGCATCCGGTGCACTTCTCATGATCGACTACCAATATCATTTCCATTTGGACACTCCTATAGCCTGTGCGAAGGTTCGCCGTCCAGCCCCAGCTTCTTTAACGTCTCTGGTCGGGGCACGCCATCTTCATCCCAACCGTGTTGTTCGTAGTACTCGTCGATCATCTGCTTGAACTTTTCACGATCGATGCATTTGTCCCTGACGATCGGCAGACCGATGGGGGTCGGCTCGTCGAAGTAGCGATCCACCAGCCAGTCGTCCGCCCGCGTCAGCCCTTCACGGATATTGAAGAGCCTTTCGATGGTATACGCTCGGTCCGCGATGTCCCATATCTCCTCCGGCGAGAACTCCATGCCGGTGTTGTTGTAGATCAATTTGGAAAGTTCATCGAAGGCGATCAGGTTGGGGCTGAGGAAGATGGTGTGGTACTTGCAGATACCGGCACAATCGATCGCCTCGTACATCATCTCCTGCCACCGCACCATGCGTGGTTTCCCTTCGTAGGAGGTGTAGTCGGACGAAAGCGGTCCATCGTATGGCTTGGGACCGCCGTATATCTTGCGCAGTAGCTCTTCAGGTAGATGGTAAAGATCGATCGCCGGTCGGCTGCGCAGGTGGTCGGAGCCTCGCGAACCCGTGGCGATGCCCAGCGCCAGCGACGGCGTGGGACGCTCGTCCGAATGCAGGTTGCTCATCCCTTTGACGTGAATAAGATACTTAATCGAACCCTTGCCGATCTTTTCGGCGGCCCGTAGCGGGCCTTCAGCTAGGATGTTGCCCAGCCCTTTGCGCTCGGCGATGCGGTTGACTAATTCCAATACAGCATCATCATTGCCCCACTCCAGCTTCAAACCATCTGTGTCTTCGTCGGTCAGGATACCCACCTCGTAAAGTTCCATCGCCCAGGCCATCATGCTGCCGGTTTCCAACGTGTCCAATCCGTACTTGTTGACCAGGTGGTTGCCGACCAGGACCGTCTCGAAGTTGTTGCAGCCGACCTCCATACCGAAAGCACCCTGGCTGGTATATTCCGGTCCCTCGCCATAGGTTCCAGCATAAGGTCCATCCCTGATCAGGTACTTATGTCGGCAGTTCATAATACAGCCGTAGCAGCCCTCCGAGCCCAGAGCGTACTCCTCGATGTGTTCACACTCAATATTCCCCCCTACCTGCTGATTCAATTGGAAGTTGCGAACCCGCACCAGACCGGTGGTGTTGGTGACACCGTAGATGAACATGGTGCCCCACTTTTGCATGATCTGGGCAAACTTTGTTGAGCCGATGTGCTCGAGGAGTTTTTGGTTGTATTCCAGTGCTTTCTCGGGGAAACGGATTTCAAGATCCATCGTGCCGCGGACGGCGATGGCCTTGAGATTCTTCGAGCCCATCACCGCGCCCATGCCTGAACGGCCGGCGGCGTTCTTCATCCCGGTCATCACATTCGCGAAGCGTACCAGGTTCTCCCCGGCGATCCCGATACACAGCACCTTGACCTCCGGGTCGCCCAACTCCTCCTTGATAAGGTCCTGAGTATCAAAAACATTCTCGCCCCATATATCAGAGGCGTCGCGAATCTCAATTTCCCCATCGTGGATCCAGAGGTAGACGGGGCCGTCTGCTTTGCCCTTGATCACCAAGTGATCGAACCCGGCCCATCTTAGCTCCGGGGCGAAGAAACCACCCATATTCGAGCTGCCAAGGAAGCCAGTCAACGGTGACTTGGCCCCGATGTGGGTCCGGGCCGAGGCCGAGGCCAGCGTACCCACCAGCAGTCCTGCACTGACTGTGAGCACGTTATCGGGGCCAAGTGGATCTACACTCGGTTCCAAATGGTTGTACAACAGGTACATATCCAGCCCTCGCCCTCCTAAATACAACTCCCGCATCTCGATGGGGATAGGGGCGGTCTTGAACTCGCCTGTCGAAAGGTCTATGTATGCAATCTTGCGATTGAGTGCCATCCGCTATCTCCCTATTCTTTCGTCTCTTTCTTACCCTCGGCCAGGTGTCGCTCCCAACTTTCCCAGACCGGCTTTCTGATCTTGGCCAGCTTGCCCGACCAGGAAATGTACCATTCCCAGCCGCATTCGGGGCAGGATGCCCTCTCTGCCCCCTGTTCAGGCCAAAAGCGAACAAAGCAATTCTGGCAGCGTACTTCTCCGATACGCTTACTCTTCTTATCACGGGTCCCTGTTGTCATCGTTTCCTCCGCGATTCTGAGTTACATATCAGCCAGTGACTTTGATAACCACGGCCGCGCTCGTGTCACCTGCAGCGCAACCGACGAACAATCCATGGCCTCCCCCGACAAGAATCAGCTCCTCGATCACTTCGATGATCAAACGATGGCCGGTGGGCCCTTGTGGGTGCCCCCAGATCAGAGACGAGCCGTAGTTGTTCATTGTCTCAGGCTCCACTCCCATCTCGCGGCAGAAGTAAATGTCATTCACGGCGAAGGGGTTATGCGATTTGATCACCTTCACATCTTTGATGGAGACACCGGCTCGAGAGAGCGCCTGCCGTGTTGCCGGTACAGTAGCTTGGGCCATGTAACCCTTCTTGGCTCGTGCCTCTCCGTAAGATAACAACTGGATCTCGATCTCTGGATCACGGCTTAATTCGCGCGCTTTCTCTTGTGTGGTAACGATGATCCCGCAAGTACCGTCGGCGGGATAGGTCTGTGTCCCGTAAGTGACCGTGCCTCCTTCCTGGACAGGTTTGAGTTTGGCTAACCCCTCGGGCGTTGTAGGAAACACCCCCTCGTCCCCTTCGACGGTGGCCAGGATCTTGCGCCCCCGAGCGTCTTTCACCTCGATGGGTATCACCATGTATCGGCGTAGGAAGGCCGAGTCATCCTTGAGAGCGTCCTCATACTGGTGGTGCCGTAAGAGCGTCATCTCGTCCTGCTCTTCTTTGGTGATGCCTGCTTCCTTGGCCACATTCTCCGCAGTCTCAATCATGGCGTTTTTAGCGAACGGATCATGACCGAAGTTATCCCATACCCAATCTTCTTTATCGCCCGTGCCGCCCGGTCCCAATGGATTAGGGTAATAGATGTGAGGACCGTTCGAGCAACGATCTCCAGTGATGGTCAGGATCACTCGTTCCTCCCCGACATCAGCACTGGCTTCTACATCGAAGCCGGCCAAGGTCATTACGCGGGCTCCTGTCGCACATGCCTGTCCAATCATGGAGCCGGTGATGTTCTCGGCACCGATGAGACCTGCTAGCCAAGGGCCGCCGTAGAAGCTATGCATCTGAGGGATCGTGATCCCAAAGTAGAGGCCGTCGAACACCTGGGGTGAGATGTTCCGCTCCTCAAGGGCGCGCACCGCGATGTCGCCAGCGAAGGGAACAGCGTTGAGATGAGCGAAGCTTCCCTGCCAGCGGCAGAAAGGCGTGCTCCAGTAGCCACCATGGGGGATGTAGGATTTCTGGAAGAACATGATGTGGACCTCCTTGAGTAATCAGTAATCAGATATCAGTATTCAGTAATCAGATATCAGTATTTCAGTAATCAGTTGTCATATATCTGTAGGCAACTATCTGACTACTGGCATCTGACTACTGATGTCTGACTACTGGCATCTGACTACTGATGTCTGACTACTGGCATCTGACTACTGATGTCTGACTACTGGTATCTGATATCTTCATCAAGCCGTACAACAAACGTGGACTACTTCCTCCACTTCGGTTGTCAAGGTTGGCACGAGGGTCTCCTCGTCCACGCCCTCCAAACGGAAGGTGATAAAGCAATGTTCTGGGTCCTCACCACGGAATCGAGCTACTGAGCAGATGTTCCCCCCAAGCTTAGCTATCACTCCTGCCACCCTGGCTAACTCGCCCCGCACATCAGGCACTCGTACTGTGACGCGTAGCGATGCATCCTCGCCTCCCAAGACTTCTACAAAAACCTTGAAGATATCGGTTTCTGTGATCATCCCTACCAGGTTCCCATTACGCAACACGGGTAGGCACCCGATCTTTTTCTGCACCATGAGCCGTGCTGCCTCCTCTAGAGGAGCGTCCTCAGGAACTGTGATGGGTGGTCTGCTCATCACTTCAGATATATGCAAATTAGCCAACAGGTAGTTAATCTCAAATATGGATAGTGAGGTTGCTGATGAGGGGGAAGCATGAAGCAGATCGGTCTGAGCGACGATTCCAAGTAGAGTTCCCTTCTTATCCATAACGGGTAAGTGGCGAATTTTATTTTCCCGAAGGATACGGAACGCCTCAGTAAAAGAGGTGTCTGGTTTAATCGTTATCGGATTTGGGGTCATACGATCTTTTACAAGCATCAGAACCTCCTAGGATAGAAATAATGAATACGGGCCATCGAACTCATCTGCTACAGTTCTTCAGCGAATATCGCTGCTCCAAAAGCCCCCATCTCTTGCGGGTGGGGAGCAATCTCTACCTCGATACCAGCCCGTAAACTTAACAGTTCAGCCACAATGTTATTAAAAGCGACGACACCTCCAGTCATGATCACCCGTCCTGTCAACGTGTCCATTTCCACAATCCGCTTCGCAACCGAGTCAAACACCCCCCTGATAATGTCGTCCAACACCTCACCAGATCTTATGCGATCCAAGATCTCAGTAGCGGTGAAGACCGTACAATAGCTTCCGATCTTCGCGGTATTGTTTGCTCCCTGGGCTAGACCATTGAGGTCGCCAATGGGAATGTCCAATTTATAGGCGATCTCCTCCAGGAAAGCCCCGGTTCCGGCAGCACATTTACGGTTCATCTTAAAACCGATACGTCTGCCCTCGGTGTTCAGCTTGATGATCTTGCTATCCTGGCCGCCGATGTCCACGACTGTGATCGCTTCAGGGAAGTAATGATAACATCCACGACCGTGACAACTGATTTCCGTTTTTGTGTCGTGAGCGAAGGGTACGTTTTTCCGACCAAAGCCGGTGGCTACGATAGCTTGGATCGCATCCCTCGGAATCCCTGCCTGTGCAACAGCTCTATCGAGCGATTCCTTTGCCGACGAGGTCAGATCTATACCAGAGCGGAGGACGAACCGTCCTAGGACCGTCTTGTCGGTATCGATGACCACAGCTTTGGTCGTCGTCGCTCCCACATCAATGCCAGCAAACATTCTGTTCTCAGTCATTGGATCGCCACTAGATGATCAGCCTCTCAGGATAACGAATGGTCTTGCGGTGCTCCGGATTCCATCTCCAATCCTTTGATAAGCGCGGCGATGGTGAAGTTATAAGGCGTATTGACGCCGTGAGCACGGCCCCACTCAACGACTTTGCAACTGATCCAATCAATTTCAGTTGGGATCTGGCGCAGCACGTCCTGGTGCATGGAGGTTCTGTGGTAACCCGCGTTCTTCAGATACTGGATTCCATGTTCCAAGAATCCTTCATCGAATGTTATGCCAGCGGCTTTGGCCACCGAGATCCCCTCTCGCAACAGTTCTTCAACCAGCGATTCGGTGAGTTCGAGGTCCATCATGTCCTTCATGGGTTTCCGTGTCAACGCACATACCGGGTTCAGAGCAGCATTGAGCACAACCTTCTCCCACTCGTACTTCTTGATGTCAGTGGTAAATTGGGTCTCAAGCCCTGATTCGGTTAACATTTTTGATAGCTGTCGAGCTAGCGGTTCGCCCTTGCCTGTCATGGCGCCAATATAATTGGGAGGATTGAAGAACGACATGTATATATTCCCATCCCCCATTTGACTGCCACCGTAGTTGATTACGATGCGTAGGACATTGTCTGAACCAAAGGTTTCAGCTAAATATTCCTCGTTGTCGAGTCCGTTCTGACAGCTAATAAACCGCATCCTGGATTGGGCTACCATTTTGATCTTTGGAATAAGTTCAGGCAGGATAGATGCTTTGGTGGCGATGATGATCGTATCCACTTCGGGGAAATTGGACAATACAGAAACGTCAAAAGCGACTCGATCACATTTAGCGATCATCTCTGAAATGCCAGTGATGGACAACCCTCTGCTTTTGATCACATTCAGATGAGACTGTTGGATATCGCAGGGCACAACGTAGTGTCCTGCGTGAGCCAGATGTGCCGCCAGGATCCCACCGACCGGGCCTACCCCGATAATGGCAATCTTGGGTTCGCTTGTCATGCGTTAATCTCCTCTCACCCTCGAAAAAGCTTTTTATCGCCAGGTAAATGATGACTACTCTAATTTCCCTGTCTGGCGCATCCGTAGAGCCCGATGAAGGATCTTCCCTGAACCTGTCCTTGGCATTTCTTCTTCAGATATAAAACGCACTTCCTTGGGACGTTTATAACCGGCGATCTTGTCCTTACAGAAGGAGATGATCTCCTTACTTTGGGGTGGGTTATCGAGATCTCGAGGGATGATGAATGCCGTGACTGCCTCCCCCCACATTTCGTCAGGTAGGCCGATGATGGCGACATCCAAGACTTCGGGATGTGAACCGATCACCTTCTCGACCTCACTGGGATAGACATGTTCACCGCCAGTGATGATCAAATTGTCTTTGCGATCAACAATTTCGAAAAAGCCGTCCCCATCGCGTTTGGCCATATCACCTGCGCTGAACCATCCATCTCGAAAAGTGGTGGTGGTTTTCTCCGGCATCTTGTAATACTCATCGAAGAGCATGGGTCCTCTAGAGTATAGTTCGCCAATCTCGCCAACGCTTACTTCATTTCCATCCTCGTCTAGGATTTTGACAAAATCTGTTCCCAGGGATTCATACCCTATAGAGCCCAGTTTTTTTAACTGATCCTCAGGCTTGAGCACTGTGACGATCCCGGCCTCGGTAGAACCATATGCTTCGTAGAGTTCGACACCGGGGAAGAATTCCATGATCGCCAGTTTCATTTCCTTCCTCGCTGGCGCTGAGGAACAAAGCAGTTTCCGTATCGAGCTTACATCGCGCTTCTTCGCTTCTGGCGGCACGTTCAAGATCAGGGTGTAATGCGTCGGGATGAGAGATATGAACGTGATCTTCTCCCTTTCGATAATCTCCAAGATCTCTTCAGCTCGAAAGGAGCGCGCGGGATGGATATAAGCAGTGCCGCCGATATATGTGAAGGTAAAGGTAAAAAAGGTGGAGTTGATGTGACACAACGGCATGACATTGAGGCAAACATCATACTCGTTGAACCCAAAATCAACAGCGTTGATGAGATAGAACGCAATCTGAGATTCATGGGAACGGACAACCCCTTTTGGCTTCCCAGTAGTGCCGGAGGTATAAATTAAGATCCATGTGTCCTTTGGGTCGACCTTTACCTCCGGTTCGCTCTGTGGATACGTTTTAATCAACGCCTCATATTCCCGATATCCCTCGATCTTCTCACCAACAACGATATACCGATCTGCCCTGATGTTCTTGAGTTCCGTTTTTATGCCTTCTACACATGGGGTGAACTCGTCATGTACGATCAACGCCTGGGCATCTGAGTTGTTTACGATAAACGCTACTTCCGAGCCTGTCAAACGAAAGTTCACCGGCACGATGACAAGACCTGTCTTCGCTGTGGCCAGATAGACCTCTACGATCTCGATGCTGTTTTCTAACAGCACAGCAACTTTGTCTCCCTTGATCAAACCCAGATCAAGAAGACTGTGAGCTAACTTGTTGACTCGCCTGTTTACTTCAGGATAGGTGAATTTCCTGTCCTTGTCCTTCAAAGCCACAGTATGTGGAAATTTCTTTGCGTTTACTTTAAGGATTTGACCCAGATTCAACCAGCTGGCCATCGCTCTCTTTCTCCCTAATGGCTATTGGCGATGAAAATACGAGCATCCACGACCAAGACTTGATCCTCGTATGCAATGATCGGATTTAAGTCCAGTTCTTGGATCGTCGGACAATCAGAAACCAGTTGAGACACGCGTTGGATGATTTCCACGATTCTTTCCTGATTGACGCCTTTCCCTCCTCTTATACCTCTTAATAGCGGCGCTGCTTGCAGGGAGGAGATCATTTCATGAGCCTCAACCGTCGTGACAGGTGTAAGCTTGAAAATCACATCCTTCATAATTTCGACGTAGATGCCTCCAATACCAAACATCACCAGGTGTCCGAGCCCCTCTTCGGCTTTAGCACCAATGATGATCTCCTTACCACCGGGGAGGTACTTCTGGATCAGAAATCTCAGGTCCTTGGTATTCAGTCTCTCTTCCATCTCCTCCACAGTAGAGCGTACCGCGTCGTTGTCCCAAAGATCCACAACAACGCCCCCGACATCACTCTTGTGAACGATCGTATCGGCGTCTACTTTGACCACAACAGGAAAATCTATCTCTGCAGCAGCTTTTACAGCCTCCTCAGAATTGGTTGTTACCTGCCAGTCGGCAGTAGGAATGCCGTATGCGCCTAGAATCTGGTAAACCTCTGTCGCTGAGAGCCATTCACGACCCGCCCCTTTTGCTTTCTGTAATATCGCTGCAACGTTTTCCCTGTCCACATCTTCGAACCTTCTGGCCTCACCGATCTCCCGGGTACGGATTTCGTGGTACTTGGTTAACGCGGTAAGCACCTTCGCTGCTGTACTGGGGAAACTGTAGTACGGTACACCGCCCTCCTTCAGGATATCTACCGTTCCTTTCCATTGGCGTTTATCTGTCATCAAGTTACAAATGATCGGCTTCTTACTCTCTTGGTTCACTTCGACAATTTCTCTTGCGATGCTCTCTGCATCCACAAAGAAGGGCGTGACGAAATTGATATATACGCTGTCAAGTTGATCCTCATCCATGATCACATCTATCGCAGTCCGGAATTGTTCCGCTCCCGCAGTCGCTAGTACATCGATGGGGTTACCGACCGAAGCTTCAGGGAACAGCTTTTCTTGTAAGATCGCTTCCGCTTTCTTGGAGAGGGGAGGTATCTCCATTCCAGCGTTGACGAACACATCAGTCGCAATGACCGCTGGGCCACCTGTGTTCGTGATCATGCCAACTCGATTGCCCTTGGGTATGGGTTGAGAACTAAAAGCAACCGCCGCGTGACACAATTCTGCCTCGTCTGTGAAGGATAGGATGCCTGTCTTTTCGAAAATGAGATCGGTGGCGAGATCTACTTTTGCAAGACCCCCAGTGTGTGAAGCTGCCGCTTTGGCACCTTCTTCCGTGCGACCGGCCTTCATCGCGAGGATTGGTTTTTTCGCCGCCACTTCACTAGCGGCTTTCAGGAACGCTTCTGGGTCCCGGAGTCCCTCAACGTAAAGCAGAATCACGCGCGTTCCCTCGTCGTCTCCGTAATAGTTGAGGATTTCAGGTATGGTGATGTCGCAGGCATTCCCGTTGGAAGCATACATCCTGGTTCCAATACCCATTTCTGAAAATGCTTGGTGAATCGTCTCGGCAACTCCACCGCTGAGCGCGACAATGGATATCGATCCGGGATCTGGCTTCGTAAATGTGAAGTTACAATAAGCGCGCACATCAGGATCAGTATTGATGATCCCCTGACAATTGGGGCCCAAAATTCTGATTCCGTGTGCCTTGGCTCTGACCAGGCAATCCTCCTCTATGGCGGCACCTTCAGGACCAACCTCTGCGAAGCCTCCACCGTTCAGAATGACAAATTTCACGCCTTTATCACCGCAATCATCGATCGCCTGGGGCACAAATTTGCTCGGGATCACCATATGGACAACATCGATATCACCTGGAACTTCCAAAATGGATTTATATGCCTTGACCCCCAAGATCTCATCCGATTTCAAACTAATAGGGTAAATGGATCCCTTGAATCCAAAATCGATGAGATTTTTAACGATCCTGTTTCCGATCGAAAGTTCCTTGGTGGAGGCGCCTATGACCGCGACCGACTTCGGTCGAAAGAGAACATCCAACATACCCCCCTCCTCACCCATGATCCACTACGTTCCTGCTTGATACTCTAGCTTGCACTTGCTTTTTGTTCCTCAAGTTGTTCGATGAAGGCTTCGATATTAGTGTTGGTCTGTTCATCGGAAAGACACCTCAGATCATTCAGATCTCCATTTATGATCAAGCTTGGAACTCCTGTATTCACTTCAAGACGTTGAGGCATCCCGTAACGACAATTTGAGTTATTGGGACAGGTTCTGGCATCATGAAAGATGACACCGTCGACCTTGAAAAAGTCGATCATCTCTGTGATGTATTTCTCTTTGGTCTCATCTGATCGCACGATAAACAACTCGGTGTACGCTCTTGCCATGCTTGTAAACGGATCCTCGGCATCAAAAGCAGAAAAGATCCAGCTATTGCAATAGGTTGAGGCAAGCACACAGGTTTTTAGCTCGGCAAATAACTCAGAGTGGGCTCTCAATCGACCCCAGATGGGCATACCTTCCCAGTAAAGTCTGAAACGCTCGTCCTCTACCGCCCCTTCAAGGTTTTTAACCCTTTCCTCAAGCTCTGCGAGCAATACTTTATAGAAATCCACTGCCCGTTGAGTACCTCTTCCCACGACAGCTGGTCCCATAAGTGTGGTGCCATCGAAAAACGTCAATGGAGATGGAATTGCAACCGCGGTGTCAAGGACCTTCTTCCAGAGATCGGAGCACTCCCGTGAAAGTGCCACTACTCTCTTGAGCTCGTTCAACTCGAATGGACGACCTGATATCTTCTCTAAAGGCTCAATCATTTCCTCCATCTGTGTGGCGATGGAAGAGATATGGCTCTCGGTTACGCTTTTAACTCCCCTGTGGGTATGAATACCAACGATTGGAGCGTTGAACTCTCTGGCATACCATGCAAACCAATCCTGGACGTCTCTGCACTGGTTGGTGTTAAACACCAACACATCTGGTTTGGGCACGCTTTCAATCCCCTCATATGCCCGTGATAAGGGTGTCACACCTTGGGTAAAAGCACCGATGTCCGCGGTGAGGTAAGAACATATTTCGGGTGTATAACCTAGTGCATTAGCGTGATGTATGAGTTCGGTGGCCATGCGCGTCGAACCCAGCATCGCAGAGTGGGTTTCTGGGAAGTAAACAAGGAAGCCCATCGCTCTGAGGATTTCAGCAGGACCCACGCTTGAACACCATGCCACCTTCGCCTCACCTGTCTTCGCAGCGCGATCGAGTTCGTAGTAATAATCGGCCATGTACTGCTTCATGTCATCCGTGGCTTGTATCTTTTTCCTGATTACCTTCCGCTTTTCTGCCAAGATCGATCCTCCTGTCAGTAATCAGACATCAGTAGTCAGATCTCAGAGTAGTTGCTGGTATTTCAATTTTTGCAACTTATGTCTTCTCTAACATAATACATTTCTGACTACTGACTACTGACTACTGATTACTGTCCTTTAAACTCCGGTCTCCTTTTTTCAAGGAAGGCCGTCATTCCCTCTTTCTGATCGTCGGTTGTAAAGGTCTCCATAACAGCTTCAAGCTCAAAGGCCAGACCAGCATCCAATCCCGTCTGCAACGCTTGATTGATGGCCCTCTTGGCTTGCGCGACAGCGACCGGACCCTGGCTAGCGATGCGTACAGCCAATGCCCGTGCCTCGTTGATTAATTGACCGGGCGGAAGAACTCGGTTGACCAGCCCGATTTCCAGCGCTTCATCAGCGTTTACATGTTTCCCGGTGAAAATCAGCTCACTTGCATGACCTTTTCCGACCAGGCGTGTGGTACGTTGGGTGCCACCGAAGCCGGGGAAGATGCCCAAACCCACCTCGGGGAAACCCATGCGAGCCTCCGTGGAGGCCAGGCGGATGTCGCAGGCCAGAGCCAATTCAAGTCCCCCGCCTAGAGCGAAGCCATTGATGGCAGCGATCACAGGCTTGTTCAGCTTTTCGATGTCGTCCATCACACCCTGGCCGAAGCGGGTGAACTCTTCCACCTCGGTCAGATCTGCGGCCAGCATGGTCTTGATATCGGCACCTGCGACGAAGGCCGGCCCCTCCCCCGTGATGATAACGGCTCGTGTTTCCGTATCCTCCCGCAGCTGTGCGATGACATCCTTCAGCTCTCTGAGCACCTTTTCGTTGAGTGCGTTCATGGCCTCCGGTCGGCTCATCGTGATCGTGGCGATGTTGTCTTTCATTTCTACCTTCAAGTCTTTTATCGTCCACGGTTGGCCAGAGGTCGCTTGCTGCTGCAGGAGGCTCGGCACCGAGAAGGAGGGGTTAAAATCGACCACTTGCCCCACCAATTCCAGCGCACGATCCACTCCGAGATTGTTCATCATCCCGAAAGGACCGCGAGGCCAGCGCAGCCCGATCAATGCTCCTCGTTCGATGTCTTCTATACTAGCCACACCTTCTTCTACCAATTGAGCGGCAATACCGAAAACAACGCCCATCAATCTCTCACCGATCTCACCGTTGGTCGTGTCATCCACCTCTCCTTCCAAATCCCACGGTTTACCAGCTTCTAGTTGAGCGGTCAATCCAGTTGCAGCTCCGTAAAACTCCCCCTTCGTTTCCTTGAAAGAGACAGTACAATGGTATGCGATGGGAATTCCCGTGGCATTCATGAGCGCGAAAGGTCCCATTCCAATATTGAAACGATCACAAGCGATCTTATCGATTGTAGGGATGTCTGCCCAACCCTCGTCCAGCATTCGAACCGCTTCATTCAGCCAGGGAACGAAGTAGCGGTTGACGGCAAAACCCGGCGCGTCCATGGCAATGATGGGGATCTTGCCCGTGGTGCGCGCGAAGACCAGCAACGACTCGACCACTTCGGGTTCCGTTTGCTCCGTTGTGACAATCTCAAGTAACTGGTTTATGACAGAAGGAAAAAAATAATGTAGTCCTGCAACCTTCTCGGGTCGTCCGGTGACAGATGCCATCTCTGTAATGGAAAGCGAAGAGGTGTTGCTAGCAAAAATGGTGCCCTCGCGACAGATTCGGTCTAACTCTCTGAACAACTCCTGCTTAGCGTTCAGGTCCTCGAAGATGACCTCGATCACCAGATCACAATCAGCAAGATCGGAGAGCTCGGTCGTGCCGTTGATGCACTCCCAGGTCGCATCACGTTTCGATGGGGTCAATTTACCCTTCTCCACTCCCTTATCCAAAAAGGCACTGATGCGACCAAGTCCTTTTTCTAATAAATCCTTATCGAGTTCTCGAACGATGGTAGTGTAGCCTGCTTGTGCTACCGTTTGGACGATCCCTGCTCCCATCAACCCACACCCCACAACACCTACTTTCTTGATGTCCATTGATTTTTCTCCTTTTCAGATGTCAGTAGCCAGACGTCAGTAGTCAGATTGGTGTCCTAGATATGTTGCCTATAATTACTTGATTAATCGTCATCGTAACCTGCTTTCTGTTTACTGACTACTGATATCTGAATACTGACTACTGATATCTGACTACTGACTACTGTCTATCCCCAAAATCCGTGCTGCGTTTTCCCCCAGGATCTTAGCTTTCGTTTCATCGCTTAGGGGGAGTTTACGGATGATCTCAATATTGCGGCCGATATGGGGCATTCCTGGCCAATCGGATCCGAAGATGACCTTATCCGCCACCTTCTCAATTTCCGGGAAATAATCCAACAGCTTCTGCGGCGGTAGACCGGCGATTTCCATATACATATTCGCGTGCAGCTTGGTCAGGAAAAAAGCCCGATCGTACCAGAAACCCCGACCGCTGTGGACCATCAATAGCGTCAGGTCAGGGAAGTCCACAGCTACGTCGTCCATGTAGAGTGGATCGCCGTACTTGAGTCTTGCTCCCCGAAATACAGACGATCCAGTGTGAATCATCACTGGAATTCCAAGTTCTTGAGCCTTTGAATACAGCGGGTAAAGCCGGTTGCTATTGGCATAAAAATGGTGGTAGGTCGGGTAGAGCTTCATGCCTCGGAAACCCATTTCGGTGACATATCGTTCCAGCTCACCCGGCAAGTCGGCCACGAGAAAAGGGTTGATGTTGCAAAAGGGGATCAGACAATCGACCCCTTGGCAGAACTCGGCTACTGCTTCATTGCTCAACATCCCGGTTGTGATGGGGCTGAGTTCTGCGAGCGCCACTCCGTAATCCACTCCGTTCTCATGTAGGTAATGAGCGAATCCTTCTGGCGTTAAGACTTCATTGACGAAAGTCTCCGGATCTTCGATCTCAGTTTTCATCCATTCCATCACCCAAGGATGGAGTTTGTGGTAGAGACCGATGTGGATATGGAAGTCGATGACTAATCCCATTTTCGAACCTTTTGACTGGTTAGACGTCAGTAATCAGACATCAGTAGTCAGACGTCAGTAATCAGATATCAGTAGTCAGATGAGCTTCCGTGAGAGACCGACGATCATGGCTGCAATTTCATCTAACTCGACAAAAAGAGGATGTGGTTGATGACTTGTTATATATCCTAGTTGTCGAGCAATCTCTAACGCTGACATCACCTCGTATGAAGAACGGAGAGCATAGTTTAGAAATCGTTGAAACTCGCTCTTAGAACTTGCCCCTGCTCCTTCTGCAATGTTTAAAGGAATGCTTATTGCAGCCCTTCGAATCTGGTTTGTGAGTCCAAATTGCTCAGAGCGAGGAAATTCTGTGCTAACTCGGTATATCTCCGTTACGAAGTCCATGGCCCTCTGCCATACTGTTAACTTGCGCAACTGGTGCATGCATCCCCCTTTGCAAAGTCTCAATTCTAAGATCTGATTTCTGAATACTGACTACTGATTACTGACTACTGCCTACTGAAGTCTGACTACTCAAAATCCGGTGTCAACACAATCCGCTTTGTGAGTTTTCCGGCGTGAGCTTCCTCAAATGTCTCTCGGATGGTGCTCAATGGTCGTGTCTCAACGAAGGGTTCGATCTGAACGTGCCCATCCAACACCATTTGTAGCGCAGATGGATAGTGCTTGGGCAAACAGCCCCAGATCCCAATGATCTCGGCGTCAAAGGCCATCAACCGGGAGAGGGAGTATTCATTGACGTCCGTGGAGAATCCAATCCAGATTAGTTTGCCGATAAATGACAGCAACGCAAGTGATATCTCTTGTCCAGCCTTCGCTCCGGTCACATCGAAAATCTTCCAACCATAGTTGTGCGGGAGGAGATGTTCTTTGCACAAGGTGCGGAATTCATTACGAATATCCTTGGGCGTCTTGTCGGCGGAATTGATAATCAAATCAGCGCCGTATTCCAACGAACGTTCTAGCTTTTCTTGGTCGAGGTCAATACAGATCACAGGCTCAGCTCCGAATGCCTTGGCGAGCTGGACCATGTAAGTTCCAACGCCGCCCGTCCCCCCGACGATGATGACGCGATCGCCTGTTTGCAGATCAGCGCGCACAGCCGCTTGATACGGTGTTGTGACGGCGTCGGCAATCACTGCCAACAACTCAAGCGGTAACTCGCCGCGATCCTCGACCACGCATAGATCGGTAGAAGGAACAGGAATGTGACTGGAGAAACCACCGAATACGCCCAGGCTGTTACCCGGCATCTTTTGCGCAAGGCAGCGATTGCCCCGTCCCGCGTCACAAATGGGGCAGTTGTTGCATGGCATGACCGCCGGGATGATGACCTCCTTGCCGATCCAGTTCTCGTCACCGGCTATGACCCGACCGCTTATCTCGTGGCCAAGGGTTAGAGGCGGTTCGTTTACTGTAGGTACTTCATAATAGAAGAAGCTTAGGTCGGTATGACAAACGCCACAACCAGCGATCTCGACCAGCACCTCACCGGTATTTAGTTCTGGCATTGGGATGCTGGTTCGTTCTAACACTCCGGGCGTTTTCTCGCCCGTTTCCTTATCCCGGCTCCATGGCCGTACCATTTGCCAGGTCTGAATTTCATCAGGCAACATGCTCATGTTTCTGTCTCCTTACTCAGATATCAGTAGTCAGATGTCAGATGCGTGCCCGAGAAAAATCGAATGTTAATTGCTGACGATCAATCACCGAATTCTGACTACTGACTACTGAATACTGCCTACTGAATACTGACTACTCCTTGGGCTCGGCCAGAACTTCGGCGAAGAAATCCTCATCTACCATACGGCCTTCCGCGATCAATTGACGATACCTGATGAAATCGATCGTGTCCTCGCCAGTGATCTTTCTGGTATTGAAGGCGTGAAAACCGAGGAAGGCCTCGTTGCTCATGTTGGCCGCCAACCAATGGCGATAGTAGTCCTTTCCCGCATCCCAGAAGAATTTTTTCTTTGCCCGTACGCTGTCGATAGACATCTGCAGGCAGTGTGGGAAGAGGTTGGTGAAGGTCCACAGCATGTCGTTGACCGTCTTGTCTAGCAGTTCGAAGTCGACCGTCGCATTCTTAACGAACTCACGAGCCTCTTTGTACTGTTCATCCGTTTTATATTCACCGTATACAATCTCGCCATCATCGACATACTTCTCAGTGATCACCATGGGGTTCCGAACCCACTTGCCATCCTGCTTAATCACAGGGACGACCTTGCTGAGGTACCCCTTCCGGAACATCTTGTAAGCACTCCATAATTCACAGGAGATGCAGTTCCACATGGCATCCTCGATGGTCAGGAACCAAGGTAGAAAGTCGGAGGAACCACCTACGGGTGCCGAACCGTGTCGAGGACCCGCTTGACCGAAAACAGCCAAATCGGAAGCAATGGCCAGGTCGCATGCCCCACCGATCTCTTGGCCACCGGCCACACGCATGCCATTGACGCGACAGATCACAGGCTTCTTTGCATTGAGGATGCTATCCACCATGGCGTTGAAGAGATCCATATAGAGGGCGTACTCAGTAGGCCGTCCACTGTAATATTCAGCATACTCCTTGGTGTTGCCGCCTGTGCAGAAAGCCCGGTCACCCACACCGGTGAAGATGATCGCCACGACACTGCGGTCCATCGAGGCTCGTTTCATGCCTGCGATGACTCCCTTCACCATTTCGGTAGTGTAGGAGTTGTACTGTTTGGGATTGTTCAACCAGACCCATGCTGAGTACAACCCCTCAATCGGGTTACCCTCTGGATCAACGATGGGCTTCTTCTCGTATAGGATACATGGCGGTTCGGTGCCGAAGAATTCATCACCCCCCAGATCGTGATCCTTTAGCTCATCATCCCGCGGTAACCAATCAAGTGACATTCTATTGCTCCTTTCATTGTGCGTTGTGAATAATGACTTGTTTTCTTGACCCCTTGTCCTTATTCAGATTCCCCCTCGAAAAAAGCGACTGCTTGCCGTAACTCGTCGGGAATATAAACAGGTTTCTCTGTCTTGATGTCAACTGCGACGATGATAATCCGACCTGTGGCTATCAACTCATCGCTCGGCTGTTTAAAGATTGAGAAATCAAATGTGAAGCTGGTAGTGCCAAAGCGGCTTATCCGGGCATGTACGTGCAGTAGGTCGTCGAAGCGAGCTGCTCCTTTGTACTGGCAGCTTGCCTCAACGTAGAAGATGTCCATGCCCTGATCGATCATCTCCTTGTATGAGTACCCAATAGCCCTCATGTACTCAGTTATGGCTACATCGAAGTAGATCAGGTAGTTTCCGAAGAAGACGCGTGCCTGAGCGT
>DUEW01000229.1 GCA_011174845.1 Anaerolineae bacterium | reverse complement strand
GTTGGGGAGAGCAAAGGTACCCGGTCCTCTATCTTCTGCACGGACTTCCCTTTGATGAGACTCATTGGATCGAATTAGGGGTAGTCGAATTGGCAGATGAAAAAGTTGGCTCGGATACCTGGCTACCTTTCTTGATCGTCATGCCACGCCTTCCTGAGCCCCTGTTTACCAGCAGTGACGGAGGTCTTGGTTCATATGAGGAGGAATTCTTAGAGGGGTTGATGCCCCATATCGAGCGGGTCTATCGGACGTTAGCCTCTCGGGAAACCAGGGCGATCGCCGGCATCTCGCGCGGAGGGGTCTGGGCGTTGGAGATCGCCTTCCGTCACCCTGATCTGGTCGACGCTGTGGCCGCACTCAGCCCGGCGTTGCATGTGAATTATGCGCGGCCTCCTTACGACCCATTCGTTATCGTTGACGAGGGGGGTCGGTTACCTACTCGCATTTTTCTCAGCGCGGGTGATCAGGAGGCATCTTTCCTCGCCAAGATTGAGAAGCTGAGTGAGGCGTTGGCTGAGCACGGCGTAACTCATTCCTTTGTCATCGGAACCGGCGGGCATGATGCAGAGACGTGGATAGGGGTGATGGATGAGGCGCTGGATTTTATCGTCATCGGTTGGGATGGATATGTGGCGTCAGATTGGTGAGCAGTTCTCGCGCCCAAAGAAATAAGTAGGGGCGGGAGCCACCCCTACTCATGTTCAATTCTGATCTTTCCTCAATTATCCTTTCAACCCTGGGATGATCTCCTCTGTGAACAGCTTCAGCGTCTCTGGAGTATATTCCCCTTTGACGTTGAAAATAATGTGTTCAAAGCCCAATTCTTGCAGCATCTTGCCGTTGGCAATGACATCCTGTGTGCTATTACCTTCGAGGTCAGCGGTCTGTAGCACTGTTTTTTCGATCTCTTCGTAGGGTCTGCCAAGGTCTTCACAATGCTGTTTTAGGATTTCAAGCCGTTCCTTGAGAACCTCCACCTCAGAGCGGCCGAAGAAGTTGCAGGCATCGCCGTATTTGGCAACAAAACGCAATGTCTTCTTTGGCCCCATGCCACCGATCAGGATGGGGGGGTGTGGTTTGCTGAGAGGCTGTGGGTTGTTCACCGGGTAGGGTAGCTTGAAATGTTTGCCTTCGTAAGCGGAGGTATCCCCTGACCACATATGTTTGGCGATTTGGAGGATTTCCTCTAACTGCTCGAAGCGTTCTTTGGTTGCAGGAAACCTCATCCCTAGGCTCTCGGTCTCGTGTTGGTACCAGGCTGCGCCAATCCCGAAGTATGATCTCCCGCCAGAAAGTACATCTAGGGTGGAAACCATTTTGATCACCACAGCTGGATGACGGTAGATCACACCACCGACGAGCAGACCGATTTTGACTCGTTCGGTGATACCAGCGAAGAAACCTAAGGTGGTGTATCCCTCGATCATTTCGGTCTCGGGTTTACCTAACCATGTTCCAAGTTGGAAGAAATGATCCATCACCCACAGGCTATCGAAACCACCTTGATCGACCATCTGAACGGTCTCCTTGAGCCAGCTACGCATGGTCTCTGGGGTGCTCGGTCTAAAATGTGGGATTTGTAAACCTATTCGCATGATTTTCTCCTATGTTCTATGCTCCGTTACCTTCTGATAGAAATGCAAGCTATTTCCGTGCAACAGCCATCATGTGGCCTGTAATGCCTAAAATGGAGGGTTCATCTTCTAACAAGCGCAGGGTACTTAGCAGTTGTTCCCGACGATCTCGGTCACTCCATCGTTCATCCAAATCTAGCAAAAGTGCTGCGGGACCTTCTAACGCGAATATTTTTTCAAGATGAAAGCCTGCTTCTTCTACCTCGGCTGCAAGCTCTTTAGGGTGGTGCAAAAAAGCGGTTGTGAAATAGGATGGCTTGTCAGTAGGATTCCGATGTTGACCATCCAGCAGATCGCGATGGACAATGCGCATGAACTGAGGATCATCCAGAAGATCTCGAACCAATCCGTCCAATGCGGATGCGAATCGTGAAATACCTACCACAAGCACGTGTCCATGATTTCTGAGCACACGATACGCTTCACGTAAAGCAAGGATTCGATCGTTCCGATCCGTGAGGTGATAGAGCGGACCGAACATCAGGACGAAATCAACGCTGGCATCGGGTTGCTCAAGATTACGGGCGTCTCCAATACGAATCGAGCTTATCGGATGGTCGGGTTGATCGAGGGAAGCTTGATGTGCTTGGTCCCTGTGAAGAGGGATGGGATCTATGAGGTGGACCTCATGTCCCTCTAGAGCAAGCCAAGATGCATAAATGCCGGGTCCTCCGCCTACATCGAGGATCGTAACCGGCGGATCGGGCAGATACCTGCTTACGATCTCCTTTGTGCGCAGGAGTTCTAGTTCTCCGAGGGCTCCCTTAAACCGTTGAATCTCAAGACCTCTCTCGTAGTAGTGCGTGATTTCTGCGGGAAGGGAGAAGTGATCCTTTTCTGAGCCAGACATTTTTTCTTTATGTTTTCAGCAGCATAACGACTGCGAGCCCTGGACCTCGGACTGTCTCGAGGAGGCGGATCTACACTCGCCGCCACCGTGAATCAGCCATCGAGACCCTTTGCGGTTGCGATGTCATCATAGACCTCTTCAGGAGGAGCGCGGTCGAATGTTGACGATCAGATCTCGTCCTCGATGAAAAGTTGTCCGATGAATACACGAGTTTTGCCCCTTGACTTTTTGGTAAAGTTAATCTAATATACGCAAAGAACTTTGCATGACAAAGCTCTTGGATTACAAAAGTTAGTTTGCTCCGAGGAGATTAATTATGTCACAGAAAATCAGTTTGAAAGATTCGGAACGCAGGGCTTTCACCTCCACTTTCCAAGACGGTCTTTGGGACATCTTTATCGG
>DUEW01000228.1 GCA_011174845.1 Anaerolineae bacterium | reverse complement strand
TGCCGTAAAACGGTCGTCCCCCCGCGCACCGTTTGTGAATGGTGCTTCCGTCCGATGGACTCCTACGTGCCCTTACAGGATACGGGGACGGTGAATACCTTCTCGCTGTGCTATGTGACATGGGACATGAAACGGATCAAAGAACCGGAGATTCCAGCCGTGATCGAGATCGACGGCGCATCTCCGTTACATGGCATCATGCACATACTAGGCGAGGTCGAGCCGGGTGAGGTACAGATCGGTATGCGAGTGCAGGCGGTATGGAAGCCTGAAGAAGACCGCCAGGGCTCCATCACCGACATCCTCTATTTCAAGCCCATCAAGGAGGGGTGAACATGAGCTTATTAGAAAAAGACCAGAACGCTCCTGAGGCTTGGCTTGGAGAGATGCCGATCACCAGCCGCTACACTGCGGGTCTGGCAGGCGAAAAGTTCTTGCGGGCGATCAAGGACGAGGGGAAAATCCTGGGCTCCCACTGCGATCGCTGTGGGATCACCTACGTCCCTGCCCGACAGTTTTGCGAACGCTGCATGGACGAGTTGGATGAAACTGTCGATGTGGGCAAGGAAGGCGAGGTGCACACCTTCACCCTGCTGTTTGAGAACCTGGATGGCACCCCCAGAGAAGAACCGGAGATCGTGGCCTTCATAAGCCTGGGAGACGGCGGATTGGTCCACAGGTTGGACGAGGTCGAGCTGGACGATCTCGACATCGGCATGCCGGTTGAAGCCGTGTTCAAGCCAAAGGCTGAGAGGGAGGGCTCCATCCTGGATATCAAGTATTTCCGACCGGTATCTTCATAGCACGATTCCAAGGTTGTTGCTGGTTAATCTCATTCTGAGCACCAATGGACTTGAAGAAGCCCTGAGGATCAAATAGATAAAAAAGGTTACATCATAGGGATTCCTCACTCGCGGAGCCGAAGGTCCCGAGCGAAGTCGAGGGGCTCGCTCGGAATGACACATACCCATATGTCATTGCGAGCGCCGCAGGCGCGAAGCAATCTCCTCAACGATAAGATTGCTTCGTCGCACTAACGTGCTCCTCGCAATGACAGATTGAGGGAGGGCTCACTCGGAATGACATAAACAAAGTTGTCGTTCCGAGCGCTCCTTCGACATCCCTTCGGCAGGCTCAGGACATGGCTCAGGACAAGCTTGAGGCGCGAGGAATCCCTATGATTCGACGGCATCCATGGTTCCATCATAGGAATTCCCCATCGAGGATTATTTCCCGAGGAAATCCAAAAGGCTCCTCAAAATGAGGTCACTTCATATGAATCATAATAGTGAAATGTCTACGAACCATCAGAAGACGGAGGCTTCGCCATGAATGTTGCCGGAAAGGTTTCAGAAGAAATTATCGAAGGTCTGCGGAGCGTGAACGCGGCATCTGTAGCAGACGCATTGTGGGAATTGGGTATCTCGGGACATCTTTCCCACGAGATCAAACCCATTCTCCCGGTAAAAATGGTGGGGCTAGCGGTAACGGTGTACGAGGAACCAACGACAGAGCGTCTACCGCCGACTCATGCGCTTGAGTTGATTGACAACGCCGAACCTGGGAGCGTGATCGTCATCGCCATCGATGGTTACAAAGATGTCGCCACATGGGGAGGATTGATGACCACGGGTGCGGTCGTCAACGGCCTTGAGGGCGCCCTCCTTGATGGCGGCGTTCGCGATGTCGAAGAAATCGAGAGGGACTACCGCTTTCCGATTTTCGCTCGTAGCATCCACCCAGCGGCATCCGTCGGACGCTTCAAAACGGTATCAGCGAACGAGCCGGTAGAGGTCGACGGCGTGACGATCCGTCCCGGCGATGTGATCATGGGCGACCGCGACGGCGTTGTGGTCATACCTGCTGCAAAGGCTGAAGCGTGCCTGGTGAAGGCCCTCGAAATCGAGTCCCGGGAGCGAGAGCAAACGCGTCTCATTCGGGAGACTAAATCGATTCTCAAAGGGCTGGGGAAGTACCAGCGTATCTAGGAGATGTAAGATGCCTGTTGATGTCGTCGCCCTCGGCGAGCCCATGTTGGAATTTAACGCAACCGAGCCCGGATCTCTGCGCGAGGTTCGTAGGTATGAGGTCGGTTGGGGTGGGGACACCTCGAATTTTATTGTCGCCGTCAGCCGCTTGGGCAGATCGGCAGGATACATCTGTCGATTGGGTGATGACGACTTTGGCAAGATCTTCCTCGATCTGTGGAAGCGCGAAGGGGTCGATACGTCGCATGTCATCCTCGATCAACACGCACCCACGGGGATCTATTTCATCTCTCGGCGCGGCGAAAAACATGCTTTCACCTACTATCGAAGCGGCTCCGCTGCCAGCCGTCTTTCCACGGCTGACATCCCCGAAGCGTATCTCGCGCAGGCTAAAGTGTTCCACACCTCTGGCATCTCACAGGCGATCAGTCGTTCGGCGTGCGCTGCTGTGTTCCGTGCGATTGAGGTGGCACGCGAAGCTGGTGCCCTCATCTCGTATGATCCCAATGTTCGGCTTAAGCTCTGGGACCGAGAGAGCGCGCGATCCACCATCCTGGAAACCATCCGCATGGCCGATTTTGTGTTTCCCAGTCTCGAAGACGCCCGGGTCATTACTGAGCTGAACGATCCCGAACAAATTGCTGGTGAACTACAGAAGTTAGGTCCCAAAGTGATCGCCCTGAAACTTGGCGAAGAGGGAGCGCTGCTTGCTACTCAGGATGGCTTGTATCACATCGAGCCATTCAAAGTTGATGTCAAAGATACAACCGGCGCTGGAGATACCTTTGCCGGCGCCTTTATCGTCGCATATCTGGATGGTCTAGATCCCTACGAATGCGGAAGATTTGCCAACGCCGCGGCCACCTGGACATGTACAGACTTGGGGGCAGTGAAACCCATCCCCACTCGAGAGCAAGTGGAAGATCTTTTAAGGAGTGAAGACCACTAGCCTCCCTCAGTGCCAAAGTGTTAAATTGCCTGATCCCTTATCCCTGATCCCTTATCCCCTTCATATTACCCGTATAATTAACCCCGACTTAAGGGTGTAAACCGGTCATTTTCGGATCATCAGGTTTGAGTTGTATACGCGAGGTCGAATTCCAATCTTATGGCATCTTCTATAACCATCCCGCAGGATAAACCAGAAAAAGCGGTCAATCACTTGCTCGACGTTCAGGGGCTAAAGACCTACTTTTTTACCGACGAAGGGATCGTGAAAGCAGTCGATGGCCTCGATCTTAAGGTGAGAAGAGGTGAGATCTTCGGCCTCGTCGGTGAATCGGGTTGTGGAAAGACTGTAACGGCTCTCTCTATTCTCCGTTTGATCCCCAAACCAGGGAGGATTGTGGAGGGGGAGATCTTCTTCGATAACCAAGCCATTTTAAAACTTTCAGACAGAGAAATGCGCCAACTCCGGGGCAATCGCATTTCGATGATTTTCCAAGAGCCTCTTATGAGTTTAAACCCTGTTTTCACCATCGGGAGCCAAGTGGCCGAAGTGCTTCAGCTTCATCAGGGTCTTGATAAGGAAACGGCATGGGAGCAAGCCATTAACCTGCTCGATCAGGTTGAAATCCCCGATCCGAGCGACAAGGCCCGCTCGTATCCGCACGAGATTTCCGGAGGTCAAGCCCAACGAGTGATGATCGCTACGGCGCTGGCGCTCGACCCCCAGCTATTGATCACCGACGAGCCGACAACCGCACTTGATGTCACGATACAGGCGCAGATATTGGATCTGATACGGGAGCTCAGCAGGGATCGCAATACCTCAGTGATCCTCATCACGCATGATCTGGGTGTCGTCGCTGAGATGTGCCACCGAGTGGCAGTCATGTATGCAGGGCGCATCGTGGAAGAAGCCGACGTCGGGTTTTTCGATCGCCCCATGCACCCATACACCCAAGGGTTGATCGCATCGATCCCCATCCCAGGGGAGGTTAAGAATCGTTTACCTACCATACAGGGAAATGTTCCCGATTTAATGGGGATGCCAGATCAATGCAGATTTGCCGAGCGATGTGAGGCCCGGACGGATTACAATCTCAACATCTGCACCGAAATCGAACCTGATCTCCGTCAGATCCACCCAAATCATGCCGTCCGCTGCTGGCTTTTTCAGAGCCATGAAGATCATCAGGCCCCTCTTATAGTTACGGAAGCCGGCGTCATCAAGCGCGTCGTTTCATGACCGAAGTTGTGGATGAGTGCACTAAAAAACTACCCTCGAAGAGTAGAGAGGGGTATATGTGGGGGTGTGGGCGGCGCCCGTACACCCGCTTATACCGGTCCTCTTCTCGCGGTTGACCTTTTTTTCAGTGGAGCGTGGATAACATGTCACAGAGTAGTGAGCCACCGATCAACGAAAAAACGCTGATCGAGGTCAAGAATCTAAAGAAGTACTTTCCTGTAAAGAGCGGAATCCTGCAAAGAATCCGTGGCTGGGTCAAAGCGGTAGATGATGTCAGTTTTGTCATTGAAGAAGGTGAGACTCTCGGCTTGGTGGGTGAATCAGGATGCGGCAAGACGACTTTAGGCCGCACCATGCTCCGTTTGGTCGAGTCAACTGCGGGGAAGGTCTTCTTCCGAGGGTTGAATATCTTCGAGCTTAGCCCACAAGAACTGAAGTCCATGCGACGAAATTTACAGATCATCTTCCAAGATCCATATTCTTCACTGGACCCAAGCCTTGCGATCGGTGAGCAAATTACGGAAGGACTAAGGATCCACAGCATCGGCGATAGAGAGGAACGGCGGGAGGTCCTGAAAGAATTGCTCCATCATGTCGGGTTGGAGGATTACCACGCAAAACGATATCCTCATGAATTCTCAGGGGGTCAGAGGCAGCGGATCGGGATCGCAAGGGCGCTGGCTCTCCGACCTGTTTTCATCGTCTGCGATGAACCTGTTTCCGCACTAGATGTCTCGATCCAAGCTCAGATCCTCAATCTGCTCAAGGACCTACAGCGCGATTTCAATCTGACGTATTTGTTTATTGCTCACAACATGGGAGCTATCGAACACATCTCGGATCGGGTTGCGGTGATGTATTTAGGGAAGATCGTGGAACTTGCGCCCCGAGACCAGCTCTTCAAAAACCCTTTCCACCCTTATACACAAGCTTTAATGTCGGCCATCCCATCAGCGGACCACCATCGTCATAAACAGCGAATAATCTTAGCCGGCGATGTGCCGAGCCCGTTGGACCCTCCCAGTGGCTGCCGATTCCACCCTCGTTGTCCAGCTGCTTTCAAGCCATGCCCGATAGAGGAACCACCGTTGAAAGAAATCAGCCCGGGGCATTGGGTTGCATGTTGGCTGATGGAATGAGGGGTAATCCAACCTTCACTCAACATGGCTCTTTTTTCTGTAGCCGCAGGCTTTAGCCTGCGCATCATAGCGCACCCTAAAGGGTGCGGCTACATTGGAAATTTCCTCCCTGAGGAGATGCTTTAAGGGGCTGTCTCATGACCTATATAGACGTCCCAGAAATGGCCCCTCTCCCCTGTGGGGAGAGGATTAGGGTGAGGGGAGCTGATCTTGCTAGATAGATCAACCCGTGTCCGATCCCTCTTGACAAATGAAACATATGTTCTATTATAAGGACATGCGCTTTCCAACTGTGATCTGAGGTCACCTCCCCCGACCTAAGGTTTGAAAGAGGCGCGCGGGTCAGAATGGAAGGGCCGGGTGAAAACCAAACAAGCCGACGAACTCGCAGAACGCATCTCCAGCGCGATCACCTCGTGGCAACCGACCCAAGCCTATTCGCTGCTCGAGCCAATCCTGGCCGAGCGCACACCGTTCCGCATCCTCGATCGAATCGGCGAGAGAATAGGTAGCATCCCATTCGATGTGCTCAACCCCTTATTGGATCTCATCTCCGAAGCCAGGACGGAAGGCGGATGGGTGATCATCGGAAGTGCTTTAAAGATCCAACTGGATCAGGATCTGGAAGAGACGTTCGAGCGCTGTCGTGACATGATCATCAACGCCAATATCTGGTATGGCGCGGACATCTTGGGGGAGCGAGTGCCAGGGCCGGCGCTGGTCAGCCACTTCGAACATGCACTGAAATCTCTCGCCTCATGGCGGCAGGATCCTAACCGTTGGGTCCGCCGCTCCGTCGGCGTCAGCATTCACTTTTGGGCCAAGCGGTCCCGCGGCTCAGCAGATCTCATCCCCTGCACCGAAATCCTGCTTGCATTCCTCGAACCGATGTTTGAGGAACGGGATATTGACGCCGTCAAGGGGATTGGTTGGGGGTTGAAGACTCTAGGAAAACACTATCCTGACCAGTTGACGGACTGGTTGGAGGTGCAAATCATTCAGCGCCAGTGCCGACCTCGGAGGCTCACGGTTAACAAGGCACTAACCTATCTCCCAGAAGAATATAAAGCTCGATTCCTCGGAGAGCCATCCCGATGAAGCTCGAATTCCAAGAGTACGAGCCACAGAGGATCGTTAACGTCCACAAACACGTGGACGGGCCCTGGTTTTGGGGTAAGTATACGGCGCACCCTTACATCGGCTGCCGCAGCGGTTGCGATTTTTGTTATCTGCGAGGCAGCCGTTACCTAGGACGCCGCGATCCGGACTCCTTCGACACCTTGATCCAAGTCAAAACCAACGCCGTCCATCTCCTTCGGAAGGAGCTCCCGCGCCTCGATCGTGAGGTGATCGCATGTGGCGACTGGCAACAACCCACTGAAGACCGCTACCGGCTCTCCCGTGGTATGCTCGAGGTCGTCCTCGAGCAGGGATTTCCCCTATTCATTATCGAACGCTCGCCGCTCCTGACGCGTGATCTGGATTTGTTGATCGAAATTAATCGCAAAACCTGGGTAGGGGTCCTATACAGCATCAGCAGCCTGGATCCAGCATTAAAGCGTACCTTCGAACCCCGAAGCCCGGGCGTGCAGCGCCGATTTAAAGCCATGGAACAACTAGCCCACGCCGGCATCATGGTAGGGACCTCCATGATGCCCATCTTCCCCTTCGTCGGTGATGACGAGGAGCAAATGGAGGAAGTGGTACGCGCCACCAAGGATCACGGTGGAACATGTGTGCTTGGTGGAGGGTTGACCATGGACGGTGCCCAAGCAGAGTGGACGCTGGAGGCCGTGAAACGATTGGATCCAAGGTGGGAACCCCATTGGCGCGAGTTTTATAATTGGGAAGTAGGCGAAAAACCAAAACAGAATCCACCAGGGGCTTTCAACTCGAGGATCGGGTTGACCCTTCGGGAGTTGTGCGATCGGCACGGATTGTTAGACCGTATGCCGCGCTACATCGCACCAGGCCCCCTGTCGATCAACAAACGGATCGCGGAGCGGTTGTTCCTCAGAACCTACGACCTGGAACTGGAAGGCGCGAGCAGCTCCCGCATCTGGGCGTATCGTAGAGCGGCTTGGACGGTGGACGAACACCAGGAAAACATCGGCGCTCTTTATCACGACCGCGACGAAGACGGCCTGCGCGAATTACCCGCCATCGGGAACAGGCTAGCCGGCCTGATCGCCAATTGGATACGAGAACTCGAGGAAACCCCCGTTGAACATCGATGAGGCATAGCCGGATGAGGATCCAGGTTCAAGGCGCCAGCGAGCATAATCTAAAAGACATCGACGTTGAATTCAGCGATGGCCTCACGGTCGTGACCGGCGTTTCTGGATCGGGCAAGACATCTCTGGTCTTCGACACGCTTTACCACGAGGCCCGTCGACGGTTCATCGACGTCTTCTCCCTTGGGTCGGCATTCCAAAAGCTCGCCCCCGCGGAGGTCCGCTCATTGACCGGTCTCGGACCTGCGGTCGCTGTCGGTCAAAACTTGCTCAACCGTAATCCGAACTCTACGCTCGCTACCGCCTCTGGCCTTCACCCGTTTCTGCGATTACTTTATGCCCGATTTGGCGACCGAAACTGCGCCCAATGCGGCGCTTCCCTCTCCATTTTGAGCGAGGACGAGATCGCCGATCGGTTGATCGGTTTATCCAAGCGCGGCCCTGTCACGGTTCTCGCCCCGTTGATGCGTGGGGCTTATGGAAGCCATGCGACCCTACTACGATTTCTCACCGAGTCCTTCGGGTTAGAAGAGATACTCGTCGATGGAGTGCCCATCGCTGGAAAAGTCACCAAGCTGTCCCCTGGTAAACCGCACGAGATCTCGATCAAACTCGGGCATTGGACAAAACAACTCAAGGCCACCGAGGCTCGTAAGGTCATCCAAACTGCCGGCATGTTAGGATCGCTATCG
>DUEW01000227.1 GCA_011174845.1 Anaerolineae bacterium | reverse complement strand
CGCCTTGTTTTGCGTCGCAGCCCTATCAAGAAGAAGAACGCCACCAACCCCACCAAAGTCATCCCGGTGGGGTTATCTTGACGCGAGACATCAAGCTCTGAAATGGGTGCGAGCAAGATGAAGAAGGTCAACGCGCCACTCACCAGTGCCAGTTTATCCTCATCGGACCATCCCCCCTCACCCGACATACGCCTCACCACGATGACGACCATCCATACCAAGAGCACCGCTGCCAGCATCGTGAGCGGTACCGGAACACCGATCTCGGGGAGAATCCAATGCATGAAAAAGAAAACCAATGTGCTCGCGAAACCAATGAGGCCGAACCACAGAGGGCTTATCCTCGGTTCGATCCGACGAGTCCACCAATGAATGGGCATCCGGCGCGCAACAGCATACAGGCCTACGGTCGCGGCGAGGGCTATCATGTAAGGCAATGCCGGAGGGCGGTACGGGGTCAAATAGAAGAAGCCGAAGAGCACTACAGCCAACAAGAGTAGCGAGAGGGTGATCATCCCTCTGCGCCCGACCCAGCGTTCATCCCTTCGCTCGGGGAATAGCAGCTCAATCAGGAAGATCGGGGTAGCGATACTGTAAACAGCGTGGTAGATCATCAGGAACAAACTCCAGACCCAATTGACCCCGGCCCATCGCCCGTACACTCCCAGCAGGCCAAGATCCGGCCAAGCCGGATCAAAAAACGACTTGACCATCAGCCCTTCCTCGACGATCCCGTAGGCCAGTCCTAGAACCAGGATGGTCGGCCAGCGTTTCTCCCAGCGAAGCGCCAACTCGCGCGCCAGGATAGCACCGCTACCGTAAAGAGCCGGCAAGATCAACAATCCAAAAGGTTGAAAAAATTCGACCGGCGGCGCAGAGCCCGAGAGCAGTTCGCCGATGGCTGGTGCCAGAAAGTACAGGACCCATGCCGGTGGGATGCGTTTCATGGATCACCCTCCCGGAACGATGGATTTCGTAGCAAAGGAAGAGTGCGTTCGTTTCGACGAATTCGATTTAGTGTAGCATGCATCCAGCTTATGAAAACCAATGGCTTGCTCGTGCGGCGTAAAAATTCGATCTCCCCTCTTCCCGTATGGTAAAGGTTAGGGTAAGGGGCATCTGTGCAAAAAGATCCACCCTCACCCTGCCTATCTCCCTAAAAGGGAGAGGGGGTTTCGATTCCCCTCTCCTCAGTACAATTCGTGCAAATTCACGAACGAAGGATGGATGCGTGGTTACATCACACCTCGCACACGGGCCAACTTGACGTACGTCCGGGCGAGGCTGCTTGGCACCTTGGCTTGTTCCTCGAGGGGCTTGCGTACCAGGTGCAGGCTCCCGGAAGTGCAGGTCGTCACACACAATCCGCAACCGATACAACGATCTAGATCCGGCACCGACACATCGCCCACGAGGCTAAGGGCATCCATTTGACAGCGGGTGACGCAATCGCCACACCCAACACATAAGTCCGGATCGTAGGCGATCACATAGGGTGAGGAGACCAAGCTGGCCGGTTTAGGGAGACGTTTTAAAGCCAGCAACACCTGGCAACAACATCCGCAACAACAGCAGATGTTGACAATCCGTTGGGAATTGCTAGGCTGAAGCACCAGCCCGCTTTCCTCCGCCAGCCGCAGGATCTCCAACGCCTCGTCCACCTCGATATACCGCCCAAGACCATTCTCGACATAATAGTCAGCCCCCGTGCCGAAGACCAGACAGGTCTCCATAGGTTTATCGCAGCCCTCACCAATCATTTGATGTTCGCGGCGACAAATGCAAGGCGCAACGGCGATCCTTTCTCGTTCCCGCACCAGATTCTCCGCTTGCTCATAGGCCAGGATTTCGTGTTCCACCGTGACACTCTCGCCTACAGGAATGGTGCGCAGTTGCGGAACCTCACGCCATAGCTCGGGCTGAAAAAGATGAGGCAAGTACTCATTCACATCATGAATTAATTCCGGGTCCAAATCGTTGACATGGTACTCCCAGATGCCAACGACAAATTGAGAAGCCGAATAGAGAGGTACACCCCCTTTGCGGCGACGGAAGATCAGACCCTTCCTAGACATCGCTTCCAATTGGGCGGCTACTTCTTCTACATCCCGGTCGACCCTTTCGGCGATCACCTCCACTGGCTCGGAGATGAAGGTCAGGTTGACGGCCAACGCCGCCTCCTGCTCGGTGAACAATCGACGTAGAATGCGAAGCTCGACGCCGCTTTCTGTGGCGGGGAACCCTCCGGGCAAGTTATCCAAATGTCTCGCAAGACGTTGGTACACATCCTCTATCATCACTTCCTCCGTGAATCCTTTCCAGCATCAAGGTGATAACCCAAATATGGCACTATGGTTGCTTTTTAGCAAACCACAATTTGGGGAAGGTACATCCGCGAGATGAAGCACCACCGTGCCGCATGGGAAAAATTCTTGCTGTGTAAAAGTCCAGCCACACAACGCTCTCTATCTACGTTCAATGGTGGCCACGCTTAAAGTTGGGAGACACCTACATAGGAGCAGTTGGTGTCAGGTGATCGTCAGCTTGAATCCATGACATGAGGACCGAGAATCTGTATACTAGAAGCGACCAACGGTCGGAACCGCGCATATCGAGGTGCAATATGCCAAGAGGGATCCCCATCTCCGAAAGAATGCGCCAGCGGATGCGTCATCGCATCTTCAGCGTCGCCGCGCGACTCTTTCTCAAGCAGGGTTACCATGAGACCTCGATGCGGCAAGTGGCAGAGACTATCGGGATGGGAAAATCCACCCTCTATGATTACTTCCCCAGCAAGGAGGAGATCCTGCTGTACTTTGTAGAACAAGAGATGGACACCACACATCAAGATGCAGTAGGGATCGCAGCCATGAATCTCCCTGCAGAGGAAAAGCTGCGGCGCATCCTCCAGTCCCTGTGGACCTACCTTGATGCGAATAGAGAGATGGCCGTGTTGACCGCCCGGGAATCATCAAGGCTTGGTGAGAAAGCAACCCAACGCATGGCTTTCCGACGAGAAAAATATCGCGCAATTCTGGAAGGTGTCATCCGACAGGGTATGCAAGAAGGGGCTTTTCGGCTGGTGAATCCGACCTTAGCCGCATCGGCCCTACACAGTATGATGACCATGCCCTTTTATGATTGGTTGCGCCGGAAAGGAAAGGAAGACGTAACCGAGACCGCTGATGAATTGGTTGATGTATTTCTTAGCGGAATTAGAGTCCAGTAATTTTTTTTGAGTCTATAAGCGACCATCGGTCGCTTATGAAAGAAAACAGAAATTACCGATCGAGAATTGACAAAGATAAGAACCCTCGACAAGGACATCGTCTTTCATCCATCAACAGACGAACAAGGGAGGCGCATATGGTGCTACGGAATTTATGGAGACGCAAAGTCCGCACATCGCTCACGGTGGCAGGGATCGCGATCGGCATCGCGGTCGTGGTCGCCCTGCTGGTCGTGGCAGAGGGCCTCGCCGGACAGATCAATGACATGATGAGTGGCAGCGGTGCCGAGATCACGGTCATGCAAGCTGAGGTTGCGGACATGCAATTCAGCATCTTGGATGAAGAGGTCGGAAGGGAGCTTGGTCAAATTCCCCAAGTCCAATGGGTTTCAGGGCTCCTGCTACAGATTGCACCTGTGGAAAAGAAGCAATTCTTCCTTCTCATCGGCCTCGATCTCGGGTCAGATGCTTTCCAACATTTTCGGGTCGTGGAAGGTGAGGCGCCGAAACCGGCGGGGGAGATCATGTTGGGTCGAATGGCGGCCGATTTCTTTGATAGGAGACCCGGCGATTCGTTGACCATCCATGGTCAAACTCTGCGCGTGTCCGGCATTTACGAGACGGGCGTCGGCTTCGAGGACAGCGGCGGATTGATCCCTTTGCCGATGGCTCAAGAGCTATTCAAGCGCAAGGGGCTGGTAAGCTTTTACCACGTGAAGGTGCTGCCAGAGTACCTCGATGAGTTGGACCATGTGACACAAACCATCAAGGATCGAATACCATTGATCCAAGCCTATCGCTCTTCCGTTTTCGGTGAGAACACCCCGGACATTCAGGTTTTTCAATCCCTCGCGGGCATTGTGTCTTTGATCGGACTTACGGCGGGTGCGCTCGGCACGATGAACACGATGCTGATGAGCGTCTTCGAGCGCACGCGCGAGATCGGCACCCTTAGGGCACTAGGATGGCGAAAAGGTCGCGTACTTAGGATGGTCTTGAGTGAGTCACTTCTCCTGTGCTTGTTCGGCGGGCTGGTAGGCATCGGACTAGGAGTAGGGTTGGTCAGTCTCATCAATCTCAGTCCGCAATACGCGGGGCTAATCACCGTCCGCTTGAATACAGAGGCCTTTGCCTTCGGTTTGATCCTCGCCCTCCTGCTTGGCCTCTTCGGTGGACTGTATCCAGCCTGGCGAGCGATGCAATTACAACCGTTGGAGGCGCTTCGATACGAGTGAGTCGTGGGCGCATCTAACCTAGATTCGGTCATCGTGTGGAGAATCGTGGATGGAGGCCACCATGACGAATAAAGAAATCCTTGCAAAAACAACAGATCTGGTAAAGGTTTATGAAGACAAAATGCGTGCCCTCGATGGGGTCAACCTAACCGTTCACCGAGGAGAATTTCTCTCGGTGATGGGGCCTTCGGGGAGCGGAAAGAGCACCCTGCTCAACCTGCTGGGAGCCCTGGATCGACCTTCCGCAGGCGATATTTACATCGCCGGCGAGGCGTTAGGATCCATAAAAGACTTAAATCGATTTCGCAGTCGCACGGTGGGGTTCGTCTTCCAACTACATAACCTGTTGCCCACATTAACCGCCTGCGAAAATGTTGAGATTCCGATGTTTGAGATCCACATTTCGAATAGAGAAAGACGCCAACGGGCATTGAGCCTGCTGGTGGAGGTTGGCCTCGCAGACAAAGCCGATCAACTACCACCTCGCCTCTCCGGCGGCGAACGCCAGCGGGTAGCTATCGCTCGAGCGATAGCAAACGAACCTCAGATCCTCTTGGCCGATGAGCCCACGGGCAACCTGGATTCGACCAGCGGGGCGGAGATTATGCAGGCATTTCGCAAGCTAAATCGGGAGAAGGGGATGACCGTTCTCATCGTGACGCACGATCCGTCCGTGGCTCGAAGCACAGATCGCATTGTGGTGTTACAAGACGGACGGATTGCAAGAGATGAACCAGTTGGAGACCCCTATTGGAGGGATTTGCACGAGTTCAAACTCTCGGGATTAGGGCAAGTGCTGATGGAGGGGAAGGTCCCGCCGGAGATCCATGAACTTGGATTGGAAAGATTGCTCCCTGAGTTGCGGGATGTCCTTGCCAACCTTTAACCATCTATCAACCGAGCCTCCGTTCGCAGCAGGGAAGATATTTTGTGACTCCACTGAAAAAGGGTCAACCGCAAGAAGAGGATCACAACCACCACAACATATGTTCGTGGTAAGGACACGTACTTCAGTTCATGGTATGGGGGTGCGGAATGACGCATGGGATAAAATATCTTGTGGCCGAATCACGCCGTGAACGGTTCCTGCAGGAAGTGGAAAAGGATCGACATGAGCCATACGGAAACAACGGGTAAAAAATCATCAACGAGTTGCTCCATGTGCCTCCAGCGCTTGTTTATCATCATCCACGAAGCTGAGACGCGAGATGGTTGAATGCGTCATCTTTGACTTATCGGAAGTCTTGATCCCAGGATTGGTGGGGGTGGAAAAGGAGCTCTCGCGGTATTTGGGGATACCTGAGAAGGAGATCTTACCCTGTTTTGAGGGAAGAATGCGGGACAAGCTATTCCTGAGGCAGATCTCAGAAGAAGTATATATCGAGCACATCATCGACCAAAAAGGATGGGATATCAGCATTGAAAAGGTGAAACAAGCAATTAGGAATAACTTTCACAACGAGATTGAGGGGTCTCGGGAGATCTTGACTGCATTAGCTCCAAGAGTTGATCTTGTGCTGCTGTCGGATCATGCGCAGGAGTGGGTTTCTTACATCAGGACCGCTTGGCCTTTCCTGAGTCTGTTCCAGCATACCTTCTTCTCCTTCGAACTTGGGAGGATGAAGGACGATCCTCAAACCTTCCATATCGTCCTCAACACCTTGATGCTCTCTCCTGCGAGCTGCTTATTCATCGATGACAATCCGGGGAACGTAGAGATTGCAGAAGCGGTAGGGATACCTAGCATCAGGTTCTTGGACGCAAAACGCTTGGCGGAACAACTTAAAGTCGCTGATTTAAAATGTGTTCAACATAAGAACCCTCAACAAGGCCATGATTTTTGACCCATCAACGGACGAAAAGGTGGGACGCATATAATGCTGCGGAATTTGTGGAGGCGTAAGGTCCGCACATCACTCATGGTGGCAGGGATCGCGATTGGCATCGCGGTCATGGTCGCCCTGCTGGTCGTAGCGGAGGGCCTCGCCACAAACGACGATCTTCCCAAAGGAACTGGTCAAGGAATATTTATCGGTCCCTGATGATTACCGGTTTATCTGCACGATACCCATCGGGAAACCTGCCTCCCTGCCGGAAATGCCTGAGAAGAAACCACTAGGGACATTCATTTGGGAGGAGCGGATTCATCTTTAAGGGCACGATCAGAAATGCGCACCTACATAAACAATCAAGCTGACGATGATGCCATCCATGCTAAAGAAGACAAGTTGAGGGAATGGTTCACCAGACATTGTGACCCAATCCGGAAGATCATCGATGGATTAGATATCGGCTGGGGCGGAGTACAGCGGTGGGCGACGCGCCGGATGCCAGCCATCGACGGCCCTCACCTCGACCTCGCTTGTGGTTATGCAACCTTCCTTGCTCAATTGGGATGGCGTTTTCCAGAAAGCTGCTTGATCGGTCTCAATATAGATTATTCCGGTCCCCACGCATTAGCCTCATCACTCCTTAATCAGGCTGGTGTGACGGCCACACTCGTACAGGCAGATGCCAGACAGACCCCATTCGCAGACGGAATATTTACCTCTGCGAGTTGTTTCTTGGGACTGCAGGACATACAGATCGGATTTGGTAAAGATGGTGTTCGCCAGGCCGTAGCGGAGACAATCCGAGTGTTGCAATTCAACGGCGCGTTGACCCTTCTTGACACGTTTTCGATCAAGCAGTTCCAAGATCTATTGGACGATCTGCCCATCTTGGTCGTAGATCATGGCGAACGACATTTGAATGTTCACTGGGATCGCCAAGTGGCCGAGCGAGCCATCGAACTTTATGCCGATGGCTGGGTGACTCAAATCCGATTATCTAAACAGACCACTCAAGATCGAACTTGGGACGGCATCCATCATCAAATGGCCGAAGAAATGGAGCATCAATTAGCCACCCAGGGATACTACACCCCATTCGGACCTGTGCGCATGGTCGTCGCGAGGAAACTTAAACCGTGAACTTTAGCTACAATATCTATCAGGCCAGGAAAAATGCCCCTGAAGTCACAGAAGATGGGTATCACCTGTGTACGATTATGACCTTTAGGAGTGAGAATAATGAGCGAAAAGCAACCTGTGACAACCTTCCATTACCTGCTTCATCCATATAACACCTCGCTCGTGACCTGTTGCGATGCCGAGGGGAACCCCAATATCATCACCATTGCATGGCTCATCCCGGTGAGCGTTCGTCCTCCACTCGTGGGAATGAGCATCGGTCATTCACGATTTTCTTACAGACTCATTCGCGAAACGGGCGAGTTTGTGATCAATGTTGCTCCCTACGAGATCGCAAACCATGTGCTCTTCTGCGGTCGCCGCTCCGGTCGGGATGTGGACAAATTTGCTGAAACCGGGTTGACTCCGAGTGAGGCACAGAATGTTCGACCGCCGATCATCAAAGAGTGTATTGCACATCTTGAATGTCGCGTGGTACAGGATGTCGAAGCTGGCGATCATCATATCGTCGTCGGTGAGGTGTTGGCTGCATACGCCAATCGAGGGGTCCTTGAAGAGAACGGTTTATACCGCCTGAGTGAGGTCCAAATGCTGTTCCACTTGGGTCGGAATTGCTTCACCAGCATCGAAGGGAAATTCGAGGAACTGTCAGTGTGACGAGGTCTTGCCTGAGCATAAGCAAAAATAAGAAGGGGAAATAGACCCCGAATGACGTGGAAAGTCTGATCTATCGAAGCTGGTTAAATCTATCCTACGAGCGCTATCTTAAGACCCATGGCTGCGCATCCCTCTCCGCGCTATTCTTCTTAGCCACTAACGGAGGGGCGACCAGCATGCTCTAAGATCGTGCGCGCGATGGCCCGATCGACCTTCCCCATGGGATATTCTTCCAGGTTTTCCGGAGATACCCACCGGACCTCCGAATGCTCAAGCGCTTGTGGTTCTTCCCCTTTCAACTCGCATTCAAAAGCGTGGACGGTGACATGAAAGTGAGTGTAGGTGTGGTTGAAAATTCCTAACTTAGCGCTCACCTCGACCTCAACACTCAATTCTTCACCGATCTCACGACGCAGACACGTTTCAAGCGATTCTCCTGGCTCAAGTCGCCCTCCGGGGAATTCCCACAATCCACCAAGGAGTACCCCCTCTGGCCGGCGTCCAATGAAAACCTGTTCACCTCGTCGCAGGACGGCTGCGGCGGCGGTGATGTGGGGGATCGGTCGTCGCTGTGTCCTCACCGGGCGGGCATCCTGAACATCTCGCTGGAAAGCCAGGCAAAATTGGGCGAGAGGGCACGTCACACAGTCGGGTATGCGTGGGACGCACACCATCGCACCCAAGTCCATCAGGGCCTGGTTAAAGGTCGACGATCGACCGGATGGCAATTCTCCCAGCGCCCAAGATCGCAATTGGCTTTCACCCTCCGGCGAACGGGGGTCGATTGGCAGATCAATGAGGCGGGAGATCACCCGTCGCAAGTTGCCATCTAGTGCAACGACGTCGCGGTTGAAGGCAATGGCAGCAATTGCCGCTGCAGTGTAGGGTCCGATCCCGGGTAGACGTCTGAGTTTATCTACCTCACCCGGCAACTTCCCCCCATACTCAGTGACAAGCATGTGAGCAGCTTGGTGGAGATTATGTGCACGTCGGTAATAACCCAGCCCTTCCCACGTCCCCAGCACCTCATCACGAGAAGCCGCCGCCAATGCCTCCACTGTCGGGAAGCGTTCCATCCAGCGCGAATAATAGGGAATGACTGTTTCCACGCGAGTCTGTTGCAGCATCACCTCCGAAACCCATACCGCATATGGATCTCGTTGACGACGCCAAGGTAAATCACGGGCGTGTTTCGCATACCAGGCTAGGAGTGACTGAGCCACTGTGGAAACCATGGGGGGATTGTACCGGTCCCACTGGGTATAATTCAAGGTATTAAGGGTCAGGAATCAGGATCTGTCTGTCAGGATGAGCTAAGCAGGGGCGACTGGCCAGTCGCCCTTACTTCTTTAGCCATGATCGATATTCATACAATATGAGTGGCTGTTCGACTCGACTCAAGAATGCTTCATCACGATCTACGATGATCATCCTGAGGGATGCCTCGGCTTTCACTCCAACGCCTCGTCGGAGAGAGAAACTCATCCCTAAAGCCTGAATCAAAGCTCCCCGCGAGCTTGGAACTCGCGGGGAGCAGAATCACAGCAGTTCATTTCTCCCATCCACCCCTGGGTCCCGTCGGGATCAAACGATCAAGTTACTCCCGCGTTGACCTCAAGGATTTTTTACTTAACACTGTTCTCAAGGACCTCGCGGATCAACTGTGCGAGAGTGTCCGAACGCATGGGTTTCTGAAGCCATGTGACCCCCTTCTGGTCCAAGAGCTCTCGCGTCCCAGCCCCCAGCGGGTAACCGCTCATGAGAACCACCTTGGTGCCGAACCCTCTATCGATCAATTCCTGGTACAACTCAACCCCACCCATGACCGGCATCACCAGGTCGCTCAACACCAAGTCGATCTCTCCATCATGGTCCTCAATGATATCCAATGCCCCCTTACCATCCGAAGCCGTCAGCACGTGATAGTTCAGCGTCTCGAGGATCTCCTGTAATGCATTCTGAGTCGCCATGTTGTCCTCGACCACGATAATGGTCTCGCCTCGTCCGTCTATCAGGGTCGACGAAAGGGTCTCGACAGACGACCACTCTGGCACTTCGATCGCGGGAAGATAAATGATGAAGGTCGTTCCCTCCCCCTCCTGACTCCTCACGTCGATATATCCATCATGCTGCTTCACAATCCCGTAGACTTGAGCCAAACCCAATCCGCTCCCCTCTCCAGGGGCTTTGGTGGTAAAGAAGGGTTCAAAGATATGGGGCAAGACTTCTGGTTTTATTCCCACGCCCGTGTCCGAGACGCGTAATTGTAGCCATGCGCCTGGAGCCATGTCCCTAAAGGGGGGTGGCTCACTGGGCTCTACCCGCAAACGGGAAAGTTCGAAGCACAACTCGCCACCTTCCGGCATGGCATCCCGCGCGTTGAAGGCCAGGTTCATCAGAATCTGTTGGATCCGAGCCGGGTCAGCATTGACGACATAGTTCTCGTCACCACATTCAAACTTTACCTGGGTGCCCTCAGGTAGAGTCCTCGACAGCAATCTTTGGGTATCGCCAAGGAAAAGCGCCAAGTCCATCGGGGTCTGATCCATCACCGTGCGGCGGCTGTAATCCAAGATTTGCCTCGTCAGGGTCGCGGCTCTTTCGGCCTGCTGATAGATCGTCACCATACGCTCACGATCCCTGGTCGAAAGATTGGCCCTCTTGAGCAGCATTTCGCTGTAGAGAATGATCGCGCCCAGGATGTTGTTGAAATCGTGGGCGATCCCGGCTGCTAATTGCCCCACGGCGGCCAGGCGATCCTGTAGTTGAACGCGCCTTTGCGTCTCGCGCTCAGTTGTGACATCGCGTATGACCAGCACCCAGCCACCGACCTGCGGCCCTGTCTTCATCTGATGAGTAACGATCTCGAAGCAACGGCGAGGGGCTTCTAACATCACTTCATGAAAATTCTTTCCCATGGAAGGAGATCGCAAAAAAACGTCGATCGGTTGATCCCCCAGGCGGGTCAGGGTGTCGCCCATACCTTCACTGGCCAGGACCGCAAGATGATCCTCCGCAACAGGGTTGGTGAGCACGATTCTCCTCTCGGTATCAAGCGCCACGAGGCCGTCGCCTATGCTGCTCAGGGTTACCGCGAGTCGCTCTCGCTCGGCCGCCAACGCATCTTCTGCTCGCTTACGCTCGGTGATATCACGTGTAACGGTGATCATCTCGAGTTGTCCGACTTCATCTTTGCCCGTGGTAAAGATCCGCCGGCCCGTCGTCTCTACCCAGATGTGTTCACCGTCCTTCCGACGGAGACGGTAGGTGTACGATTTTGCAGTCGATTCGATCAGTAGCTTGGACAAGCCTTCGGTAAAATCATCAAGATCGTCGGGGTGGATGAGACCGAAAATTTTGCGCCCGATCATCTCTTCCGGATCATATCCAAGTAACGTCCGACAGGTCGGGGAAACGAAGAGGCAGACACCGTCCGGATCATGTCGGGCGATCATATCGGTGGATTGCTCAGCCAGTAGGGGGTAGCTCTCTACGCTCTCGCGAAGAGCTTTTTCCATCCGTTTCTGTCGACTGACGTCGCGAAAGACCACGGCGCGACATGCCAATCGTCCGATCCTGTCGTCCACCGGCGAGACCCGAACATCGTAAGTCCGCACCTCCCCTTCAACCTGCAGGTCTACTTCTACTCCAAATGTGTCCTCACATCCCGAGACCCCGATCACCGTAGGCCACGCCGGCCATCCCTCCTCTACGGATCGGCCGACCAATTTTGATATTGGGCTTCCGATGATCATGACGGCGGCAGGGTTCACATCCACAATGCGATTCTTTGCGTCGAGCACAATCACCGCATCGCTCATTCCCTCGATCACGGCTCCACGTGCCACCGAAACAAGATCACCCGATTTGATACGCCACATCCCCCATGTGATCAATGGCGTTGTGATCGCTAAGGCAAGCGCCGTGGGATCGATCTGTGGATCTAGTCGCAAGCCCGCAATGTCCAGCAGGTTGATCAACCATAAAGAAAAAATAGCGATTAGCAACACGCTCGCTTGCCAGCTATGGACACGTCGAGAGCGGACCAACATCCGGATCAGGAAGAAAGTCCCTACACTCAACATAAGATATGAATGCAGGATCATGACCCAGAACCCGGGACCATTCACTTTCACCAATTCGAAGCTCGAGAAGGATTGGGGTAGATCAACACGTGACCAGATCAGTTGGTGTTGTTCGTTGGTCAGGACCAGGAGCATGAAAGTAAGGGGGAGGATGCTGAGTAATACCAATCTGCGACGGGTAAGCCAATTCTCCCTCCCAATATATTGAAGAATGTATATAGCCCACCCGGTGGGTACGACAAGAAGACCTATAAATTGAAATTTGTCCCACAGGATTTTCGTTTCGAGGCTGAGGCTACCGACTTCATACGCACCACCCAAAATCCAAACCGCACTGGCGAGTAGAAGAATCGCACCGGTTTTATTCGGCCTACCATCATCCTCTCGCCGAAAGATGTAGATCGCCAATGTGAGTAGCAGGATGACAGCAGCCAAGGAGATGGCGACATATGGTGTCACTTGCCAAACCATCGCCCCCTACTCCATAGTTGTGGTATCACGCGTTTATCCTTCAAGCGCACCAATCCATGGCTTCACTGTCCGGCGGTCTTCCCTGGTGCCAAGAGGCGACCTTGATCGCATCTGTCTCTACCATAATAGATGCTTCACAGGTGCCCTGCGCGAAACCTCACCCAACGGAGGACCACCCTCGGGCTCAAAAACCATCATAGATCAAAAATTTGCCCCACAACCTTACGACCTCCATACAGTTCTCCGTTCTCGGTGTGTGTCACAAGCTAGTGAGGAAGTAAATGATTCCATCATTGCACATGGTTGCCTGGCCTTGTTGGGCATGATCAAGCCTCCAGTTGGGTGACCGGCAAATACACAGTGAAGGTAGTGCCCTGGTCCTCATCGCTCGAAACCTCAATACGTCCCTGATGCAACTCGACAATTTCTTTGCAGATGGAAAGCCCTAAGCCCGTTCCCGGTTCGCCTGATTCGCGGCCAACTTTCCCGCGATAAAAACGCTCAAAGATGTGCGGCAGATCCTCGGGTGCAATGGGCGGCGCATCGTTGTGCACACGTACCACGGCATGTTGTTCACCGGCGTACTCGTTTAAATCACTGGAAATCGTGACGTTACCACCGCTGTAGGTATAGGCCAGTGCATTACTTAACAAGTTGGTGAAGACTTGCACCATTTGATCCCAACTGATGTAAACGGGTGGTACCTCAGGATTGAACTCATGTCGCATGGAGATCGACTTATCCTTGGCGCGAGCCTGATGAGCCGTCAAGATTTCAGCGATCAACGCATCTAACACGTGCGGCTCCAAACCATGCGGGATTCGATCTCGTTCCAACCTAGAGAGGGTGAGCAGATCTTCGATCAAATGAGCGAGGCGAGCCGATTCTGCTCTCAAAATCTGCATGTAGCGAGCTTGTTCTTCTCTCTTCTCTTTTCGATCCATTAGGTTAAGGTAGAGCATGATGTTCGTGATCGGTGTCCGCAATTCATGGGAGACATTGGAGACAAAATCGCTTTTCAGCTTGTCAAGCTCCATGAGCATCTCGTTGGCCTCTTCTAACTCCCGCGTTCGCTCGAGGACCCGCTGCTCCAACGTTTCCATAAGGTTTGTGCGGTGTAGCGCATTGGCAACCATATCGGCGATCGCGTTCAGGATGTGGATCTCTCCTTCTTCGAAGGCCGCTTTGCGTCCCACCATCAACGCTCCGATAATCTCCTCATGTGCGATGAGCGGGGCACAGATCAAGGCACGCGCGTCGCCGAGCAGATCGGGCCGAGCAAAGAGTGGGTCATGCTGCACATCGTTTGTGTGGTAGAAATCACCAGATTCAATGACACGCCCACTGATCCCTTTCCCGGGCTGCAATCGTTCGCCTGTCCACTCATCCCACATCCCGCGCGCTAATTCAGCGACCGACTCGTCCGTTTCTTGATCGCGTATCACAATCGCCGCACCTTCGGCCTCCAATAAATCAAGCAATTGATCCAGGATGATGGGTAACATCTCCTCGCGATCGGCAGCCGAACGCAAAGCGGTGGAGACGGTGACGATGGCACTTTGTTCTCGTTCACGCTGCTTGCGTGCGGTGACATCCATGAAAACAGCCATAGAACCTTTTAATTCCTCACCAATAATGCGAGGGGAGCCGCTGATAAGTACGGGAAATCGTGTACCGTCCTTGCGCATCAACTCGACCTCATAACGGTCTGACTCTCCGTGGCGTCGTCGTTCGTTGGCCGCGTGGACGATGGCATGCTGGTCGGATGGAAAGAAGTTCGTCCAATGCTGCCCCAAAATTTCGTCGGGTTCATACCCCAACAACGCAGCAGCAGCTTGGTTGACAAATCTAAAGTTCCCCTCCTCGTCATCAACCACAACCCCCTCGGACATGCTCTGGAGGATGTTCTCGGTGAACTCCTTCAGGCGTTCGATCTCGTTCAGCGCCTTCTTGCGCTCGGTGATGTCTCGGATCACGCCATGTATGACCGTGGCATCACCGAGATCAACCAAGCTTGAAGACATCTCTGCCCGGAAGATTTCACCGTCTTTCTTCTTGAAGTCGATCTCAAAATTGACAAAACCATCGTGCATGATGGTCTCCAACGCCCATCTAGATTTCTCAAGCGCATCTTGTGGATGGAGATCGGCGATCGTGAGGGACATGACCTCGGATTTCGTGTGTCTTAGCAGGTCGACTGCTTTTTGGTTAACATCAACGATGTTCCCTTCTGGATCGTGGATGATGATCGCATCGTTTGATTGGTGGAAGAGCGTGCTGTACTTGGCCTCGCTCTCACGAAGGGCAAACTCTGCTCGTTTGCGCTCCGTGATGTCCCTCGTGGTGACGATTAACGCTTTTGACTCCCCGTGACCATCTTTAACCAGCGCGGTATTTAACTCACCAAAAAAGACGTTGCCGTCAGCCTTTAACAGGGTATATTCGACGTTGCTCGCCGAGCCCTCCTCCAATGTCTTTTGCATATTGGCCATCGCTCGATCGTGATCCTCTTCAGCAATAAGCTCAACCGCGTTCAACCCAACGATTTTCTCCTCACTTTCAAACCCATGAAGTTCGAGCGTTCGGTGGGAAACTTGAGTGATGTTCCCGTATAAATCCGTCATGGTCACCGCATCGGGGGAGGTTCCCATCAGCGTCCTATACAGCTCTTCTGATTCGCGTAACTTCTCATTCATTTGCATTCGTTCGGTGATATCTCGAATCGCCGTCACACGAAGATCCCTGCCTTGAAAACGGAAATTTTTCCCGCACACTTCAACTGGAAATGTCGTCCCATCCTCCCGCATACAAACCGTTTCATAAGGGTCGTCATAGCTGGAGTTGATGTTCCCCATGACCTGCTCACGAGCTTCCGGCGCGACAAGCTCGTTCACACTCAGACCAATCATCTTTTTCGGACGATATCCGAACAACCTCGAAAATTGCGTACTTGCCTCAATGATTTTTCCGTTTTCGGTGACCACGATGCCATCAAACGCCGCCTCGGACAAGCGGCGAAATTTCTCTTCGCTTTCAAGAAGGGCCTGCGTTGCAAGGTCGGAGGGCTGAATATGAGGGCCAATCGAGATTAACGCCACCACCATGAGCACCGAGATGGCGAATACAACGACTTCAACCGTCAGGTCTGGGAGGACACCTGGCGCCTGAGCCAAGATTCGGTAGAGAATGATCAATCGTGGAATAGCTAACAGAACCATGGCAGCGCCAATGGCGACCAGTGCCACGCGCGCGCTGGTAAGCTTGATCAGTCTGAATGCCGCATACGACGCAGCAAACTGAAGCACGACCGAAGAAGCTAAGATGAACAGCAGTACCATGGCTCGTTCTCCTTCGTTACCATTAATTTGATTTCTAACCGCTCCCCTCGTCCCACGATCCCTGCCTGTGCCTCGGAATAAGTCGGTGCTCATCACCTGTACCGACACCGCTTTCGATGGGTGGTGGGTTGTGTGCTGAGTTGATGCTCGAGCTAGTTAAGCGCCTCCCACAGCTCTCGCCCGGTGATTAAGAAATCATCACCAAAGATCATCTTAGAGCGTATTTATAACCCATAGTAGATCGCGTAGGTCCTAGTCCTTCCGAGTTTCACCAAGAGCGGTGAGCTTCCCTCGACCGGATTATGATCCACTCCTGCCACATGGTTTCCATACCCAGTACAGATCATCCTTTCTTAACGAGCTGGAATGATCAAAATATGGGTTGCAAGGTTGAAACCAAACGGAGGTCATGAAGACCTTTTCAAACGACCAGGTTCAAGTTAAACCCCCTCATTTCACTGGAATATCCGTCTCGCTGGCCCCGGTCTTGCACCGGTCGCCTGGAGAGAAAGATTCATATATGATTCTTATGTTCACTTTCGGCCCCGCTGATATAATCAAACCGCATTGTGCGTCGTAGTAGGCGCACAATAAGGAAGGTTCCTATGATGCGATTTGACCGTTTCACCGAGCGTGCTCAGGATGCGGCTCAACGCGCAGCCGAGATTATCCAGCGCTACGGACACAATCAAATTGACACAGAGCATATCCTGCTGGCACTCATTGAACAGCCGCAGGGTGTGATTCCACAAGTCTTAGAAAAGCTGAACATCGATATCGAGGATCTTACCGATCGCATCGACCATCAGCTACGCACGACCCCCAAGGCCAATATCTACGGTGGAGGCGCGGGGCAGATCTTCATCACCCCGCGCGTCAAGCGTGTGGTCGACATGGCCAACCAGGAGGCCAATCGCCTCAACGATGAATACATTTCCACCGAACACATCTTCCTGGCCATCCTCTCGGAACGTAACACTGCGATCGCTCGCCTGTTGACCGAGTTGGGAATTACCAAGGACCGGGTTTATGACACCGTAAAGGAGATCCGTGGCGGCCAGCGAGTTACGGACCGCAAGGCCGAGTCGCGCTATCGCACACTGGAGAAATATTCGCGCGATCTGTCCCAATTAGCTAAAGAAGGCAAGCTCGATCCGGTGATAGGTCGCGATCAGGAGATCATGCGTGTGATCCAGATTCTCTCCAGACGCACCAAGAACAACCCTGTGCTGATCGGCGAAGCCGGCGTCGGGAAGACGGCTATCGCTGAAGGTTTGGCTCAAAAAATCGCCGACAACGACGTGCCTGAAATCTTAAGCGGTCGCAAGGTTGTCTCGCTCGATTTGGGAGCGATGATCGCTGGCTCACGCTTCAGGGGCGAGTTCGAGGAGCGTCTGAAGGCCGCCATCGAAGAAATCCAGCGCTCGGAGGGCGATATCATCCTCATGATCGATGAATTGCACACCGTGGTCGGCGCTGGTGCCGCCCAAGGAGCGATGGACGCTTCCAACATGCTCAAGCCGGCGCTGGCGCGCGGCGAACTGCAATGCATCGGTGCCACCACCCTCGACGAGTATCACAAGCACATCGAAAAAGATGCCGCCCTCGAACGGCGCTTTGCACCGGTGTACGTCGAGGAACCAACGGTTGAAGAGACCATCGAAATGTTGCATGGTCTGCGCGATCGGTATGAAGCCCATCATAAGGTGAGTTTCTCCAATGAGGCCCTCGTGGCTGCGGCTCGTTTATCACAGCGCTACGTCACCGACCGACATTTGCCTGACAAGGCCATCGACCTGATGGATGAGGCCGCTGCTAAGTTGCGCGTGGCGCTCTATTCCCTGCCACCGAACCTCAAAGAATTGAAAGCCGAGATCGATCGTCTGTTAGCGGCGGAGGAGAAAGCCGGGCTGGAGCGGGATTACGAGCGTGCGGCCGATAAAAAATCCGAACGCTTGCGCCTGGAGAGCGAGTTCCGAGAATTGCGCGACAAATGGGAAGCCGAGCATCAACTGGATGAGATCGTTGATGAAGCTGATATCGCCGAAGTCGTCGCCATGTGGACCGGGATACCGGTCAGCCAAATGATGGAGACCGAAGCCGCGAAACTTCTGAGAATGGAAGAACGGCTTCACGAACGTATCGTCGGTCAGGATGAAGCCATCCTTGCCTTGGCAGATGCGATCCGTCGCGCTCGCGCGGGTCTCAAGGATCCTCGACGACCGATCGGATCCTTTATCTTCTTGGGCTCCTCGGGCGTGGGGAAGACGGAGATGGCCAAGGCGTTGGCAGAGTTCATGTTTGACGATGAGGACGCACTGGTACGCATCGATATGAGCGAGTACCGCGAACAACACACCGTATCCCGCCTGTTCGGTGCGCCACCGGGTTATGTCGGGTATGAGGAAGGCGGCCAACTGACGGAGGCGGTTCGACGCCGTCCCTACCGCGTGATCCTGTTCGATGAGATTGAGAAGGCCCACCCTGAGGTATGGAATGCCCTGCTCCAGATTCTCGATGATGGTCGCTTGACCGATGGACAGGGGAGGGTGGTGGACTTCCGTAACACTGTATTGATCATGACCTCCAACCTGGGAACCGAGTTTGTCACCAGATCGGGCACACTGGGCTTCCGACGCCAGGGTGAAGAAGGCCAAGAGCAAGCAGCGGAGGAGAAAATCGAAAAGGAACTCAAGGACACGTTCCGACCCGAATTCCTCAACCGCATCGACGAAATCATCATCTTCTCGCCCCTGTCGCCTGACCAGATGGTGCGGATTGTCGATTTGCAGATGGAACAGATCCGCGAGCGCTTAGCTGAACACGGTTTGACCGTCGAGTTGACCGACGCGGCCCGCGAATGGTTGGCACGAGAAGGCTACGACCCGTCCTTCGGTGCTCGCCCTCTACGCCGCGCCCTACAGAGACACGTCGAGAGCACTCTCTCGGTGAAGATCCTGCAAGGTGAGTTCGACGAGGGCGATACGGTGATCGTGGACTTCGATGAGAGCGAAGGTGTAGTCTTCCGTCGACCGGACGAAGGCGCCGAGCTTCGCATTGAAGAAGAGGTTTCAGCGTAAGAGTACATCGCTCAAGTATCAATGTCCTGCCGCACACCTTCCCAGGACATCGACGCTAGAAGAAAAATCTCCGCCCTGCTGTGAAAAACCGGGGTGGAGATTTTTATGCGAAGCAACTGAGCGAGAAAGTGACCTTATGGGGTTTAAGACTGTTCCACCCTCGCCACACTCTTGGCCTCGATCGCTTGGCGAAGGAGGTCTGCCGCGCTCTCTAGGTTGGGTTCGCTAACCCCTCCCAACATCGACGCCAGCTCAGGGATTCGCTCGCTGTCCGTCAGGCGTCGGGCCAGGGTCACCGTACGTCCACCCTGGACTTCTTTCTCGATCTTAAAATGCTGTTCGCCGAAGGCGCCAAGCTGAGGTAAATGGGTGACGCAAAGCACCTGATGATTGTGCGCCACTCCCCACAACTTCCTCCCAACGATCGCGCCCACCCTACCTCCTATACCTTGATCGATCTCGTCGAAGATCAGGGTGGGCGTTTGGTCGGCTCGCACCAAGACGCTCTTCAACCCTAACATCAACCGTGAGGTCTCGCCGCCAGAGGCAATCTTCACCAAGGGCTTGAGCCCCTCGCCTGGATTTGGTGCCACAAGGAATTCAACTTGGTCGAAGCCCATCGAGCTGAAAGCTATCCGGCGATCCCCAGCCGGCGCACCCTGCGCATCGTCCTCCCAACTCAAGTCCACCTCAAAATTTGCCCCCTCCATGCGTAGGTCTGTCAACTCTTCTTCTATCGCGTGTTTCAACCGCTCACCCGCCTGGCGGCGCGCTTGGGACAATTCGCTGCCCAGTTCACCGAGGTGGGAGAGCAACCTGGCCTCCTCGGATTCCAAGTCTTGAAGGCGCTCTTCGGAGTGGGTGATCGCTTCAAGTTCCGCACGCGCGGCTTCCGCGTATCCCAGCACCACATCAATCCCAACACCATATTTGCGCTGCAAGGAGTGAAGCAGGCCCAGACGCTCCTCAACTTGGTCCAACCTCTGAGGGTTATACTCAATACCTTCACGATAGACCCGCAAACGTCGAGCCAGATCGCTTGTATGCTCAACCAGCGCCTGCGCCTCCGCTTGTGTCTCCTCCATACTGCCGTCGATTTTCGCAAGCCCGGTCAAGGCCTGCGTAGCCCGACCGAGCAGATCGGTGATGGCCTCGCGGTCGCTGGGCTCTTCGTCGAGCGCGGCGATCGCTTGCTCAGCAAGGGTCGCCAACTGCTCTGCGTTGGCTAGCCGATTGCGCTCAGCGATCAATTCGGCCTCCTCACCCATTCGTAGGGCGGCGGTCTCGATCTCATTGATTTGATAAGCCAACAGGTCCGCCCTGCTTGCAGCCTGCTGCTCGCGCTGACGCAACTCGGAGATTTCTCGACGCACCCGTCCAAGTACCTGATAGGCATCGGCGAAAGCGTTGCGCAAATCTTCAACCTGCGCATAGCGGTCGAGCAACTGGAGATGCTCCCGAACTCTTAACAAGCTTAAGTGTTCAGATTGACCATGAACATCAACTAACCATTCGCCCAGTTCCCGAAGCAGATTGAGGTTGATTGTTCGTCCGTTCACCCGACAGATGTTACGTCCTTGGCGCCGAATTTCACGCCCTAATGTGAGGAATTCGGGATCGTCCAGTAAATTCTCGCGCTCGAGGATCTGGTTTACCTCGTCCTGAATGGAGGGTTCCAGTCGAAAAGCGCCTTCGATAATGGCCACTTCAGCGTCCGAACGAACCATCGTGCTGTCCGCTCGTCCTCCCAACAGCATCTCCACGGCATCAATGATGATCGACTTTCCCGCACCGGTCTCACCAGTGAAGACGGTGAACCCTGAATCAAGGTTCAAGTGTAAGTCGTCGATGATGGCGAAATCCTGAATACGAAGTTCAATAAGCATGGCAATGCACTAAAGGCGAATCCCTCGTAAACGGTAATAGAGGGTGCTCAGCATCAAGCCCCCCATCACGATCGGCACCAAGGTCCCAAGTAATACGGTTCCCAATCCGCCGAGTTCACCCACCGAAAACAAGTTGAATAAAAGATAGAACGGCCGCCATAAGGAGGGCAGGATGCCAATCGCGCCCCCGATAACGGCCGCTAACGGCAAGTAACGGCTTCTGCGACGTCCCACCACTGAGTGGACAATGTCTGCCAGCCCACCCCCTACCACGGGCGCGATGAAGATTCCCCACCAACTGAGGAAACCGAGTAAGTACATCGCCACACCCAGAGCCAGTGCTGAGATCAACCCCGCGATCGGGTAGTCGATGCGACGTGCGGTTTCAAATCCCTTCTGTTGACCACGCACGCATTCCTTGCAGCGATAGCCTACCGGTGTTTGAACAGCGCATTGGGGGCAGATCGGTTTTTCACACCGATTGCAGCGTAAGGTCGTCTCTCGATGAGGATGGTTGGCACAGACCATCGTAGGCTCGGTCATCCTTTATCTCCGACGACCGGGTTCCGATGCATGCGTGAGGTTAAATTTCGGTAGAAGTAACCAGGCTCTTGTAGACGGACGAAGTGGACGGTATGCTCGCTGGCTCGCACCTCAACATAATCTTGATCTTGGAGCGACTCCGGCGGCTTGCCATCAATACATACGGTCGCCTGATGGGAGGTGCGGACGGTAACCTTCACCCATGATCCCTCGTGCAGGACGATGGATCGGTCGATCGATAAGTGAGGCGCAACTGGCACGAGCAGGATGTTGCGTAATTCAGGTGGAAGTATTGGCCCGCCAGCTGCGAGAGCGTAGGCAGTGGAACCGGTTGGGGTAGCCACGATCAAGGAATCGGCAACGTAGGTGGTCAGGTAGAACCCATCGATCTCGGTGATCAGCTGTACCGGACGCACTGTCGCGCCTCGGCCAATCGTGCACTCGTTGAGCACATCCCACGCCCCGACCATCTCTTCTCTGCAGTAGTGTTCCGCACGCAGCATCATCCGTTCTTGCAGCCAGTAGTCACCGGTCAACACGCGCTCCACTTTTGATTGCCAATCGTCACGTCCTACTTCAATCAGGAAGCCGAGTCCCCCGACGTTAATTCCTAAAATCGGTACTTGGGACGGCGCGCAGAGATGCCCGGCGCGCAACATCGTCCCGTCCCCTCCCAGCGCGATTAAGAGGTCGACCCCCCCATCCTTAACCTGGCTGCACAATGTCTCATCATAGAGCGAGGCATGGTGAGCGATCAGACCGCGCTCGGTAAGAAAGGCAGTGATAACGACTGCCAATTCAGTCGCTTCTTCGCGAGCGGGATAGGAGGCAACGGCGATCCTTTGAGGGGGGATAGCTTCGATACTCATCATTGTAATTATAGCGGAGGGAAGAAGCTACGCACCTTCATTCCAGCATCTGATCGCAGATCTGGTGAAACCCACATGCCTGGCAACGGCTCACAGATTCGTGGGATCGGTCGGGTTTGTGGTGCTCAGCTCGACGCATCTCCGCCAACAGATCTAATAGCTCGTTCTCAAGCGATAGGCTGTAGTCCACGGAAAAGGCACGATCGGCGTACTTAACGATCCCATAGGAAGGGCGCTTTCCATAGATGGCATCCACCAGCGCGCAATAGGCCGCCAGTTGTAGAACGTGTGATGGATAGGGTCCAAAAGGCGCGCGCGCTGACTTCACCTCTACCGGCACTAGCTTACCTAACCTCTCCACAAGGTAGTCAGGACGACCAGCGAGATTGAGGGTTGGATCATAGAGTGATCGCTCGAAGCGACCTAGGTGCTCGGTGTCGATGGATACGACACGACCTGGTGGCAAACCGGTTGCAGCCCGTCGGCGCCTGGCCAGCCAGAGCAGTCCCAATCCTATCAGAAGTAGCAGGACGATCAGATAAACCAAGGCTCACCTCAAGGCGAGCGCGGTCAAATGAGCTACCCCGGCCACGACCGCTGATAAAAGAAAAGCGTAACCCAGTAGTTGGAGGCAACCAGCGGCTAGAACGGCGCGTCCATGCTGACGATGCCAACGTATCCCCGCGAGCCGCTCCTCCGAGTCGTCTGAGGGGTGACCCTGTCGCGTATACCACCATGCGCGGCGGCAGAAGGTGAATTGGGTAATCTCAGAAGCGCGTATTGTCTTTCCGGCCACGCTTACTAGCGATCCAGCTTCTTCTCGACCGCCTCGAGCGCCTCTTTCAGCGCATGTTGTTGAAGACTTGTCGTCAAGTCACCACGAGTGCGCTCGGTGACCCCACGCACCATGTCGGTGATCCGTCGCAAATTCCCGGTGAGGGAATCGGGGAAGTCGATCGTTACCAGCAGTCCGTAAATATCCTCCATCGCAGAGAGCAACCTCTCCGCTTCTTCCACGCTATCATGTCGCAGGACGTCCAGGACGCGCCAGCGCATCTCCCCAACCGCCTCACCCAAGCCGCCGAGGAAAGCGGTATACTCCACGCCCAAAATGTCGGGATCGGGTAACGACTCGCCTCCGAGGAGAGCATAGACGATATTCGCCTCGGCATACTCTTTGAGCGCGCTCATGGTGTACCCGGCGTGGTAGAGATCGGGATAGGGAGCCAACTCATCCCGCAGGGTTTCGTGCAGCTCCCCGGCTTTCTCCAGATGTTCCTTGGCCAAGGTCCGTTCGCCTCGATGAATGGCACGAATGGCTACCGAGCAATGACGGATCAAGGTGCGAGAGTATTGGAGGGCTCGATCGCGTGCCGCGTTCTTCTCCTCGAGATGTTGGCGGATTTGTTCGCCGATGTTTTCCAGTTTTTCCATGGGTCTCACTTCTCAGATTCTGGATCGGGAGGTGACGGTCGGAATAATTGGTCAGCCAGCGATGTCCCCTCGGGTAAGTAGATCTCACCATGCTGAGCCTCAAAGCGAGCCATATGCTCGGTCAGCGCCCGCAACAACAATTTGGCGTTGAATGCCGTCATGATGACCCGGTTCCTCACATGCGCCTTCGGCACTTGAGGCAATACCTGAGCGAAATCGATCACGATTTCGGAACGGGAGTGGGTGATCATGGCGAAATTGGCGTAGGTAGGCTCGAGATCAGTAGGTATATGGACGCTAATACGACCTGTCGCTGGCTGCTCAGGCTTAGAAGACATGGACCTGCTCCACTGGGTTGAATGAAGGCCTCAAACGGGCAATGCCCAGTTGAGGCCTTCCATAGACGGCCTAGAAGGGAATCTCGTCCTCGGACTGCGGTCCCGGTGCCATGGCGGCAGTTTCGGTTTCGACGTCAAAGGCTTCCCCGCGACCGCCGAGGAAGCGGACGGTCTGGGCATTTACCTCGAAAGAGGCGGCCGCACTGCCATCCTGCCGCGTCCAGATGCGTGGGTTGCCGTTCTCGTCCGCCACCATACGACCCTCCACTAACACCTGCCGCCCTTTGCTCAGGTATTGGTGACAGGCTTCGGCCTGCCGACCCCAAACGGATACACGAAACCAAACCGTCTCGTCCCGTTGTTCACCAGAACTATCGGTGTAGCGACGGTTGGTCGCGACCGACAGATTGGTGACCGCTTGACCGCTGGGCGTGTAACGCATCTCGGGATCGCGGCCGAGGTTACCAACAAGAATAATTTTGTGAAACATGGGGTGCTCCTTTCCGGTGGGGGTCGATCTCCAGTTCGGCCCGGGCGGCCGTGACAACATTTCGTTCGCCCACCGTACCTAGAACAATTGTACTATAAAGGGTTTTTCGGGTCAATACCTTTACGGACGTTCAAGCTTGAGTTCCGACATTCCAGATTATGGGCTTCCCTCGGTGGATTAAAGATATTGTTCACAAGCGGAGGCGGAGCGAGAGGTACAGCTTCCCGCGAGCTCAAAGCTCGCGGGAAGCTTTCCGTCTACCCCGCGACTTCCTCAAGGACTTGAGCGATAAAAAGCTGCATTCGCTGGTAATGTGAGCCGCGCCAATAAACTCGGCCACAATCTTGACACAGGTGGTACTCATCATAGTATTGACGCGTTTCAGGCGGGAGTTGATCGATGACTTCCTCATCATCTATTAGTGTAACCAAGCCATTGCAACGCATGCACCGTTCAAAAGGCTTGATGAGACGAGCCAAATCGAAGCGACGCAGAACCTCGACCAATTGACGCCTCGGGTGAATCTCGCGTACGCAATAACCGTGGGTCACCTCGGCCCGCTTGAGAAGACCACGATCTTTGGTGAGCAAGATTCGCTTCCCACGGTTCGACAAACTTGCCAATTCCGCGTCCCCGAAGTCATTCCGATAGAGCGTATCGAAGCCCAACATGCGTAGATATCCAGCCAACCGACCCAGGTGTGTATCGAGCACGAAGCGCACTTCGCGCAATGGCTGAGGGCGTACTCGTAGGACCGATGTAATGTCAATCGACTCAAACACCGGATAGATACTGACTTGGTCACCGTCCTTGATGCGGTAGGAGAAATCCACCGATTCGCCATGGACCAAGATCAGGTCGACCTCGGTGTGGGGAACGCCCAGCGCCTCGATCGTGTCCTTAACCGACGGCTGGCCATCGAAAGCGTGGGAGAAGATCACCCGTTTTCGATGCGGCGGCAGGAAATCATTTAGCTCGGCGTAAAATCGGAAGGAGGCGTGATTCACTAACTTCTCTACCTAGAAACCCTCCCTATATTACATG
>DUEW01000226.1 GCA_011174845.1 Anaerolineae bacterium | reverse complement strand
TGTGGTCCCTGGGATCGGGCACTAGATGAAATCCCATATAGATGGCTGATTGGCTACTTCTCCCTCTCCCTTTGAGGGAGAGGGCAGGGGTGAGGGTGTACATGACCTGTCAATCTCCCCTCACCCTAATCCCCTCCCCACATTGGAGAGGGCAGATAAACTCCCTCTTTTGGATTTACAGCAACCCGCGCTGTTCCAGCAACGGTCGAGGATCGATCATATTGTATCTGAGAGCCGCATCATCCGGTCTTCCAAGCGCAAGGGCCATGAGTTGAGTGAAATACAGCACAGGTATGCGTGGGCCCGCTTCCATCTGTGTCTGTCGGCTGTCCAGGTTGATGTGGCACATCGGGCAGGCCACAACGACGAGATCCGCCCCTCGGGCACGGGCGTTTTCAAGGATGTTTCCGCTCATCTCAAATACAAGTTCCGTTTTGGTGAGGGAAAGGGAGGCCCCACAGCATGCGACCTTGCGGTCCCAATCGAGCACGGTCGCTCCCAAGGTTTTCATTAACCGATCCATAGCCATCGGATACTCGGGTTCCATCGAACCGGTGACCTCGGGAGGGCGGGTGAGCAAACAACCATAATAACAGACGACCTTAAGACCCTCGAGTGGCTGTTGTACTTTTTCCGAGATCACCTCCAACCCCACACGATCGACGACAAAATCAAGCAGGGACGAGATGGCAACACTGTCCTGGTATTCAAAGTCGAGCTCTCGGTCTAGATCCTGCTTAAGTTCAGGATCGAGACGCAGTTCGCGGGCCGCAGCTCGGAAGCGGTTAAAGCACATGGCACATGGCAGGGTCACCTCTTTTAGGCCCTCCTGCTCGTAGAGAACCAGACTCTCAAGGGGCATCTGGATCGATCGGCGGTGATCCACTCGATGAGCAGGGGAAGAGCCACAACAAATCCAGCCCTTTGGGGCAACAGGCTGCAAGTCGAAAGTCTCGAGAACGGCTCGGGCAGAATAATCAAATTCCTTGGAAAGCGAGTGGAGTGAGCAGCCCGGATAGTACCCGATCTCATTTGGCGATCGTGAGACGGGTTCGCGCGCTGGCTTGTGTTTGGGTCGGCGTACCCATTCCGGTAAAAGATTGATCTTGCGATGCTTGAACATCTCCAAACCGAGATCGATATCCTTCAAGGGTTGCCCGGTGCGTAAGCCCATCTCGGCGATTAAACCGAGTTCGTAGGACCGACCCAAGATATCGACATCGCGCAGGAACACCTTGTTAAAGAGAGCGACTTCTGGGACTTTTGGTTTGATCCCTTCGGCCATGGCTTCGCTGACGATGAAATCCATCACCCGAGCGATGTCGATCCCCTGGGGGCAGCGAGTGGTGCAGGTCTGGCAGGAGGCGCACAGCCATGGCGTGCGGCTCTCAAAGATTAACTCTTCCATGCCCAATTGGGCGGCGCGCATTACTTGGTTCGGTGCGAGGTCGAAGTGCTCCGTCAGAGGGCATCCGGAGGTGCACTTGATGCATTGGTAGCAGAGGTAAACGTTTTCCCCAGTTTCTCTACGAATGCGGTCGGCCAAATCGGTGCTGATCTTGGTTTCCATTGGGACCTCGCTAAGCCGCCGTCTCGGTATCGGATGTCGGAAGGGAGGTGGGTTCGGGTCGAGGGAACAACTCTGCGCCTTCGACGATCGGTTTCACCGCTTCTTCCCATTCGATGGCCATAATATGCACACCCGCCACTCCTTCGATCTGCTTTAGCTCCTTGATCAGTTCGATGGCGATCTGGATCCCCTCCCGTCGCCAGGCATCCTGGCGAGCCTTCTTATCTTCTTTGTCGATGCCCGTTGTAGCACCCATCATACGATCAACCCAAATATCGGGGACGTCTAACCCCGGGACCTGATCACGCATATACCTCGCCATACCAGGAGACTTAAGGGGTCCGATACCAGCCAGGATGTACGTCTGCTCGTGCAAGCCAAGCTCGCGGATCTTCTCCATATACTTTGCAAAGCGCTCGATGTTGAATATCAGTTGTGTCTGTATGAAATCTGCGCCTGCTTTAACTTTTTTCTGCAGTCGGTAAGGACGCCATTCAAAGGGGTCGCCGAATGGATTTGCGGCTGCGCCGACGAAGAAACGCGGTTCGGCACCTTTCATCTCATCACCACACTGGAAACATTTTTCGTCGCGCATCTTGACCACCATCTGGGTCAGTTGTAGGGAATCCAGGTCATGGACGTTCTTGGCGGTGGGATGGTTTCCGAAAGATTGGTGGTCCCCGGTTAAGCAGAGCACATTGCGCATCCCCAGGGCATAAGCCCCCATCAGATCGGATTGAATCGCGAGGCGATTTCGATCGCGGCAGGTCATCTGGACGACCGGCTCTAAGCCTTCTTGAACGGCGATCGTTCCAGCTCCGATGCTCGACATGCGAACGATGGCGGTTTGATTGTCGGTGATGTTGGCGGCGTCGACGATGCCTTGCAGGAGACGTGCTTTCTTGCGAATCACCTCGCCGTCAGCGCTTTGGGGAGGGCCGAGTTCGCCGGTCACCGCGAAATGGCCGGCGCGGAGAATTCGCTCCAGCCTTGATCCGGATTTGTATCCGTTGGTCATGTTTTCGGTCATGGCTTCGCTCCTCTCCGGCTACTCAGCTTCTTTCTTTACTAAGCGCAAATCTTCGCGAGTGATCTTTCGTGGACCTCCATCGCGGCCGGTGGACCAATTTCTGGCCGGCTGAATCTCCATTAAAAGATGCAAGCGATTTTGCGCAGCTAATTTCTCGTAGATGAGTTGCCAAGCGCACGGCGTTTCAGGGTTAATCTCACACAAACCATTTTGGGAACCGCCGCAAGGGCCGTTCAAGAGTTGCTTGGCGCAGCGAGCGATCGGACAGATGCCTCCGGTTAACCCGAGGATGCATTCGCCGCATGCGGCGCAGCGCTCCTCCCACACACCTTGTTCGATCGGGAGGCCCAAAAAGCTCGTGTTCAATCCTGGAACGATGATGGCCTCAGGGTAACGTTCTGCCAAAGCCTGTACGCCGATGCCACAGCCCAGCGAGACCACCGCATCCACTTCGCCAATCTGATCGCGGAGGGGGTCGATATACTCCCACTCACACTGACGTTGAACGGTGAGATGCGTCACATCCTTTGGCGCACCTTCGAGTTTCGTATTCATGCGAAGGCTGGTGGCCAAGATGCCGGCCTCCTTATCGCCGCCTGCGAAGCAGACCGTTACGCAGGTACCACAACCAACGACGAGAACTTTGTTCGCCTCGTTGATCAGGCCTTTGATCTCTTCCAAGGGCTTCTGTTCAGCAACGATCATCTTTTTCTCTCCCGGAGCGCTGCGTTCGCCTGAGCGGCTGTCTTACCAACGTCAGCGCACCTTATTTCAACCGGCTGGCTTCTCGATCATTTGGTTCATTTGATCACGATCGGCAACTCGCAGAGGATTTGGCCCCAGATCGATGATCCGTTGGGTCATTGAGGTCGCCGCATCAGCGAATTGCCGTGCCATAGCGGAAGATAGGTTAAACATCTCGACACGCTCAGGTTCAAGACCTATCTGAAGTATTAATTGCTTAATATGCTCTACACGGCGACGGGCGTTCAGGTTGCCTTCTTGAAAGTGACAATCCCCTTCCAGACAACCAGCCACCATGACACCATCGGCGCCGTGCTCAAATGCATGTAAGACCTCAAGCGTGTCCAGCCTACCGGTACATGGGATCTGTACAATCCTGGTCTCGGCAGGGTAGCGTAGCCTAAGCACACCCGCAAGATCTGCGGCTGCGTAAGAGCAATAGCGACAGCAGAAGGCGACGATTTTTAGGGGTGTCCCGTCGGCCGTGTTCATCTTTACCCTCGCCTCTGCACTTGCAGTGGTTTTACATCAAACATCGATAAGACTTCGCTCTCCACTTGGCTGTGTCGATAATGAAGCAATTCGATGGCTTGAGCAGGACATTCACTAACACAGCAGCCGCACCCTTGGCAGATGGCAGGTTCGATATATGCCGTACCGACCACACCTCCCACGCCGACTGTCTCGGGAACGATTTGGGGCACGTCATAAGGGCAGATACGGACACAGGTAAGACAGCCAACGCAGGCACTTGGATCGACATATGCTATCGCTCCGCCAGTTGATAACGTTTCTCGTGAAAGGATCGTGGCGGCGCGAGAAGCGGCTGCTTGCGCCTGTACAATCGCCTCATCGAGGAGTTTGGGATAATGCGCGGTTCCGGCCAAGAAGACACCTTCGCTGGCGAAATCGACCGGCCTGAGTTTGACATGAGCCTCCAGGAACCAACCATCCATATCAACAGGTACTTTAAGGGTTGTGCCTAATTCGCGGCTTCCTTGTGCAGGAATCATGGGCATCGACAGGACGAGAAGGTCGGGGTTCAGGGAGAGCGTCGTTCCAAGCACCGTTTCTACGAAGTGCACGCGGATTGGACCCTCCTCCTCAGCGTGGTCGACCTCAGGTCGATGTGTGGGATCGTATCGAACGAAGACGATTCCTTTCTCAAGCGCCTGTCGATAAAGTCGTTCCTTGAAGCCATAAGTACGGATATCGCGATGCAAGATGACCACCTGAGCAGAAGGGTGGCGCTCTTTGAATTGCAGCGCGTTCTTCAAAGCGACAGAACAGCAGATACGGGCACAATAGTCTTCTGCAGGACCAATACATTGGATCATGACCACTTGATTTACGTTCTGCAAATCAAGCGCTGGCTTAGAGGGGGGTTCAGCAATGCTCATCTCGTGGGCAATAAGTGCTTCAAATTGGCCTTGGGTGATGATGCGTGGATGAGAGCTATAGCCATAGTCTGAACCTCGATATTCCTCACCCCCTATAGCCACAATCGTCACGCCATGTGATATTTCATCAAAGTCCCCATTTTCATGTCGGAGTCGCGAGGTAAAGTCGCCGACAAATCCTTTGGTCTCAAAGACCTCGCTGGAGGTGTGGATCGTTATCAGGGGGTGGTCCGTGACGCGCGTCGTCAAATCGACCAGGTAGGTTTGAGGGTCAAGTTGGTCATCCGTATCAGAGAGATGGATATCGAAGAACATGGAAAGCAAGTTCCCGCCAAGGCTGGGTTGGCGCTCCACCAAGTGCACTGGGAAGCCCTGGTCTGCCAATGTCAAGGCGGCGTTCATCCCAGCAGGTCCTCCTCCGATCACGAGGGCGGCCTGTGTTACGGGGACGGGCGATTTTTGGAGAGGTTCTTGGGTCACCACCCGGGTCACGGCCATACGTACCAAGTCCTTCGCCTTGGCTGTAGCGATCTCTGGTTCATCCGAGTGGACCCAAGAACAGTGGTTGCGGATGTTGGCCATGGCGAAGAGATGCTCATTCAAACCTGCTTGCCGCAAGCAATCTTGGAACAGGGGGCCATGAGTGACGGGTGTGCAGGAGGCGACCACTACCCGATTTAGATTGTGCTCGGTAATACTTTCCTGGATGGTATCCGTGCTGTCCTGAGAGCAAGCGTACAGCAATCGGTCAGCGTGGACGACGTAAGATAGCTCAGAGGCGTACACTCTAACAGCTTCTACGTCGAGG
>DUEW01000225.1 GCA_011174845.1 Anaerolineae bacterium | reverse complement strand
TTTGGGGCTTGGGGATGTAGGGCGTGATGCCAGCCTCCAGGCAGGCCTTCACTTCCTTGCCATGGTAGTAGCCCATATCTGCCAGGACTTCAAGCTCGTCCACACCGAGCAGATCCTTAGCCCTCTTAGCCATGTGACTCAACAGATCTCGATCGGTGACGGCGTTGGTGACTTCGTGGTCTACGATGAGCTTATGCTTTTCATCAACGCTCACCTGAACGTTATAACCCACCTGAGTTCTGGGGCCTCCTGCCAAGGGCATGGAGCGGCAATCAGGGTCAGTGAGAGAGATCTGGGTTTCTCCCGTCTCCTCCATTTCCTTCTTGAGACCCTTGTACTCCTTCATGCGCTCCTTGAGGCGTTGGATCTTCTCCTTGAGCTCCTCTGCTGTGGGCTTGTGTTCATCAGGCTCAATGACGTCGTTCTCGTCAAGCTCATCGAGGTAGGCATCGATCTTCTTCTCGATGTCTTTCATTGCGCGTCTTAGTTTGCGGTCGGTGAAGTTGCGCCCCTTGTTATTGACGGCTTTGAATTTCGATCCGTCGATGGCGACAAGCTCGCCTCCGAAGAGATCCAGTTCACGACAGAAGCGGGTGAAGGCGCGACAGACTTCTCTAATCGCTTCCCGGTTGTCCCTGCGGAAGTTGGGGATGGTCTTGTGATCGGGCATGAGCTTGCCGGTGAGCCAGATCGCCTCCACGTTGCGGTGAGATTCCTTTTCTAACAGGCGGCTTGAACGAATGCGGTTAAGGTAGCCATAGACGTACAGTTTGAGCATCACACTCGGGTGGTAGGGAGGGCGACCGGTTTCTGGAAGCACAGCGTGTTTGAAGCCTAGCGCTTTGAGATCCAGGCTCTCTGCGAAGGCATCGATAAAACGGACAGGATTGTCGTCGCTGATGTATTCGTCCAGTGATTCGGGGAATAGGAGAAGCTGGTCTCGGTTCGTCCCTTCGATGTAGTCCATAGGCCACCTCATGTTGGACAAGAGGATTGATTCGGTCTATTATCGCATTGAGAGGGACTTTTTACACAGACTCTCGCTGGAGGCGACCGGGGATGCAGCGCGATTGGTAAGCGATGGAGCGGGAGTGCGGGGCGGGAATTCCAGGTAAATGGGCGTCCCTTCCGGGAACTGTGAGATGTAGGCTCGAATGGAACCTTGTTCGTGATCAACTCGCTGCTCCTCCTGTAGCTTCCTCTGATCGTCCAGGACGGCGAAGAGAGAATAGTACTTGTGGGCATCACAACCTACGCGATAATGGGACATAATTGCACCTCCTGTTGTCTGAGAGCGCGCGGCTCTATACTTGTTACAAGGATAGCTGGAGGCGCAGCGCTTTCATACAATCATCTCGCCGGAGCAGACCTCGTGTAAAGGGGAAAAACTAATAGGCATCTCTATGCGAGGCTGCTCAACTCGAGATTGATAGCCCGATTGCCTTAAGGAGCGTAAAAGAAATGAAATCTTACTTTTCCGCAATATTCCTTTGTACCTTGTTTTTGGCAGCATGTACATCCACACCGACTTCTACGTCCATAACTGTGTTGCCTACGGTTATCCCCACAGATATTCCAACGCAGCCACCAACATCTACACCCTCTGATACACTGACGCCTACACCCCTTCCCCAAGGGAAAACCATTATCGTCACGAGCACATCGGACAGTGGCCCCGGCACCCTTCGTCAGGCATTGCAGGACGCGCAGCCTTACGACACGATCATCTTCCACCCAGCCGTCTTTCCGCCCGACGCTCCGGCCACCATCAATGTAAGCAGCGAACTTCCCCACATTCGGGTAAGCAACCTGACCCTGGATGCCAGCGAGGCCGGCGTTATCTTGGATGGCAGCAATGTGCCAGGAGGGTGGGTGGCTGGTCTGCAAATCGTGTCGTCCGAGGCAAACACCGTTCGAGGGTTGCAGGTCTCCAACTTCTCCGGCCCGGGGATCGCCATAAGCGGTGAGGCCAGGTTCAATGTGATTGGTGGTGATCGCGGCATTGGTTCTGGACCCTTTGGCCAGGGAAACCAGTTCAGTCACAACGCCGTTGGAATAGACCTATCGGTCGAAGGCACGTCTCTCAATATCATCGTGGGCAACTTGATCGGTACAGATGCTGCGGGCGTTGATTCATTGGGCAACAATAAAGCTGGTATCTGGATTTACGAGGGTGCTCACGGAAACACAATCGGTCCAGATAACGTCATTGCGCACAACTTTGGATATGGGATTTTGATGCACGATCCAGGTACATTGCAAAACACCATTACCCAGAACAGCATCCATGACAATGACTCGCTGGGCATTGCACTGTGGAGTGGCAGCAACGCTGAACTAGCTCTACCCGGGATCTTTGATTTTGATTTGTCAGCAGGTACGGTAACGGGCGCCACGTGCTCCAACTGCACGGTCGAGATCTTCTCCGATAGTAGCGATGAGGGCGCAACTTACGAGGGCCGAACAACAGCCGATGACTCTGGGGTTTTTTCCTTCGAGAAGGACGTTTCTTTCATGGGACCTAACTTGACGGCCACGACTACCGATGCGGACGGCAATACAAGCAAATTCTCACCGCCAACATCGGGTCCATCCGCTTCCCAAATCCTGCAGCAGGGGAATGATCTGCCTAGAGTGCAATTCCTTCCCAAACAGTCCGGAGAACTGGCCGACAACCGAATAGGTATCTCCTACGGTGGCTTGTGGCAACTCGATAACTGGGAGGTTCCTTTGGATGAAGCCATCACATACGGTGTAAAACGCGTTGATATGTCACTGTACGAGCTCGAACCGCCAATTGATTGGAGCACTGGAACTGAATTCGCTATTCCCCCAGAGGCCGACCGTTTTATCGATGGCTTGGCCGAGAATGGCATCGCCATGAACTTAATCCTCCACTTTTGGGACAAAGCCGGTCACGCCGCGGGTGAGGAGCTTTCTACTCCCCGTTTCCAAGACGACGAGCAGGTTCGAGAATTCCTGGAGTACGTACGTTTTGTGGTGCGCCACTTCAAAGGACGGATCCGCTACTACACAATCTGGAGCGAACCCGATAACTGTGGCGACGGCGGCATCAAGTGCGTCTTGCCCCGCGACTATATTGAGCTGGCTAGGCAGACCATCCCAGTCATTCGCCAGGAGGATTCCGAGGCCAGGGTTGTCTCCGCTCCTAACGTTCTTTTCTTCGGTCGCGACCATCTCTTTGAAGTCCTCAGGTCCGATGTTGCGCAACTGTTCGATGTAATCTCCTGGCACCCTATCTACGATGCGGCTCCCAACATTGAGTTCTTCGGGAACTACTACTACGAATACCCTTCCATCATCCAAGAAATCAAGCAGACCGCATCTGCCCATGGGTTCGCTGGCGAGTACTGGGGCACGGAATTGACCTGGAATTCGTTAGAGATTTGCAACTTCCCGGGTTGCCGGGGTGTTGGTCAGACGTGGGACATTCAGGAAACAGACCTGCATGTTGCCAAGTACTATGCGCGGGGGATCGTAATGGAGCTTGGGCTCGACGTAGGCGTTGGCCTAGGTGGCTTCACAGAGCGGGCACCCTGGTCATACCCAACTATGCGAAATCTCAGCACGGTCATGGCCGGGTCGATGCCCACGGATCTCGGAGTGCAATTTGAGAGCACTGCGACGAACATAATGGATTTTGGATTTGTCCTGCCCAACGGCGACAGGCTTTTCGCATTATGGACCAATGGAACGGCAGTCGAGGATGATCCTGGCGTGAGCACTACCCTCACCTTCGACGACCTGTCCAGCCGACAAGTAGTCGCAGTAGATGTCATCCATGGCATTGAGCAGCAGATGACAACCGAGTCACTCAACGGTGACCTGGTCCTTCGCAACCTTCTGGTCAAGGACTACCCAATCATCCTTCGTTTGACTGGTTAGAACGTTTCAGGCTCGGATCTACCGCTGTTGCCGGGATTCCATGTTACGGGACGTCGCCGCTCGGTTGGCGTATTCTCCACAACTCGCAGCCACACGCGGCCTCTATAATCCGGAGCCAATGGTGTAACCTGCTGCGAACGTATTAATTGGGGCGTAAGGTCCAAAAACATCATCCCAGCCATTCAGGCGTAATAATATCCGATGTTTTTTCGTCTCTGTTAGAATGTACACCACTCTACCGAGTGGAGGAAACGAATGGCTTGGTTCATCCTGACGAACATCTTCTCAGCTTTGATTGCACTTACTAGGATTGTTCTTCTATCTGATCAAGAAAAAGATCTGGAAATCCTGATCCTACGCCAGCAACTGAACATCCTTCAGCGCAAACACAAAATACCTATCAAACCTAATCGCACTGAAAAGATGATATTGAGCGTTCTTACTACCAGATTGAAGCGCATCACAAATCGATCAACAACACAATTGCGCTCTATTATTCGCATCTTTCAACCTGGGACTGTTCTTCGCTGGCACCGGGAACTCGTTCGTCTCAAATGGACTTACAAGCGAAAAAACAAAGGAGGTAGACCACCCATCAACAAAGAACTTGAAAGCCTGATCCTTCGCCTGGCTAAGGAGAACCCCCGCTGGGGTTACGGCAAGATTGAAGGTGAATTACTCAAGCTGGGTTTCAAGGTTTCCCAAACAACCATCCAGAATACGCTACGTAGAAATAGCATCCTGCCTGCACCAGTACGTGGCGGATCCATCAGCTGGCGTCATCTAATGACTCATTACATGGAGCAAATCCTGGCAACAGATTTCTTCACTGTGGAAACCATCGGACTGCAAACCTTGTACGTTCTCTTCTTCATCGAACTCGGGACACGTCGCGTCTATATTTCAGGTGTCACCCCCAATCCTGATGCTCTGTGGGCAACGCAACAAGCCAGACAATTGCTTTGGGAACTCGATGACTCAGACACCGACTTTCGCTTCTTGATCCACGATAATGACACCAAGTTCTCAGCGATCTTTGACGCTGTTTGCCGATCCGAGGGGTTTCATGTCATCCACACCCCTTTTCGAGCTCCAAATGCCAATACCTTTGCTGAGCGTTGGATCCGCACAATCAGGGAAGAATGTCTGGACCTGATCCTCATCCTGAATGCTGGTCATCTGCGGCGTGTGTTACAAGAGTTTATCGATGACTATTACAATGTTACTCGCCCCCATCAAGGAATTGAGCAACGCTCCCCGTTATCCAGCGGACAACCGCAGAACACCGGTTCTGTCCATCGTCGCAAGGTACTCGGCGGCATCATCAACGATTACTACCGAGCACCAGCCCAACCTTCTCTCCTCCTTAACTGAGAATCATTTCACAGGGGTTTACATTGCCCCCAATATATTTTGATTGACTGGATTATGTTGGGATGTTAGCGCGCCCCTGTCAATAACTTTTCCTTCCAGGGAGAGCCTTTCCTATACTACATTATTGCTAACATTCCCTGGACAATCGGATTTCTTCAAACTCTTTCTAGTGTCAATAACCTTGATCACTCCCCATTTTTATCGCAATTTGATTCTGCTGAGGTTTTTTGACCATACTGTATTTCTCCCCGTCCATCCTTACCTCACTCTGGCTGCATAGTCTTTGTACACCTGCTCTTCTTGCGACTTCTAAGCTACAGGATCTATAATCCACGCATCGATTTC
>DUEW01000224.1 GCA_011174845.1 Anaerolineae bacterium | reverse complement strand
GAGATCGTTCATCCAGCTTGACGGGACCGTTCGTCCCGCGAGAGCAGCGAGACGGGATCGTTCATCCAGCTTGACTGGACCTTTCGTCCAGCTTGACTGGACGGGATGACTGACGGCTGATAGCTGATGGCTGATAGCTGATGGCTGATTGCTGATCGCTGTTTACCTTCTGCCCCAGCGAGTGCTTAGGCATCAAGCTCGATATTGATCGGCAACGATTTTTCGAATATCAAACTACAACAGGTCACCGCACCTTCTGCTTTCTGAAGTTCGGAAACATCAACAACCCTTACGGAAAGCCCCTTGCTTTCTAATCGACGAAGTGTTTTAGGAAAACTCGCCGGATACACCAATTGGTCACCAACGAGCAGTGCATTGGCAGCGTATGGCTCCATAGGATCGATGTCAATGTATTCTCTTGACCCAAATCGCTTTGGGTCCACCCAGGATTTATTGATGAGTAGCGTATTTTCCCCAACAAGCGTCACCGCTGACTTGAGGTGCAGGCATCCTTCTACTTCGACGGTCTCAACCTTGTATTTATACGGGGACACAAGCTCCATCAGTTGGTCGACACCCGATTCATTTGTCCGTCCGGTTTTGCCAACATATAACGTCCTCCCGATTTGAAGGACATCCCCGCCATCGAGTGTGCCTGGAGATACGATGTGGAATATCGTTCGATATTCCCTCAGCACTTCAGCCACGCCTCTTGTTTCTTCCCTTCGGGAGGTAGCGCCTGGTCGGGTAACGAGCGCTAATTCATCCAACACGATTGCAGTATCTTCGACAAAGACCGAATCTGGCAGATTGGGCTCTGGAGGTAGTCTTCGTAGATGACAACCCATGTCCATCAAGATCTTTTCGTATTGAAGATGCTGAGACCGAGCTACCTCAACATCAATTTCGTGTCGGGTTAGATGCGTTAATTCGCAGCGTGCAATGCTTGGGCTGACCTCACGTGTAATCGCAACGATCAAAAAATTGCCTCCAGTTTAGCTGAATGCCTAACGTTCCCGAGCCCTGGCTGATTCTTCTAATGTATTCCTGGTTGCATCCTCCCAACTCTTGGGGGAAGTGTCAACCAACTCGACGACAGCTATCACGGCTATTCGTGTTCCACCTTCTGATTGGGTCCCATCTACACATAGCAACCTCGGGTTGTTTGTCTCGATCTTGCCGAGGGGAGCGACGATTTAATATCGGTAGCGTCTGGCTCGCTCATAGAGGACTTCGCGCCGTTGTTCGGTCGGCGGTTGAGGGACGAGTGTCATGAAAATCCAAGTTAGAACGACCCCGGTGATGAACCCTCCAATATGTGCAAAGAACGCAACTCCACCCGTTGCACCCGTCTGCACGCCAAGAGCTACCGCACCATTGAACAGCTGCAGGACGAACCACAGGCCCAACACGGCCCAAGCCGGCCATTCCGCGGTTCTCGCAAACAATCCCAACAGGATGATGCCTCTCACCCTCACCCCAGGGAAGAGGATCAAGTAGCCGCCGAGAATGCCCGCGATCGCGCCGCTCGCCCCAATCAGAGGGATTGGGGAACTTGGATCGATAAGGATTTGGGCGAGTGAGGCGACGATCCCGCTAAGGAAATAGAGGAACAGAAACAGCACGACGCCCATACGATCCTCGAGATTGTCCCCAAAAAGCCACAAATAAAGCATGTTACCCAACAAGTGAGCCCAGCCACCGTGAAAAAACATGCTTCGAAAGAAATCCAATATGGTATCGAGAGCGAGCGGGTCTTGAATAACAGTGGCAGGGACGACCGAAAGCCGCAGGAACATTTCCTCTAGTTCATTCACAGGGACCGATTGCTCCCAGAGGAACACCAACACGTTGATCACGATCAAGCCATAGGTGATAATTGGAATTCGACGAGTGGGATTGAGATCCTTCAACGGTAACATGGTCTACCTCCTGATAGCACCAGGTGTGAAGCCAGAATTGCCGCGGATCATGCTAAAACAACATCATTGAGCATAACAACGCAATGAATATTTTAAGCGGCTAAACGAAAGTAGAACTCACTTCTTAGGCAACCTCGCGGCGCATCATCAGCGCGCCCGCGACAATGAGTACTCCAGCAATTCCCGCCAAGATGACCATGTTGGGCCAGATCTCCACCAACCCCCAACCCTTGAGCATCACATCGCGCAGCGCCTGATTGGCATAGTAAATCGGCATAAGGTAGGCGAAGGGCTGCAGATATTTAGGCATCTCTGACACTGCCCAGAAGGTGCCCCCAAGCAAGATCTGGGGAATGATGAGCAAGGGGATGAACTGCACCACCTGGAACTCATTGCGGGCAAATGCCGAGGCCAGAATGCCTAGGTTGACTCCCACCACTGCTAACAGGGCGATCACAAGGAACAGCAGGCCCAGGCTTCCTAGGTAATGTATTTCGAGCACCCAAACGGTGTAAAAGAGGATCACTGCAACCTGGATAAGGGCGAATAGACCCAGACCGAGCATATATCCCAATACGATCTCTATACGAGTCGCGGGGGTAGCCAGGAGGCGCTCCATGGTTCCCAGTGAGCGCTCGCGCAGGAACGAGACACAGGCCAAGAGAAAGACGAAAAACAGCGCCAGAATAGCGATGTAGACCGGGGCGACAAAGTCCATCGTATCGAATTCCTCTCCAGCGTAGAGGTAGGTTGTCTGCACCACGACCGGCAACGCAGCCTCCCCCTCACTGGTTTGGGGCGATCCGGGTATCGCGAAGCTTGTCCCCACCAACTCAGCTAAACTCTTCATTGACGTTTCGGTCACACGGGCAATGATCGTCATGCTGCGGGTGGGGTTTGAGCCCTCTATGTGTAGATCAATCACAACTTGACGGTTTTCTTGGAATTTGGAGGAAAAATCCTCTGGAAAAACAATCACTCCCTGAACTGTGCCGTCACGCAATCGTGCATCTACATCGTGGTGGTCTAAAAAGACCACGTTGAATGCATCGCCGGCTGTGAGTTCATCGACGATGCGCTGCCCCAGCTCGATGGAGCCCACGATGGGTACTGTTAACCCTTGATCTTCATTGACCACACCGAGGGGGATCACTGCCGGCTCTGAGCGGAAGAGGACCGCGCCGAGGGACAGAACGAGCATCGGTCCGATAATGAGCAACCCGACCGTCCTCCGATCACGCAACACCTGCCTCATCACACGTTGAGCGAGGGTCAAAACACGTCGTGAGCTCATCCTTCGCCTCCTTCCATGTTGCCAACCGCGAAGCGAAGGAAGGCCTCCTCCAGGGTGCGGGCGTTTGCTTGATCACGCAGCTCAGATGCAGAGCCTTCAGCCAGCAACTTGCCAAGACGCATGAACCCCAATCGATCGCAACGCTCGGCCTCATCCATCACGTGGCTTGAGACAATCAGCGTAACACCCGAAGAGGCCAATTGGCGGAAGTAGGACCAGAAAGTGGCTCGAAGTTGGGGGTCAATTCCCACCGTCGGCTCATCCAGCAGCAAGAGCCGAGGCTTGTGCGCCAACGAACATGCTAGCGATGTTCGCTGCTTAAGACCTCCTGACAATGTGCGCACCAGGCTGCGTGATCGATCCTTCAGCTCCACTAGTTCGAGCACCTCATCAATCCACGCTCTATCGATCCTGCCGCACATCTCGGCGAAGAAGGTGATGTTCTCACGAACGGTAAGATCTTCATAGAGAGCGCTAGCCTGGGTCATGTAACCTGTCTGCGCAAGGACCGCCTTGTCAGGCATGGCTTGGGCTAGAAGTGTGACACTCCCCGATGTGGGTTCAAGCAACCCAATCAGAAGGCGGATCAGCGTCGTCTTGCCCGATCCATTTGGACCCAGCAGCCCGTAGATCTCACCGGGCTTTACAGAAAGGTTAATTCCATCTACGGCGCGAATTACCCCAAAATGCTTATGCAATTCCCTGATTTCCACAACGGTATCCATGATCTTGTCTAACTCCTGGTCTGGGCAGCTTTAGCACCCCGGGCAATGAGCCTATTCCAACGAAGAAAAAAGGAGCACATTAAAAAGACCCAGATGAAGAGGTCATAACCCCCTCATCCGTTGTGTCGTTGATCTCGTGGAATGGATCCACCCTACTAACATTTACAAAAGCCCTTCACGGCAAATGACAGATCACAGTGCAGGTTTCGGTCTAACGAGCGCGTGCTAAGCGGTCAATGAACCAACCATTACCGGGTTTTCCTCTGCCCAGATCGGATATCACTGCCTGTACATCGCTTATCAATCCCGGTCCGTCGAAGATGCCAGGAGCCCTTTGGAAAATTCAGGACCTTCGGCTCCGCGTACAGGGCTCCAGCAAGTGGTTGTACTGCGCACCTATGCTTCACCTAGAAAGAAATCAGGATGATCGAAGTAGTCTTGTACTTCTGCATAGTACCTACCCACGTGTACCCCATCCATGAGTGCATGATGGGCTTGCACATCCAGCGGCATCTTCAAGAACTCCCCATCTTTGAATACCTTACCCCACGCAAACCGGGGCACAGAATCCGCTGGACTCAAATGCATCGGGTGCATAAAGCTTGTGAACGACACCCAAGGTATCGCAGTCATGAACAATAAATCATCTCGTCCTGGTTCGTCTTTCAGCGTGGGATGCTCTTTCACAAAGGCGATCCTCTCGGCGGCCCGAGGTGCAAACTCAGAGAAATCCTCATAATATTCAAGCGTACAGAAGCTGAACAGATCTTCATCCACGAGGATGGTTCCGGATGGGTGTACGATCTCGTGTTCTACCACTTTTCCTGCGCGGATGCGATGCCGGAACTCGGGAATGGTGTTCGATGCCCGTGTGAGCACATACACTAACGCCACGGTAAATGAAAGGTCACGCTGCTTTACCACTGGAAAGAATGTCGATAGATCTACATTTGCGCACATGTTGAAGTGTGGCTGGTCGAAGGCGCTAAAGACCTTGAAGTGTTCGCGTCGTGGCCAAGTCTGCACGTCAATATTGCGCATATCTCACTCCCGGATTGAATTGTTTTTTTCTTCGAATGTCGTTTCGATCATGCACAGCCTAACGGCTACACGTTACTTACCGAAGGTGGCCACTTTCTTGTGCTGAAGCAACTTCTTACGTTGGTCGATGCAATCCCAACAATTACCCTACCTACGGAAAGGCCAGGGAGCGGTCAATAAGAGCCATCAGAACTCAGCTATTTCCGATGAGCTTCTTTTCAATCACATGGCTACCAAGCTTGATCAGGTTGTAGGCAAGCTGAGCGAAACCAGCGCCAGTTTCATTAGCAAGATCGACATCATCGAGCGTAACTTCTATACCAAGGATCCCACCTGAATGTATTAACACATGACCTGCAGTTTCTTCAGTGATGGGCTGACTAACGATGCCAGTAAAACCTTCCCATTTCCCTGTCGTAATTCTAACCAAATCGCCAATATCTAGATGTTCTTTCGACATTTCGCCTCTCCTTACGAAACGAGTTTTCAGACGGCATCACTACAAGAAGCGTTACCTGCATCCGGAAATCAAAAGGTATAGATGATTTTTTCCTTCAAATCTCCGACGGCAGCCTAACGGTTTTGAGCTCGGCTACGCGGGATAGGATCCTTATTCGGTTTTTACCACAACATCCCGCGTCCATTTCATTGAATTGTAAGGCGACACAGTTCTAGCTAAATGAGAATACCGCGGGTTCCCAAAGTTCATTGTTCAGTTTGCTAAAAACTCAAAAAGAGAAGCTGCAAAGAACAAAGGTAAAACGAGTATATAGATCCTCAACACGTCACGAATGGCCTCCTTTGGCAACCCTAGCCATTTTTCACCTTGATACGATGGGCGTGGCCAGAGAAATGCTAGGCCCAAGTTCACTCCAGCCCCACCGGCTAAAGAGTAAGGAATCAGTTGTAGTATCACCGTGAGCACATAATAAAGCGCACTATTAAGATCGATTAGACGGCTAACATGAGAACTGTCAACCGATACGATGCCAACAATCCATCCGCGATATGCTGCCACCGGATATGGGACTACAAGGGTCAAGCCGCTGATCGTGTTCGCAACGGCACTGAGGAAGTTTGCACTGAAGTCTAGTAAAGCCGCACCCAACCTGTTGCCCTTGTGGAAGGCGATCAAGATTGAACTTGTTTGAGCGTTAGCGATGATGCTGTCCCGCCTCGATAAAGCAAAATCATTCCCAATGTGCACTAAGACAATTCCAATAAGGATCGCGACGAGATAGGTCACGGCAAACGTTACTATCGGTAAACGAGCCCGACGAAGCGCTCTCAGAATCGATCGACATATTCCGACTTTGCCCATGTGCTTACTCTAGGAGTGCTAATAGGGTCGCCTGAAAACTACGAGCAACCTGCCGAAGGTGGTCACTTTCTTGCTCTAGTGCAAATCCTTGCGTTGGTCGACACACTCCCAATAACGACCATGCTTATGGTAAGGCCAGGAGAGCGGGAAACAAGAGCTATCAGCTTACAGCTTTCGGCTATCGTCTTATATACTTTAACTGTCCATCCTTTTCTTCCGTTCAACTCAATAAAATAGCCCCCCATTTTTCTCTAATCGCTGACCGTTCGTCCAGCTTGACTGGGCCGTTCATCCAGCTTGACTGGGCCGTTCGTCCAGCTTGACTGGACCGGATCCTGTAAAGGGCTCCGGTTAGAGGTTAGGCGGTCCCTTCTTCTCCCTCGTATCGATTATAAAACGAGGAATCCATCGAGGGACTGACTTACAGTATTGCTCATAAGGCTGACCGAATCTTCTCCTTAGGTTAGGCTCTTCAACGACCACTTGCCGCATATACAAAAATAGAACGTTCGAAACTAAGTAAAGGACTAATGCGGACGACTCGAACAACAGCACTTCTCCGAACAGTACAAGAAGATAACTGCCCTCCATCGGATTTCTCACATATCGATATAACCCTGTAACCACCAATCTTTTCGGAGGATCAAAAGGCCATGGGGTGCCTTTGCCGATGGAGTTGAATATCCAATAACACCATAGGATTGCTGAGGCACCGAGAATGATAGGAATCCACCCGACATATCGCAGGCTCCCCAGCTCTACAGGGAACGGCTCAAAGTCTGAAGCGGCAATCCAGAACGGCAAGGAAACAGCAAAAAACCAAATAACGATTACG
>DUEW01000223.1 GCA_011174845.1 Anaerolineae bacterium | reverse complement strand
ATGTTGTTTTTTTCCACTTCAATCATAGTGAAAGTTGGCGCGACCTTGTAGTCAACCGAGTAATTTCTTGTCGTGAATGACCTCATCTGTCGGCATGACCCCAGTCACCCCTCAACATGACATGGCTCAGGATTGCCAGGGGCACCTCCTGTGCTAACATGGAGGTTATGAAACATGACTCGATTGAACCCGGACTTTTGCATGTCTTCCGTATCTTCGTCGGGATTCGGCTCCTCCTGATCTTGATTGGGCTTCGTTTGCAAGCGCTCGTACCAGCACCACGCGCACGGATCTATCTGTTCTTCTTGCTGGTTGAAGCAGCCATCCTGCTGGTCTACCTCTCGTGGTCGTGGCTTCGCGATCAATTGGGAAGGGCTTACCTGCCGATCGCGATCATTTTTGCCTCCGGAAGTCCAATTTTTGAGCAGGCGATAGCCATGGTTCTGCGCCATGAAAATATCCTACAGGGGGACAGTGCCACGGGTGGAGTATGGGGGTTGGTGATCTTACTCTTGGTGCCGCTGATCCTTGTGAGTTGGCAATATAACCTTCGAGCCGTGATCGCTTACATCGCTGGCACGGCCATTTTCGAGTTGATCTTTACTGTCCCCACAGCTTCCAGAATTGAAACCGATGTTCCTGCCGTGATTGGGGTGGTATTTGTCCGCAGTCTGCTCTTCTTGCTTATCGGGTCGATCATTGTGCGTTTGATGAGAGAACAGCGGGAGCAGCGTGAGGCGCTGGCTAGAGCGAACGTGGAGCTTGCCCGCCATGCGACGACCATCGAACACTTAGCCACGAGCCGAGAGCGCAATCGACTTGCGCGCGAATTACATGATACGTTGGCTCATACGCTCAGCGGTCTCGCTGTGCAGCTGGAAGCGATTATTTCAATCTGGGAGAAGGACCCCCGGGCTATACAGGATATGTTGGATCAATCTCTGACGACCACGAGAGAAGGTCTCCAAGAGGCTCGTCGAGCCATCCAAGCGCTGCGGGCTTCACCCCTCGAGGACTTGGGGCTATCCCTCGCGCTTCGCAACTTGGCCGAATCGACCGCAGCGAGGGCCAACTTAACTCTCGATCTGCTGCTGCCCAATCGTCTCGAGGATCTCGATCCAGCTCTCGAGCAGGGCGTCTACCGCATTGCAGAACAGGCCGTTGCGAACGTGGCTCAGCACGCAATTGCGACTCACATGAGGGTAAGACTCACGAGAGAAAATGGACTTCTAGAGCTGCACGTCTCTGATGACGGGTGTGGTTTTGACCCTGAGACTGTCGAACTAGAGGGGCGCTACGGGCTACAAGGCATACGAGAACGGGCGAAAATGATCGGCGGTGATCTTAAGATTACAAGCCAGCCGGGAGGAGGCACCTCAATCCAACTGATCGTGGAGGAGGTCGATGATCCGAGTCCTGATCTGTGACGACCAGGATATTGTGCGGCAGGGTCTTGAAGTCATTTTAAGTACGGCTTCGAGCATTGAGGTAGTAGGTGCGGCTGAAGATGGCGCGCAAGCGCTGGAATTGGTCTCGCAGACCCAGCCGGACGTCGTTCTTATGGATCTGAAGATGCCTGGGATGAACGGTATCGTTGCCACCCAACGTATCTGCGACCAATTCCCCGAAGTGAAAGTGCTGGTCTTAACCACGTACGATGCCGATGAGTGGGTTTTTGATGCCATCCGCAGCGGAGCTTCGGGCTACCTGCTTAAAGATACGCCTCGAGAGGAGCTGATCCGCGCGATCGAGGGCACAGCATCAGGTAAGACACACATTGATCCGGACGTCGCAGGCAAGCTCCTCGCACACACTGCCCGGACCACTCCTGCGCCGAAGACCAAAATCGTGGAGGAACTCTCAGAGCGCGAGGTTGAGGTGCTGAAATTGCTGGCGCGCGGCCTCAGCAACGCGGACATCGCTCAGCGGCTTTTCCTGTCTGAAGGTACGGTACGCAACTATGTGAGTGCTATTTTGGCGAAACTCGATGTCGCCGACAGAACCCAGGCTGCCATTTTGGCACTGCGATATGGCCTGGTGGACGCGAACGAGGAGACTTAACTCCTTAAATCCCAGCGACACCCCGAGTAGCCATTGAATTCCATAACAACGGTGGGATCTGTATCCTCTGCCGGTTAACGGTCACTTCCGTTGGAGTCTAAAACTGTCTATCCGACCAGCAGTTTCATCACCCGCAGAGCATCCAGCATCCATCGAAGCGTCTGATGAATTTACCGGGTTCCAGCGTTTGTTTAACCGTTCGCGATAAAGCTGAACTCAGAGAGCACTATATCCGCAGAAAGATTTTCCGCCGGTAAAGTATATGTGCGATCGTGAGAATAACGCCTACATAGAGCAGGCTAAAAACAAGACCCCCCCAACCGCTTACGGTTTCATAATCAAGACCAATTACAAAAAACAAGAGCATGTATAGAAAACTAGACAATAGATAGATGGTAATAGAGTTCATGCCGATCCAAACGAGTGGCTTTGCCCATTTTCGAAATTTCCAAATCTCTATGACCTGATAGAAAATTGCGAGGAGAAGGTAACTGCAGCCCCCTGTTACCAGGACGTATGAGGAGGTCCAGATTTTTTTGATCACTGGGAAGTGCGTCCCCCATAATAAACCGAGCAGGATACTGGCAACACCGAACAATAGCAGCCGCTTAACTCTCTCCCGATCGGAAACGGCTTCATCCTTTAATAGAAGTCCAGCGAAGACACCCAAGAGGCAGGTACCAATAGCAGGTATGGTGCTCAGCAGCCCTTCGGGGTCATAATCGCCGTCATACTTCTTCAACGGCAGATATTGCTGATCGATGTAGTTGGCCAGGTTAACGCCCTCCCGGAAATTGCCAGCACCCACTCCAGGAACTGGAACGAAGGTCATCAGAGCCCAATAGCCTACCAACAAAGCAGCGCAGACAATGACCAGATTTCGGGGTTTGAGAGCGCAGAAAAGAAGACCGGCAAATAGGTAAGAGAGAGCAATACGCTGCAAAACGCCCATAATCCGAACATCTTCCAATGAGGTTACGGGACCGGTTGAAAAAAGAATCCCGATCACAGATAAGATGATACTGCGCTTAACGATACGTTTGTAGGCTGCTGTCTTGCCTCTCTTCTCAATGGTTCTGCCCAGTGAGAAGACCAACGATACACCCACGATGAACACGAAGAGTGGAAAAATCAGGTCGTAAAAGGTCATGCCCTCCCAGTCCACATGGTTCATTTGGGTATCTAACCATTTCACAATACCAATTTCGGTGACTTTGTGTAAGGAGTGAATAATTTCCGCGCCGCCGGCAATCCAGAACATGTCGAACCCACGCAAAGCATCGATCGAGATCACCCGCCGACCCGATGTGATGGCAGTTTCCGTTTTTTGCTCGCTTGATGCCTCGTTTCTCGCGTCATTCATTGGTGTTAGCCTATCGTTAGGAAGCACTGAATCAGGTATCAGGCTCAGCACGATTCTTCTAAATTGAGGTACATTCGTTGCCCGCACAACTATCCTGCTTTCTACTCGCCCTGCTCATGTGAGTCGTTTCAACGATGGCTTGAGTGGAGATAGTAAATTATGAATTCCATGTTTCGTCATCGTCTTCCTGTATCCATGCCCGTAAGCGAGGTATCCAGCGTGGAACATGGGCTTTGTAGACCCGGTAATCATCACCGAATCTCTTCTCCAGCCCTTTCTCCTCACTGAACTGGAAATAAACCGTATTTAAAAAGAAGAAGACCGCCATCCATATAGCTATCGGCCATGAGTGGAACAGCAACGCCTCGGCTAAGAGCATGAACAATGCGCCCGTGATCATCGGGTTTCTAACATGTCGATAGGGGCCTCGGATGACCAACTTCTTTGGCGGCTCCCATGGCGCGGGAGTTCCTTTCCCAACTCGCATAAAAAGCGCTATCGACCATGAAATCAAGGTAAAGCCGATGCCTGCCGAGAGTAGAGCAAACCAGAACCATAACTCAGTCGGCGATGCCAATTGGGGTGGACACTTCCAGTTTTTCGACCCCACTAAAATGACTGTGGGGATAAGAACCAATGCCGTGCCGGGTAAAATGATGAGCGATCTCACCAATCCCCAATACATCGCTAGGCTCCTAAAGGAAAGCTCCCAAGGCTCTCCATCTCATGGCTCCCATCTGCCAATTCAGAACTGTTCGTTGGAAGTCATCTAGAGGATACCAAAAGGCCTGAGTCAGTTCCAACAGGCAGGAACGAATCATCTTCGTTGCTTGGGCTCAGGTTGTGCGAATCCCGATTCACCCTTTCGTCCCTGAGGCGATCGCCACAGGGGGAGTCTTCGCTGGAACACGCATGAGCTGTACCATGACCAACGACACGAACACGATACCTACCCCTACAAGAAATGGCATCTGCGAGCCGAACAGTTCCCATGCCGCGCCGCCGATCACAGGCACCACGACGGCAGCGATATGGTTGATCGTTTGCTGCACGGCAAGGTTGCTGGTGATCTCCTCCTGCGTGACCGCGATCTTTTGAAAATAAGTCGTTAGCGCTAGGTTGAAGCCAAACAGGATGTTATCCAACACAAATAGCACAAACAACACCGGCAGGTACGTCACATACGCGTAGCCAAGGAAAATGAAACCCAACGCGCTAAACGCGATGCTGAGTATCATCCGTTCGCCCAGCCGACCTATCAGTTTGCCCACCAATTGCAGGGTATAAATATTCACCAAGCTGTTGACAAGGAACAGGATGGCCGTGGTTTGTACACCGATTCCGTGTTCTCTGACCAGCAAGAAGATTGCAAAAGTCGTAAAGATGTGCCGGCGACTCCCCATCAAGAATGCGAGCGCATAGTAGAGCCAGTATCGTCGCCGCAGGATGACTTGGCGACGCGGCGGCAGACCCTCTTGAGTACCTCCCAGCGGCAGCAACAGGAACCCACCCAGCGCGATCGCTCCGCCGAGGACCATGAAAAGAGTCCGGTAACCCCATCCTCCTGCAAGCAGATAAACCATAATAGTACCAGTGAGGGCTGCGATCGCGCCCAAGCTCCTCAACTGTCCCAGGGTCTTGGGCGTCTGCTCCTTCTCAAGGGTCATCAAAATCACACCATCATTGCAGGGGATGAAAAAGTGGAATCCGAAGCTCATCACAACTGCGCTGACAAACAGAAACGGGATATTATTCGCTTGCCCCGTCAGGAAGATTCCCATCCCAAGCAAGATCACGCTCAATGACATGATACGGACCTCGGAGACGAAGAGCGCCAAGAAGCCGAGCAGAAAGCCCATCAGTCCTGGCACCTCGCGCAATGCCTGCAACCAACCGATGCTTGCCGGTCCAATGCCAATCTCTTCCACAGCGAAATTGTTGATCATCGTCTGCCAGATACTGAAACCGAAGTAAAGCAGGAAGTTGGAGATGAGAAGGAATATCAGCGTGCGGCGTTTATCTGCGAATAGGATATTCATGGGTGCGAAATTATAGCAGCGATCAGATATCAGTCGTCAGTAATCAGATATCAGATGTCAGGAAAATAACAATTCATATCTTGAGGACAGAACCGAAGGAGAGGGCTGAAGGCTAACAACTGTTTACTGACGACAGATATCTGATTACTGAAGCTACTCATCGGTTTCATCCCAATAGCAATGGCGTTCTCCTCCAGCTAACCACGCCTCAAGCCCCATTTCTCTGATCGCTCTCATGTTCTTCACGCAGGCACCCGTATGCAGCCCTTTGTGGAGCGATTCGAATTTATCGCAGGTCTCGAAATCATCGCATTCGTAACAAGCGAAGAAACCCTTCTCGATGCAACAATTCTTGACCTCACAACTCGACGGGCGAACTCCACCCTCTTGCCTACAAATCCCAGAGCATCTCAGTTCGGTCATAAACCCGAGCATCTCGCAGAACTTGTCATATTCTCTGAGTTGACTAGGAAAAACGCATTCTGCTGTCCGATCGAACTTGTACGTCTCCAATACATCCATCAGTCCCTGCGCTGCATCGGCAACCACGCCCGTATACCCCAGACAATCACCACAATAAAACCCACAATAGGCGAGCAAATCTTCACTCCCTCTCATTTCTTCGCCTCCTCGTTTCTCGGACACGGCTCCGCATAAGAGTTCACATTTGTTTCTGGGCTCTCACGAGTGGCTAGCTCTCCCATCAGCGCACTCGACTTGGCAACTGTTAACCAAGGTTATCACCCTCTATCAAGACGATATCCAGGCTGTACAAAAGTGACATCGCTTCGGGTAATGAGAACCTGGCTTGTTTCAAGATATTCTGCCCGGGATCAATGTGGTAGTTGCGAGCACGACTCAAGTCAGCTTCCGTAAGGTTGGTTTTGGAGAACAGGCTCTCGCTCAGGTCAGTGCCGGCGAAGTCGGCTTGAGAAAGATCGGCCTCTCGAAAATCAACGTCCGAAGCGATGCAGTCCCTTATTTGGACTCCCTTCAAGCTCAAACCGATGAATGTGGAATGGCTGATGTCACACATAAAGAAGCCAATAGGGTCACCAAGCCTAGTTGAGGACCAGTCTGCAAGGGTCCAATCGACGCCGATGATCTTTGATTGCTCCATTTTGGCAGCGGAAAAGGCGCTGTTCGGCACCTGGATGAGACTTAAATCACACTGCTTAAAAGTGGAATGGACGAATCTGCAATTATTGAGAACCGACTCAGCAAAGGAACAATAGATGAAAGTGCAGTCGTAGAACTCGCTTGAGGTGAGCTGGGATTGTTTCAAGCGTGTCTCTTTGAAAACCTGACCCGTATACTGAGTCTGTGGGTGAATCTCTAGGCTCAAGCTTTTACTCTCCTACTACGTCCCATGCTTTTCGGTTCATGGGTTTGGGTTATGGAGTACTCATTGTGCGGGCGGGAATATGATCTCACGAATCCAAGCACCGCGCATCAGACATTCGCCTGAATGTCGCCGTCCACCCCCCAGCGTGGGATCAAGCAGGGCATTACTCCTTTTGAATTCATAGTTGCCTTACCAGACACCTGGTACGAGGCGATACTTCACCCTTTTTGTGTAAGCCGGGTAACCTTCAAGCTCAGCCTGTAGGAATTCGTCCTCGAGATAGGTTCGAATGACGACGATTGTAGAGACAAGAAACGCTGGAATCAGCGCCCACCAAGATCCGAGCATAAGCGGAGGCCAGATTCATTGAAAGACTGCCGCCAGGTAGGCAGGATGTCGAATGAATTGGTATGGACCGACATAACAGACTTGATGCCCCATGAACTTTTGAACGTACACAGCGCCTGACCAATAACGATTCACAGACATTGCCCATGTAGCAAGAGGGCGTGTAATGCATAGTAAACCTAGGATCCCCATGATCCTCCATGCAAGGGGCACGCAGCCAGACCAACCCCAGCGATGATCCAACCCTGCAAGGATGAAGATGGCGAGCATCAAGGGTAAGGTTAACCTCAAGAACGTCTTGTCTCAAGATTGTTGTTCCTCGGGAAACTCCAATTTCGCCTTCGTTAGTTCCTCGTTCGCCCATCCAACGATCGACATGCTGGTCAATGCGCTGAGATAAACGACGACCGAATAAATCCACCCCCATAACCTTGCCAGGCTTCCTGCGGAAAGAAATAAGATAACTAGCTGAAGGGGGATGAGGAAAGTCGACCTGAGTGAGAAGGTGATTGCACGGATCAGTTTCGGTTTTTCGCTTATGCCTCTTTCGAGTGCTCATTCAATAAAGCCTGGAGCAAGTTCATGCTGGTCATTTTTGATTCCCCATCCGCATCTAATTCCGGGTTCCACGATGACAGTGATATCGCCACAATCTGCAAAGTTTGGGCTAAGAAACGAAAGATGTCTTCTAGCTCTGAGGCTCTTGGCCCTCCGGTGGCTGAGTAGCTCATCGCAGGCGCATCGAGCGGGTTAATGATGTCGACATCGAAGTGAACGTACATTGGCAGATCTGGGAATTCGTATTCGTACAAGCTCTTCGGATCAACGAGGTGGTTCACTCTGGATCTGGCGATAAGCTCCATCTCGCCGGGATCCAAATCCCGTCCGTCCGTCAGAATGATCCTGTCTTGAGAAAGGGGTCGGAGGCCAACTGCCCGAGGCATGGTTTGCTCTCCCAACCCAGCGAGCATCGCAAGTGGCATACCCCCAAGAAAACCACTCGGAGTGGTCTCCCAAGTATTGAAATCACCGTGGGCATCAAACCAGATCAGGAAAGGATTCACGCCAGCTCTCTGCAGACCAGCGGTCACACCTATGGCTGTACAGCAATCACCAGCGATGGATACAGGTAGCCTCCCTTCCCCTATCGATTTCTCAACCTTATGCGCGAGGGCTTCATGAAGGACCGACATCCGTGACTGTGTATCTCCATCTGGTAATGGAGGCTTGTTGATCGTCCAATCAGGATCCGTCAGGGCCTCAAGCTCTGGCAAGGATTGATCTAGGAAGAACGGAGTAAGGATGAATTCAATCTGCACCGTATTTGACCTCTACTTGAAGAACGATGGTTGCCACCTAATGGTCACGAGCCCTTTACAGGATCCAGTCCGGTCAAGCTGGACGAACGGTCCAGTCCAGTCAAGCTGGATGAACGATCAAGCTGGACGGGATCCAGGTGCTCTATTGGGGCCAGAGTGGCTAGATGGCGACCACACCTGACAAGGAACAGAAGGCTGGGTCGATCTAAAAAGATCCGCTGACAGTGAAACAATCAGCGGATCTTCAATCCGATTAATCGAACTTAAAGCGTCTCACCGCAATCAGGAGGAATACCAGGATCATGCCAACCAAGATGCCAATCTCAGGCAAGATGTCCATCAGGGAGGCATTCTCAGCGACCAATCTGTAATAGGCTTCGATGGCATTGGCATGGGGCACGAACCTGGACAGGATGGACATCGCTCCTTCCATACGGGTCATAAGCAGTGGAGCTATCGGAATAGCACCACCGGCAAATCCCAAGACAAAACCGAGCAAGGTGCCCATATCACCTGCTTGTTTCTTCGATTTAACCAGGGTGGCCAGTAATAATCCCAAGGAAGTGGAAACCCCTGCCACAACGATGGTAAGCACAATCAATCCCGCTGGTGATTGGCCCAGTGGGATATCGAAAAAGAAGTGTCCAATCGCGAAAAGTATCACAGCTTGAAGACATGGGATGAGCATATATCCCAGCATTTTTCCACCGATGACAGCACCGCGCGGGATGGGGGCAGCCACCAATCGACGCAGTGTACCCATCTCACGTTCATCCTGAATGGACTCCGCACAGGTCCCAACAACGAAGAAGATGAACAACACGATGTAAGCTGCAAAGACGTAGGATAGGTAAGCCATGAGCCCACCTTCAGAGGCCTCGCCTTCCAGATCCTCGCTGATCACCTCGATGGCAGGATTGCGCCGCATCTCATTCAGACGCGTCATGATCACGCCTAGATTCTGAGCTCCAACTGCAGCCCTCTGTTCCGGCGTCGCGCCATCCAGCAGGCCTGAATTATCCAAGACAGTTCGTATGCCATATTGCACCTCACCCCAGATGGTCACCTCGTCAACCACCTGGTTCATGATCCCCGTGATAATACTGACGCTCTCTGGCTGAGCTGGATCGACGACGACTTCGATGGCCACGGGCGTATAAGCATCGATCTTTTCGGAAAAGTCAGCTGGGATCACAATCGCGGCCGCAGCCTCGCCTTTCGCCACCTTCCCCTCGGCTTCACCCTCTTGTGTAAAGGTCTCAACCGCCAACACCTCGATACTTTGGATGGCCTTAGAGACCTCACTCCCAAAAGTCCCTGAATCTTCGTTCACGAGACCAACATGGAGCAGGATCGAGGGGGTTTCCCCTTCAGCGGCCATCGCCACATTGGCGCCTCCCTGCACACTACTTAGAAGGATTGGGAACAGTAAGAGCAGCGCCATGGCACCGCGATCACGTGTAAAAACTTGGATCTCCTTCCAGGCCACAGATAAGGTATAACGAATGTTCTTCATGCCTGATCTCCTCCCTAATCAAAATCGAAGCGCCATAGACCTACGAGGAAGAAAACCAGCGTAAAGCCTAAGAGCATGATCAATGCTAGGGATACATCCGCCAGCATCATCCCACGGACCATGATGTCATCCAGAGCACGGTTAGCCCAATAGTGGGGCAAAGCCATCGGGATGGGGCCAAGCATGTTTTCCAGGATGAAATACGGAATAATGGAACCACCCAAGGTTCCCAAACCCCATAGAATGAGGGTGCTTAAACCACCAATTTGGCTCTCCGTTCGCGCCAGGGCAGCGATCACAACACCCAGCGCGCTGGAGCAGAGCGCAATCAACAAAACGGCAATCACCAATGCGACGGGATCGTTCCCCAACTTGACAGGCGTGAATCCAAGCAGGCTCAATCCAAACGCCCCAAATGCGAAAATGATTGCCGTCTGTATGAGCGCGGTGATGAAATTTGGCACTACCTTCCCAGCCAGCAAGGATGCTTTGCTGATCGGTGCAGCCATCAGACGACGGAAGGAACCAATTTTCTTCTCGTCGTAAAAGGAACGAGCTGTGGCTTGTGCTGTCAGGAACACAAACAAGACAGTAAAACCTGGCACAGCTACCTCAGCCGTACTTGGAAGTTCTTCCTTCTCGCTCTCCTGACCCGGGACCGTTTGTTCAATGGTTACCAAAGGACGATCCTGTGATCGATCAAACTGGCTCTGGGCTTGAGCCACGATCTTCTCTACCGCGAAGGCCTCCTGATATTCAGGAGGAGCATTGGCCTGCATCTCCCCCATTTGCTGTAAGCTGGCCAGAATCTGGCTCTCCAGCGCCATATCCTGAGCCACTCCTTCAACGACCAGGCGTACGGCCTCGGTCTTTTCCAGACTAGCATCGGGATGGCTGACAAGCCGAAGCGTAACCGTTCGACCCTCTGAAATCCCTTCTGTGAAATCTTCTGGGATGGTGAGCAGCCGGGCGATCTCGTTCTCTTCCAGCATTTGCGTGGCATCCTTCTCATCGATCAATTCAACTTGGACACCTCCCGCCCTATCCAGACCATCGAGCAATGTCTTTGCTTCTCGTCCCCCATCAAGATCAACCACTGGCAGAGGGATGCGTTGATCCTGCTCTTCAGTCTCGAAGGATGCTGTAACCGCACTGTAGGCGACAATGAATACCAAAGGCAGCAAGAAGAGCTGAAAGAGTGCCCCACGATCTTTGAGGAAGATTTGAATGTCCTTGAAAGCTACGCTTAATGCACTCATGGCTCACTCCCTCAATTTCTTTCCCGTCAGGTGTAGGAACACACTCTCCAGGTTAGGTTCAAGAATCTCCAGCGATGTGAGCGTAATGTCTTGCTCGTTGAGGAAGCTGATCACGCTGACGACGGCTTTTTGGCTGTTCTCAGCAACGATCTTGACGATCGGGGTAGCTGTTACTGGTTCACGCTCTTTGACTTCCGGCCCTTCCTCCTCGGCAGGCGGTGGGGGGACAGGTTGGGGTATGAGCACCGCAATCTCGACCCCAGGGAGAGCTGAGAGTCGTGCCAGCAGGGCATCGTCTACGCGCTCCAGACCAACGTGGATCACGCCTCCCCCCAACAAGGCGATCAGGTCCTTGATAGTGTCCAGAGCGATGATTTTCCCCTCGTCGATGATCGCCACCCGCTTGCACAGCAGCTCCACTTCTTCCATATAGTGGCTGGTGTAGACGATGCTCATGCCGCGCTCGCGGTTGAGCCGCATCACGCTTTCAAAGATGTGGTTGCGACTCTGGGGATCCACACCCACAGTCGGCTCATCCAAGAAGAGCAGTTTAGGATGGTGAAGCAAACCAGCGGCGATATTGACCCGGCGCTTCATCCCACCCGAATACTTCTCGACGGCCTCATCGGCGCGCTCGGTTAGCGCGACGATACGCAACACATCCTCCACGCGCTCCTTCAGATCCTTCCCACTCAAGCCGTAGATTCGTCCAAAAAAGTTCAGGTTGGCTCGTGCGCTGAGCGTGGGATAGAGCGCCAGATCCTGAGGCACCAAGCCGTTGATTTTCTTGGCCTCGTTCATCTCGGTGCGAATGTCGTGTCCGGCAATGCGTGCCGTGCCCGAGGTGGGCTGAATGACGCCGGTAAGCATCGAAATGGTCTGCGTCTTCCCGGCACCATTGGGTCCCAATAGGCCAAAAACCTCGCCTTCTTCGACCTCGAAGTTGATGCCTTTGACGGCTTCGAAGTCACCGTACTTCTTCACGAGGTTGTCTACTTCTAGAATGGGAGGCATTGGAGTACTCCTTTCTAAATATGTATATTAAGCAACTTACATCGTTAGGTTCCAAGTGTCGATCGTCCTCACAATAGTCACCTCTTACAGGTCAGGTCGGTGACAATGACCCTGATGCATCACGAGCTTTCAACGCTTCGTATAGTTGCTGGAAGAGTTTTTCTCCATCTACCATCCCGTAAGTTTGGGGATCGATTACCTGCACGATGATGCCCAAGGGTTCGACCTTTTTTGCAACGCTCTTTCTCATGAAGCGCACTTGGGGTGCGATCAAGATCACATCAACGAAATGCTCTTCAAAATCCCAGTATGGGACAATATTGGCGAAATAGGAGCTAACCTTTATATCCACACCAACTGCTTCGGCTGCTTTAATAATCGATGCCTCCAACAAACTGGAGGACATCCCGCCTGCACATAAAAGAAGCACCTTGATTGTTTTTAAATTCGACATGCTTTCCTCTTATGTGAAGTACCAGCGTTCAATTTCACGCGGCCAAAGCTCAAACCCTATCCCGGATTCGCCACCTGTCCTCAGATCCGATGATCCTGGACCTATCGCCAGCCCAGACGCCGGTGAGATGTTATGCGGCGATTCTCAGCCTTGGCGGATCAGCTTTTTGCTATATAGGATAGCTTATGCTCTCTCCCCAGCTCTCAACCTCTTCTAAGAAAACTTCGATGCTCAGCAGACCTGCGGCCCATAAGAAGGCGCGATCTCTTTCAGGAATCTCCGAAAGTCGGTGCCATTTCAGCTCTACAAGGAGTTGTTCGTCCTTTGTGAATTCCGGATCGTACCCGAGTAGGGGTTCTTGACTACCAATGTCGACGAGAAAAGTATACGTTCTCTCACCATCGGCTTCCTCGATAAGACTGGTTCGACGGATGATCTCTCCTTCGACGCAACACTCCTCCACCAGTTCTCGTAACACGGCAGCTTGCGGATTCTCCGTGCTGTGAATAGCACCACCCGGCAAACACCACCATTCTTTCCCATGTTGGCGATGCTTCACCAGCAGCAATTTATTTTCGCGATGAATGATACACTGCGCTCTGGACATGGCTCAAGGAATGTCACATCTCGACACGAAACGGCTTTTGACTATCCATCCCGATGGCTCGACAATCTCACCCTATGGCTTGCCGAAGGGGGGCGAATAAGAGCTATCAGTCTTCAGCAATCAGCTTTCAGCCATCAGCTTATAACCTTTAGCTATCCATTCTTTCCTTCAGTTCATCTCAATAAATTAGCCCCCCATTTTTTTACTGACAGCTGATAGCTGATGGCTACAGAAGTTTAGATCCCTTCCAGTGAATTCTTAAGTGCACCGTTTTTACAACGCTCAGTTATTCAAAGCACGTTTTAAGACGCTTGATGAGATCTTGCTTTCCTATCGGATGGTAGCTCATAAGCGCACCGCGATAGATGACGCTATAAACTCCATATGCGGACGGAGCGTTTCGTTGTACTTGTTCGCAATCGTGAAACTCAACCGCATGAACCTCGACCCCTAATTCACGACCGGCATTGAACACAGCTTGTACCAGACGATCGATATAAGGACACTGATCAGTGTAGATCACAGTCATATCACGGCCAAACTTCTGAAGACGGTCATCCCAATCATGGGGCAATGTGGGAAACGCGGCCTGGCGGAATCCAAGAGCAAGCAGCTCAAAGGACGGTGGCGCTTGGGCGACAACTTCGAATCCATGCTTGAGCAAAAGATCTGATCCGGCCAACCAATTGCCGCTGCTGGTGAGCATGGCGACGCCATCAAACCCTTCTGCGCGGGCGTCTTGGATACACTCATCCAGCAAGCGCGAACCATAACCTTTCCCCTTTGCCCTTCCCACCACCCATAAGCAGTGTACGAAAAGGTAGTTCTTGGCATCGACTGCGCGCCACGCGTACTCTCCAGGAATGTATTCGATAAAGGCCTTGGATCTACTGTTCTCATACAGAATCTTGATCCTCATTCCTTCCGTGAAGCGTTGTCTTAGCCATGCAAGCTTCTTCTTATAGCCTGATGTCTTCGACTTGCTCTTATAGCAAAAGAAGCCAAGCCTCTCGATGTTTTCAGCATTTGCGGTAAGAATTTCAACTTCTTCATTCATATGAGGTATGCCGTCTGTGAACGATCTCAACATTTGGCGTTGCGCGAAACGGATTCGAGTTGTCTTTCCTGGGCCCTTCGGCGAGCAGGGTCGTGAAGCGTCCTGGTTGGTTGGTCCGATGGAAGAATTGCTACCTATGTAAAATATTCGCTTGCCTCTCGCTGAAGGAGCACGAAGAAAGCATAGATACCCAGTGCGGTCCCAAAGGGGAAATTCACGAGGTTGAGAAAAGCCAGTATTAGTGCCAGGATCCTTGCCCAAGACTCGCGCTTCAATAAGCCAAAACCAGCCAAAAAACCGGGAAGCGAGAGAATCGTAAAGAAGGTGGCACCAAGGGTTCCGATTAGCGTCAAAACACGGGTAGCGATTGGATCGCCTGCAATTCCGCCGATTCCTCGTAGAAACAGGAAACCACAGATCCCGACGAGGAGAAAGATCGCATGACCCGCGATGTAGAGCCACCCCAACAGCGTCACATGGACTTGCATATCACTTTTATCAAACTGATCCATCTTCTTCTCTCCTAGCTTAGAAATGTTTTCAACGGGTCCAACGACCCTGAACCCTGGCTGCCGGAGTTCCGCTCCCCAGAGAGTTCGGGCGGCGACTAAACCTCTGCATGTAGCCTTCACCCCTCGTCAAGCCATTGCTTTAAAGCCGCACGGAGACTGTCTGCCGTATGGTGGACGAAAGGCTCACCTTTTAGTAGAACCCAGTGCCAGGTGTCAAAATACTCGAGGGCATGATACCAGGGCAGAGTGTTTGGATCAAACCCCATGCGCTCAAAGTATCGCTCCTCTATCCCTCGATCCAGCAATCCTGGAGACACGAAGAAAGGTAGCAAGAATTCATAGATCGGATCGCTAAACCCAGCATTTTCGAAGTCGATAACTCCGACGATCTGCTGATTCCGAACGATCAGATTGTCCAACCACAGGTCACCATTGCTGAACCGAACTGATGGTAATACCGGCATCGTTTTTTTCAACTTCTCATATACCGCATCGGCCAGAGGATGTGCGTGAGTTCTAAAATACTCGTATGCTGCCTCGAGAAAATCCTCTGCCGTTTCGCCCTCGCCAAAGCGATGCGCAACGGTTGCCAGCTGCTCTTTTGTTACGGCCTGCAGCCTGCAGACGGTGTCTATAAACAGTTGTTCAGCCCACGGCTCACCAGCCAGCATGTGTTTTCGTAATGATTCGCCCTCAATAAAGTCACTAAAGAAGCACGGCGTTCCTAAGGCTTCCCCATTTGGGTCCCAGCCGTACACACGCTGGGTGGGGATCGGGATCGGGTCCATCGCGCGAAGGACTTCGTACTCATGCTCACTGCTCCTTGAGTCCAGGCGTAATACAAAGGATCGCGCAGCGCTGTTCACCTCCACATCCAATCGCCATGGGGCATCGCGTGTGCTTTTTGCTAATGGCTCAGCGTTAACAAAGCGAACGTGGCTTTTTAGAAAGCGGCTAAGATATTGCTCGCATTGCAGACGATGTTCGTTCGGATCGAAGGTGGCCATAGTTACCAGATCAAGTCTCAGAGCTGCTTGCAATTTGTATCGTGTCGGCGCCTACTGGTTCTGAACTGCCCAACCACGATGGTTCGAAGAGTTCGCCACAT
>DUEW01000222.1 GCA_011174845.1 Anaerolineae bacterium | reverse complement strand
TGGATGAGCTTAAGATCGTCGATCGCGACGGTGCCAAAAATGAATTCTTCCATACCTCAACCTTGTTTCACTCAGAGAAATAACCGACATCGCTCGGAAACGTTACAAAATCAATGGATATCCATCAGGTTAAGCAGAAGCGGGGTAACCGCGCCCCTACAACTCCTTACAAGTAGAACTCCACATGTTGGTTGTTCACGCTTGGAAAATCTGGACCTTACCCCTTGACAGCGCCGATTGTCAGACCACCCACGATCTGGTCTTGGAGCAAGATATAAATTACAGCGATCGGGACTGCGCCGATGATCGCTCCAGCTGCAAATACGCCCCACGATTGAGCGAAGGTCTGGGTGACGAAGAGATACAGCCCGACCATCAAAGTGAACTGTTCGTTGCTTCGCAATATAACATTGGCAATGATGAACTCATTGAAGGTCCCGACGAAAGCGAGGATCCCAACCACCGCAATGATGGGTCGCACGAGCGGGAAGATCAAGGTCCAGAAAGCTTGCCAATGGGAAGCCCCGTCCACCATGGCGGACTCGTCGATATCGCGTGGGATAGAATCGAAGAACCCCTTCATTAACCAAATATTGATTCCCATCTGCGCACCCAGGTAGACGAGGATCAGCCCGCCATGAGAGTTCAAGCCAAACGATGGGATATACTCGCCGATCTGCCGCAGGAACAGGAACAGCGCCACAATCATGAGCATGTTGGGGAAGACCTGGATGAGCAGAATCGTCAACAACAAACTACGCCTGCCTCGGAAGCGGAAACGGGAGAAGGAATAGGCCGTCAAGGCGGTGACAAAAACGGCCAAGATGGAAGTGATCCCCGCGACCTTCACCGAGTTCCACATCCATAGAAAGAATGGGTGGATCGGATCGTTGAGCAGCTCCTCGAAGTTAGCTGTGGAGGCGTTCGGTGGGATCAGCCGCTGAGTCGCCATGGAGCTGGTGGGGTTAAACGCTGCCGAGATGATCCAGATGATCGGGAACAGCGCGAAGACGATGGCCACGATCACGACCGCCGATCGGAAGATAACCTGGATCCTTCTCTGACGTTGAAGCGAACTCACTCTTGGCGATGCAATACTCATCGCGGACTCCTTGCTAGACACTCTCCGAGATCTCCTCCCACCGCCCCATGAACCGATATTGGAACAGGGTGATGGTAGCAACCACGAGGAAGATCACGATTGTGATGGCCGCTGCATAACTATGCTCGGCGCCGCGACCGCTCTCAAAAGCAAGCCGATAGGTATAACTGATCAAAATGTCGGTGTAGCCGGCCGGAGTCGGGGTTCCGGGTATCGGTGGTCGTCCTTCGTTATAGGCATAAATGACCGTAAAGTTGTTGAAGTTGAAGGTGAACGAGGCGATCAACAACGGTCCCACACTGACCAGCAAGAGCGGAAGCGTGATCCCCCAGAAGCGCTGCCATGTACTGGCGCCATCGACGTCAGCGGCCTCGTAGATATCCCTGGGAATAGCTTGTAGGGCACCGCTGCATATCAGCATCATGTAGGGGTATCCCAGCCACAGGTTGACGAGCAGGATTCCTACCTTGCTCCAGAGAGAATCGGTGAACCAGCCTGGCGCCCAACCAAAGAGATTCACCATGTTCGTCGTAAGGACACCCAGGTGCTGATTGAGCATACCTCTCCAGATTAATATACCGATCACGCCTGGGATGGCATACGGCAGGATCAAAAACGTTCGGATCAGCTTCCTGGCGGGGAGGATGGGATCGTCCAGCACCAACGCCATAAACAACCCCAGAGCAAAGGTCGTGAGTACGGAAAAGAAGGCAAAGACAATCGTCCAGATGAAGACCTGAATAAAGGGACCTCGGAGTGCCGGGCTGTTGAGCAGGCGTTCGAAGTTCGCCAAGCCTACGACCACTTGATAGCCTGGATTGAGCGACTTCCCCTCTTCCGAAGTAAAGAAACCCTGCTTCTCGTCCGCATAATACACCGTGCCATCTATCTGATCGACCATGGCGTCTACCGCTTCATCATAAACATAGCGCGGCTGAAGCTGTGCGGCTTCTTTGATCGATTTGATCTTGTACGTGAGCGGTGGCTCTCCAAATTCGAGCGGCGCCAGTACGCTATCGAGGATCGGCAATATGTCGCGGACCTCCATACGAACATATCCCTCAATGCTTGTCGGCACCCCGCTCTCGTCCAGGGGGCCGATTCCATCTTCGCCAGAAACAGCTTCCTGAAGCGGCTCGTTGGGGTGTGCGAGATAGGTCTGACCCTTTTCGCCAGTCAGCCACAGTACGATCTCCCCACTTTCAGAGCGATAGCCCGTCCATTGAACCGTTTCCCCCCCCTCGGGCAGGAATTGATCCTGCCCTATGCGTCGAATGGTCTGAATCTTTGTAAGCAGGTGCCCATCACTGTAGTTTGTAAACGCGGTGTAAACGGTAAACAAGATGGGATAGAGCACGAGCAAGATGATGATGACAAAGGCGGGGGACATCCAGCGCAAGGGATATAGACGATCAGTGAGGTTGATGACATTGGCTATCAATGTGACAATCACAAGCACAATGGCCAATGGCCAAACTCCGTCCCGGATCAGAAAATACAGCAGCCAGATCGCAAGGGCATCGACTAAAGCCAGCCCCAACAGACGCAGCGCGAACCGTGGAAGAAAGTTTTTAAAGAAGGCCAGGGGGCCTGTAATTCCCCTGGCCTTCAGTGTTGCTTGACTCATGAACCAACCTCCCAGCCTAACTGGTAAGGCTATTCACTGATTAACGTACGGACCTGCTCCGCAGCGTTCGTGAATGCTTCCTCAGCACTAAGCTGCCCGGTGATGACAAACTCTACCGCGTTGCCCCATGCCGTCCAGACTGAGGACATCTCGGGGATGGCAGGCATCGGCAAGCCGTCCGCACCGGCGAAAGCGAAGGATGCCAGATCGGGATCCTCGATCGCATATCGCACAGGCAGGAAAGCTGCAGGGCGAGGATCGGCGTCGTACATGGCCTGCATGAATTCCTCGGTAGCGAAGATTTCAGTCAAGACGGTCTGAGCCAGAAGCTGATTCTCGCTGAACGCGCTGATCATGAAACCCTGTACGCCCAAGAACGGAGAACCGGAGCCTGCTCCGCCATCCGGATAGCGGTTGATAGTGTAGCTGACGCCTGAATCGCGAATTCGACTCAATGCCCAAGGGCCCGTGCCGATGCAGGCCACGCTACCTTGCTCGAACAGCGAGTGCATGACGTCGTAATCCACGCCGGGCTCCAGGTGACCATCCGCCACCATTCCCTCGAGCCACGTTGCGGCAGCGATGGAACCCTCGCTGTCAAGACCAACGTCGGTGGGATCATAGCCCGCCTCGGTCAGACCGAACACGTAGCCGCCGAAGGAGGTCATGACGGGGAAGTAGTGATAGGGGTCGTTGGTCTGGATCGTCCAGGCGGTGACCTCACCACCCGAGTCGGCCTCGAGTTGCTCAGCCAAGGCGGTCACCTCGTCCCATGTGGCTGGGGCTGTCTCTACGATGTCGGGGTTGCAGAAGAAAGCAACGTTTTCCGTCGCGTAGGGCATGCCGTAAAGTTGACCTTCGTAGATAAACGCCGTGAGGGCGGCCTCCAAGAATTCACCCTCTTTGGCTCCAAGGTCTATCGGAGCGACCAAGCCATTGGCAACGAGCTGGCCTAGCCAGTCGTGCGCGCCAATGATGATGTCAGGACCTTCACCAGCAGGACCTGCAATGGCGAGTTGATCGCGGATGTCGCCGAAACCCATCTCTTGCACAACGAGTTCCACACCGTAGTCCGTGGCAAACGTAACACCAAGCTCATTCATCACCGGTGAGCGAAGCTCGTCCGCCCATACAACCACTTGGACCAATGGAACCTCGGTCGGGGGTGGTGCTTCAGTTGGCACTTTTGTTGGCACAGCCGTCGGTGCCTTCGTTGGTGGTGCAGTGGGCACCGCAGTGGGCTCTGGGGTGGCTTGTGCGCATGCGCTTAAAACAAGGGTGGCCAAAACCCCCAGAGTTAACATCGTCCAAATAAGTCGGCGTTTCATCTCTCTTACTCCTCTATTATTTTTTTTAAAAACTTCTTCGACCTGTATCGGTTGCTTACGATTTTGTTCGAACTTGTTCTCACACCTCCTTCAGTCCTCTCGCAGACGATCGTTGCTAGAGTGCGATCTGATATGGGTTGTCTGCCTCGAGTCTAGAGCGAAGCCCTGCACTTAGCTTGTCGAGCAGGATCTTAAGCTGCACTTTCTCCTCATCTGTCAGGGCTTGCAAACGTTTCTCAAGGGATTGTAAGTGTGCATCAGCTATAATGGCGCGCTGCTCGAACCCAGCAGGTGTCAACACCACACGTTGCGCGCGTCGATCTTCGGGATCGGCGACCCGCTGAGCCCACCCTTTGTGTTCCAATTGATCGACAAGGCGTGTAATGGTACTTTTGGATAGCAATAAGCGCTGGCTCAACACGGTAAGGCGTTGGCCTCTTTGGTTGTGGAGAAGTGACAACAACCTAAATTGGGAGATGTTTAAGTCGTACTGACTTAGGATTTGGCGATCACAAGCGTCGGACAAGACGTAGACTTCGTGAATCATTTGATATTGTCGAAGCGACGTTGAAGTACTGGTAGAAGATGAAATCTTCTCTATAGACATAGTTGCATTATAAATAATTGGGAGAAAAACTGTTGCAATTGAAACCATTTTCATTGTATATGAACTTGTTGTGATTTGTCAAGTTTTTATTTCAAGTGGGGAATATATAGGTACAACTTGAGTTTAGGCAGGCGGGGCACTAAATGAAACTCATATGTAAGTTATTTGTGATGTGCGCTGATGGGAGGAAAATCAGCGACTGATTCTATCGGATTTTTTCGCCTCATTGAGTAGTTGTATAGCGGAATCTCTGCCCTTCGATGATTGTGCACGGGGAAATAAAACTATGTCTTTCGTACAGAGGAATTTCTCTTAGACTGTAGAGTTTAATACGCAAATTTCATTATTCATTATCCCTCTCACAAATGCAGATAGTCATTTGTGATAAGATAGAACGTCGAATTCCATTCTCCACCTTTTAAAAGGACGGGGGATCATTTTTTTTAATCTTCCCCTTGAGCATCTAAAGAATTAACAATAGAAGCGTTTAAGATCGTGCCAGGTTAGCATTCACTCAAAGGACTCATATCATATGGATTAAAATCATGCATGGATTCCCTTCGACCTTTTCACTTTTTACTGAGAACCCTCAAAGAGACGAGGGGATCAAGACTCACCCTAGATTGTAATCGCTAACTTTGTTATCGATGCAAAAAACTAATAAAAAGGGAATATTGATGAAGTCAAAATTCAACGCACGGTTCGCCATCTTTCTTGCAGCTATTTTACTTGTGATCTCGACCCTTGTAAGTTGTTCCACTGCTAGGGAAACGGTTGAGGTTCCTACAGCACCCTCACCCACTGAAGAAATCCTTGAGACTCGGGTGAAATTTCAATCAGGGGAACAATATCTCATCGTCGAATTTCTTGACGATGACCTGGTCCATTTTGAGCTCTCGAGCTTCGGAACGAGTTCGGACACAAGCAATCCCATCTATACCACCCCAATGGTCTTGAAGAAGAATTACGCAGGTCCAACCAGCCTGGAACGTCTAGGGGCAGGAGCATTTGAAACGCCCGATCTAAGGATTGAGGTAGACGAGGGCAGCCTCTGTGTCACGGCTACTGATATTGCCCGGGAACCGGATCTAGTGCTCAGCCAGTTCTGCCCTTGGCACCTGGAGGAAGAATTCAAGGGCATGACCTTCACTCCCGAGAATTTCACCAACGCTTATGGTCTCGGACAAAAATTCCTCACCGCGGGTTCGCCGGATGGGGATTGGGTCGGCCAAGCGCGTTACCCCGGGGAGTTTGGCAATGTCATGGAGGATTTCAACAATGGCAAAGCTGGTAACACCCAATTCCCGATCCTCTATTTTGCTGGAGACGGAACAGATAGTTATGCGTTGTTTGTCGATAACCAATACATGCAATTCTGGAGTTTACAGTACGACCCCTGGAAAGTTGTCATGTATGGAGAAAAGATCCGCTTCTATGTTATGACCGGTCCGGATTTGCAGGATTTGAGAAGTGATTACATGGAATTGGTAGGCCATCCTCTCGTGCCGCCGAAGAAGATGTTTGGTATGTGGGTGTCTGAATACGGCTTCGACAACTGGGGGGAATTAGAAGACAAACTTCGCACCCTGCGCGCCAATCGTTTTCCAATCGATGGATTTGTGCTCGATC
>DUEW01000221.1 GCA_011174845.1 Anaerolineae bacterium | reverse complement strand
TATCCTGATCCGTTCAGTGTGCCGGAAGGCGTAGTCGGAAACGCTGAGTGTATCCCCAATGTTCAGGGCCAGGTCTTCAAGACCGACCAGGCAGCTTTCCTGGCTGGCTATCTGGCCGCTGGAATGACCAAGACCGGGAAGATTGGCTACTTCGGCGGAGCGAAGATCCCCACAGTGACCATCTTCGGCGTTGGATTCCAGGCCGGCATGGAGTACTACAACGAGGTCCATGGCACGAGTGTCGAACTCATCGGTTGGGACAATGAGACCGGTGAGGGTCTTTTCACCGGTGACTTTATCGATCTGACCAAGGGCAAGGAAGCCACGGAATCACTCTTCGATGAGGGCGCGGATATCTTTATCCCCGTCGGTGGCTTGATCGGCTCACCCGGTTTTGACGTCGCTCGCGAGCGCGGTGGTTGGGGCATCTGGGTCGACGTGGATGGCTACAACCTTTTACCAGAAGCACGCGACGTTCTACTCACGAGCGTGATGAAGAACATGGACAACTCTGTCTATGATGTCATCAATGGCGCCAAGGAGGGCAAGTTCGACGGTTGTGGTGTCTACATTGGAAGCCTGGAGAATGGCGGTGTAGGGATTGCATCCTACCACGATATGGAATCTGCAGTACCGGGCTCGCTCAAGGCGGAGATCATAGATCTGACGCAGAAGATTATCTCCGGTGAACTCAGCGATACCGGCTGTATCTCCTATCCAGCATACTGCCCAGGTGGTTTGTACTAAGTCAAACCCGCTCGAAATTCGAGCAGTAGAATAACATCAGGCGGTGCCAAGATTTCAGCTTGGCACCGCCTGGTGTAAACCTTAACCTAGAGGTATTAATACGAAATCCTATTCATGAGCGAAGGAGAGATGATGCCTCCATTGCTGGAGTTGCGTGGTGTCACCAAAACTTTCCCGGGTGTCCTGGCCAACGATAACATCGACTTGACCCTCAATAAGGGTGAGATCCATGCCTTGCTGGGGGAAAATGGGGCTGGCAAGACCACGCTGGTGAACATCCTTTACGGCCTCTACACCCCAGATGAGGGGGAAATTTATTTTCGTGGCTCCAAGATTGAAATTCAGGATCCCGAAGATGCCATTCAACAGGGGATCGGGATGGTCCACCAACATTTCATGTTGGTACCTGTCTTCACCGTGACAGAGAACGTGATGCTGGGCGTCGAGTCGATGAAGGCAGGTATTTTTCTTGATCGAGAGACAGCCGCAGAACGCATTCGCGAGATCTCGTCTCGTTTCGGGTTGCAAGTCGACCCTGACTCAATGGTCGAAGACCTTCCTGTCGGGATTCAACAAAGGGTAGAGATCATCAAGGTCCTCTATCGGGAGGCCGATATCCTCATCCTCGATGAGCCGACCGCGGTGCTGACTCCTCAGGAAGTGGTCGAACTCTTCAAAGTTATTCGATCTTTAGTGGATCAAGGAAAATCGGTGATCTTTATCACCCATAAGCTGAAGGAGGTTCTTTCCATCGCCGATCGCATCACGGTCCTTCGCGACGGACGGGTGGTTGGTAACACCACGCCAGACGAAGCAACCGAAGCGTCCTTGGCGAAGATGATGGTGGGGCGCGAGGTCATCCTGAAGGTCGACAAGGAACCAGCGAGGCTTGGAGACGTTGTCTTGGAAGTTGAAAATTTACATGTCCTGGATGACCGACACTTGCTTGCGGTGAAAGGAGTCTCGCTTGAGGTGAGAGAAGGTGAGGTGCTGGGGGTCGCTGGGGTCCAAGGGAATGGTCAGACGGAATTGGTTGAGGCTCTAACAGGCTTGAGATCGATCGAGAGCGGTAAGGTGACGATACTTGGGCAGGATACATCCCATGCTTCGCCAAGGACAATTCGAGAAGTTGGATCAGCTCACGTCCCTGAGGATCGGCAGCAGGATGGATTGGTTTTGTCGTTCCCAGTGTCAGAAAATTTAGTCTTAAACACCTACTATGAACCTCCTTTCGCAAAAGGTCTGAATCTACAACATGACATGATTGATAAGGTGGCTCAGGATCGTGTCGAGCTGTTTGACGTGCGAACTCCGAGTATCTTTATTCCTGTCTCGAGCCTATCCGGTGGTAATCAACAGAAGGTTATCGTGGCGCGGGAGTTTTCACGTCCCATCAGATTGCTGATCGCCTCGCAACCGACGCGCGGACTTGATGTCGGTTCGATCGAATACATTCATGGCCGCATCATGCAGAAAAGAGACGAGGGCTGTGGAATTCTTCTCATCTCGCCCGAGTTGGACGAGATTATGAGTCTTTCGGATCGGATCGCGGTGATGTTTGAGGGGCAAATTGTAGCTGTGCTGCCCGCTGAAGAAGCGACGCGCGAGCAATTGGGGTTGTTAATGGCAGGGGTCCGAGATGAAGAGCTGATTCGAGCTGAGGCGTAGCAAACTTCACATGCTAAGGACAGGAGAACATCTTGAACGAGGAAAAAGAGACTCTCGAAGATTCTGAGGTTCAAGAGGAAGAGAAACGCAATCTCCTCCAGCGACTATTTGTCCGACGTGGCTGCCTTCAGGCTGTGTTGCTGCCATTGTTGGCTGTGCTTACCGCGCTTGTGATTGGAGCGGTGATCATTGCTGTCTCATCACCAGAGGTCATAACAGCTTGGACGACCACAGGACCGCTTAATGGATTGCGTGCGGCATGGAATTTGATCCTTGACTCATATATTGCCCTCTTCGAGGGTTCATTCGGCAGCCCGGCTCGCATCGTGCGGGCCATTGGATCAGGGGAAACGCGGGCTTTATTGGACGCGTTTCGCCCGCTGAGTGAGAGCCTGGTCATCACCACACCCTACATTTTTGCTGGACTTGGTCTCGCCTTGGGGTTCCGGGGTGGATTATTCAACATCGGCGCGGAGGGGCAACTTTTCGTGGGTGGTCTGGCCTCCGTCTATGTCGGTTATTCGATCACGGGTTTGCCATGGTACCTTCACCTGCCTTTGGCTATGCTGGCGGGCATCTTGGCAGGTGCCTTATGGGGGGCGATCCCTGGTTACCTCAAAGCTCGAACCGGGGCACATGAGGTCATCAACACTATCATGATGAACTACGTTGCCTTTCGACTGACGGACTATCTATTGTCCGGTCCCATGGCTCGACCTGATGGG
>DUEW01000220.1 GCA_011174845.1 Anaerolineae bacterium | reverse complement strand
GGAGAGGCGGACCTGGTGACAGGGTCGCGGCTCAGTGGTGAGCGAGAGCGAGGGGCCATGTTGCCTCACGCGCTCGTCGCCAATGTGATCTTCAGCCTCCTTCTGCGGTTGTTTTGTGGGTTGAGAGTGACAGACATTGGACCTTTCCGGGCGATCCGCAAGGATAAGCTTATCGCCCTCGAATTAAAAGAGTACACCTATGGATGGACGTTGGAGATGATGATCAAGGCCGCTCGCCGGGGGCTGAAGGTTATGGAGGTCCCGGTGAGCTATCGAAGACGTCTGGGACATTCCAAGGTGAGTGGATCGCTCTGGGTAAGCTTGAAAGTTGGTGCTAAAATGTTTTCAACCATGAGGTATTGCTGGCAATGAACTTGACATTGACGAAACCCAGCCGCATACGCATCATTCAGATCCTCAGCTATTTGGCTTTTGTCTATGCCGGGCTGGGATTTTTTAATGAACACTTTTTCCATTGGACTCGCTCATTCTGGCTCAGCGGTTACTCTGAAAAAGTTGCCATCGTGGGATTTGGCATTTGGCGGGTGACCCAGGAGAAAAACGTCTACACTCGCAGGCGGATCGGGATCCTGGTCTTCTTCATCGCCACCATTTGGATCTTGATTCCCTATCTGACAGGATCCACTTTCTTCAATCACCATGTGGTTGGATCCACCTGGTTCTTCGCTTACCTGGTGATCATCTTCCTTTTTGGTCGTCGCGCGGATTGCAGCTGGAATTGTCCCTGCGTTGGAATCCGTGACACAGCAGGAGACATATTTCGTCCTAGAACGATCAAGGGCGGGTGGCTTTGGAAGCTGCGGCACCTGAAATGGATCTTCCTGGCCAGTTTGGTTGTCTACCTCGTCTTGTACATCGCACTTCCTCATTCTATTACGACGCTCATCTATGCCCGCGATTTCATGATCGTGAACATGGGCATCTACTTCGCCACCCTGCTGATCATTCCCTGGACGGGCAATCGAAATTACTGCCGTTACCTATGCCCCTGGGGTAGCCTCTATGGTCTCATTGGAAAGATAGGTTTCTTTAAGATTGTGGCTGATAAGGAAGAATGCCTTGAGTGCGGTTCCTGCGAGGAAGTTTGTGATTTGGGGGTCCCAATCCAGTCTTTGATACAGGAGAAAGGCGAAGTCAATGTGGCCGATTGTGTGGGTTGCGGGCGTTGTGTTCAAGCGTGTCCCTCAGAAGCCCTGCGGTTGGTAGATGTGAGGGACGCCATAAAATCTGTGGTTACAAGATAGAACTCTACCTTTATAGCCCCCGGTTTCAGTAAGATGGATGTTGAACAAATCACCAAGTCCAGTATCGAGTATCTTCACAAAATTGATTTACGCGGGCTCCCTGATTGGCGAGTGGGTGAACCTTTCAACGTTACTCATCTCGCCCATGGGGAATACAACCTCAACCTTCTTCTGCAGCAGGGTGAACGATCATGGGTGCTACGGGTGAATTTTGGGACCCAGATCGGGCGTGAAGACCAAATCCTATATGAATACCGCACATTGAAATTGTTGGAACAAACAGGTGTGACACCACGCCCCTTCTTTGTAGACGATAGCCGGGATCTTTTCCCATTCGGTGTTTTACTTATGGAGTATTTAACGGGCGAATCGTTGGATTACGCTCATGATCTGGAAAATGCCGCCAGGTTATTTGTCCGGATTCATTCCCATCCCGTGCCAGAGGAGGACAATCATCTCATCCGAGAAGAACGTCCTTTAAGCATGATGTTTGAGGAGTGCACAAGTTTATAGCGTGTTTATCTGGAATCAGAATTGGCGGATCCCGATATCCGAGAATACCTTAAAGAAGTATTGGCTTGGGCAAAGACAGCCCGTCATCGAGAGGCGTATTACCTCTCTGACCCCTGGCCTTGCATCATCAACACAGAGGTCAACTCGGGCAATTTCATCGCCAACCGCGAGCGAGGGACTCTGCACCTGGTGGATTGGGAGAAGCCCTTGTGGGGGGACCCGTCCCAAGACCTCTCTCACTTCAGCGTCCCCACCACGACACTATGGAAGACGGACTACCGCATGTCCACCGAGGATCGTCGGGTCTTCCTGGACACCTATCGTCAGTCTATCCCTGATGCGCATCTGCGTGATACCATCGAAGACCGTGTCCGTTTACGCGATCCCTTCAACTGCCTTCGGGGCATCTCCTGGTCTGCTATGGCGTGGGTGACGTACCAAACCGGCGATCATCAACTCAGGAATCAAGAAACCTTCAATAAGATTCATTCCTATCTAGAGATGGAGTTTCTACGAGGCCTATTTGATCCTTTCTTTAGATAAGGGAAAAAAGATGTGTGGATGTAATGCATTCTGAGCCAATAGAAAAGACCTCTATCCTGGAAGAAATGCATTCAGTTCTTCGATCATCGCCTTACGTCTGTTGTATCTGAATATCAGGTCTTTTTTGATTTCTTGAGCTTCCTTGCCATATCCCATCTTGTCCATTCTTACGAGATATTCTGCAGCTTCGGCGTAAACCGCGCGGCTGGAGGTACGAGAGAGTTTTTTATAGACGATTTGCTTATAAGCATTGAAGATCTCTTTAGGAAATCGGGGCTCGAGATACTCGCGATAGCTACCGAGATAGGATTCGCCTGCCTCCAAAGACACCTCTAACAAGCGCTCCCACATACCTTCGTGGAGGTAAATTTCCGCTTGAACGTGTTTTCCCCTTGATCTCTCTTCTACATCGTTGATGAGATCCTCGACAAATCCAGGCCATTCCTCTTCATGGGTCATTTGCCTGAGAAAGTCATAGTATCCGAATTTTGACGTGTTGAGGAAAAGCTCACGAGCCAATCGTACTGATTCCGATTTGTTCCCCTCCATTTGGGAGACGTTCAATAGAGTGCCCAGATATTCCTCTCGCAAGCCGGGAGCTTGTTGTGAATAATAATCCAGCCATTCCTGGCAGAGTCGCTTAACCTCCTCTAGATTGTCCGATTCCATGTAATGTTTAATCAAGCGCTGCCGAAAAGGATGGTAGTGTACATGCTCTTTGATGAAGTTGAGTGCGGCCTCTTCCCCATCCTCCTGTTGGATCACAGTCAGTTTGATGAGCGCGGCACGTTCATGGTCAAATCTTGACAGGGAGAATGAACCATTGTCGTATGTCGTACCGCGGCGAGTCGCCATTTGGTCGAGCACCGCGAAAAGGCGTGTTCTCTCCTCCTGAGTGGTGGTTAGATCAGCCGCCAGTTGAGCCAAAAACCAACCCCAATCCCAATCGACAAAAGGATCAACAGGGGCTTTTGCCAAGCAGTATTCAAAGAGGTCATGTCGCGCTGCGCCCTCCAAATCGGCAGCAGCCTTTTCTAGAATCTGGCATGCAGAATCGATACATCCTCCTAATGTGCCCATGGAGTCATCAGCATACTCAATGG
>DUEW01000022.1 GCA_011174845.1 Anaerolineae bacterium | reverse complement strand
TGCTGACACTTGGCAGGTTGGCCCCCCTTCAGACGCAGATCGTCGACCATCTGGTTCGTGACGGGATTCGCGTCCTTGAAATCGGTTGCGGTACCGGAGGACTTACCCTGGCCATGGCAAAGACCGGCGCAACAGTAACGGCGATCGACATCGCTCCGGATATGCTGGCAGAGGCCGAGCGACGGATTCAACGGGATGGGCTCACGGAAAAGGTGAAGCTCAGCCTAATGAATGCTGTGATGGTTGGTAAACGTTTTAATGAAGGCTCTTTCGACCTTGTAGTGAGCAGCCTGTGTTTTAGTGAGATGACACCTGAGACTCGTGCGTATGTGCTGAAGGTATGCTTGCCTCTATTGGCACCAGGTGGGAAATTGGCAATCTTGGACGAAGTAGAACCAAGGAGCTTAATGGCTCGATGGGTATATACCGCTATCCGCCTTCCCCTTCGGTTTTTGACATGGCTGCTGACCCGCACCACCACTCACCCCTTGAGAGATTTCGTGTTTTCTCTCTCACAAGCTGGTTACACCGCCGAGGTGGTCGCCTCCAGTCTTGGTGGGAGCTTGCAGCTCATTATCGCGTGCCCAAGTGTTGAGACCAGCGTCGAGACACTCCCGAGCACAGTCCGAGGTCGATTTCAACATTACACGAGCTTGCGTACTATTCTCATCGACCTCTGGGCGACTTTCTTCCGAATTCTGCCGCCCTATCCCAAGATCGCTCCTGACCTTTATGCCGTGGGTCGCCCGGATCCCGAGTCACCAGTGTTGGTGACTGGGAATTTTGACTTGACCATCCGTCGATTGGTGCAGGCCATTGACGGGAAGGTGAATGCATGGGTATTGGTCGTTGACTCGGCCGGGATCAATGTATGGTGCGCAGCCGGAGGTGGGTTCCTCAACGCCGAGAAGGTGATCGGTGCGTTGCGCGTGAGCGAACTGGGGGAGATCGTACCCCACCGTGACCTGATCCTGCCCCAATTGTGCGCCAACGGTGTTGACGGCTGGCGCATCCGCAAGGAGACCGGTTGGGATGTCCATTGGGGACCGGTGCGTGCTGAGGACCTCCCGGAGTATCTCGCTGCAGGTAAGGTCAAGACTGAGGCGATGCGTTGGGTCCGATTTCCGCTCAAGGATCGTTTGGAGATGGTGACTGTGACCCTCGGTTTTTACGGTCTAATGATCCTGGTCCCGATCGCCATCTTTTGGAGACCGCTCTTCTGGTCGATATTCTTCAGCTTGGTTGGCCTTTCGTACTTCTATGCCGCAATCCATCCCTGGCTGCCAGGCCGAGATGGGCTGTTAAAAAGTGTTCCATTAGCGCTGATCGCTTTAGCCGGGTTGGCGGTTTACATTGTAATTTGGGACCCGTTGCCATGGCCACGAATTCTAAATTGGTCTCTAGGCCTCATCGGGCTATCGGTATTCACCGCTGCGGAATTGCAAGGGATGTCTCCACTGATGCGTGGTGAACAAGCAAATTGGGGGTGGGAAGTGATCATCGGCTTAGGGATTGGATTGACCTATTGGCTGCTCCCCCTCGTATTAGGGTGGAGGTGAGGAGTATGACCGATCGGACAACGCTACGATCTTTGTTGGCAGAGCATTGGAAGCTCGCTCGTACGTTGAGGAGATTAGAGATCCACTTCTACCCCGAACGGTGTACGGGCGTCTGGGAGTGCTACGAGGTCTGCCCTGTAGAATGTTGGGCGCCGGACTACGAACACCATGTGGTGGTCTTCCATCATGGGGAGCGCTGTATTGCTTGCGGTGCGTGTGTGCTCCAGTGTCCGGAGGGAGCCATTAAGTTGGAGCTTCCCAATGGTTGAGCAAAGCCGACAGGTTAGACCTCCACGTGGTCTGAGCCGACTGCTCTACCGATTCCCGATCCTTCTCTATCAGGTCGGCCTAGGAAGGCTATTTGGGAGACGCTTCCTCATGCTGACCCATCTCGGTCGCATCAGCGGTCGACCACGATACGCAGTGCTGGAGATTATTCGGTGGGACGAAACCAGTGAGGCGTACTACGTACTCTCTGGCTTCGGTCGGGAATCTGATTGGGTTCTCAATCTTCGCGCTAAACCGGAGGCGGAGGTCACGGTCGGAGGTCATCAACTTGCGGTGACAGCGGAGTTCTTATCGGAGGGTGATGCAGAACGCGAAATATTGGATTACGCTCGTCGCAACCCATTCGCTGCACGCCAATTACCCCGATTGATAGGCTACCAGGTGGATGGCTCCGAGCAAGGCTACCGCGCGTTGGCGCGACATCTTCTCGTTGTCCGTTTTCAATCGCGAGAGGGTTGATTTCATCCACAAGGACGAAGGAGTATCTGGAGGGATTTAATGTGTTAGCACTGGTGATGAGTGGGGCCGGAAATTTTGGCACCATGCAGGTGGGTGCCTTGGAGGTACTGCTGGGAAGAGGGTTTCACCCACAGCTCGTGGTTGGGACTTCGGCGGGCGCATTGAATGCGGTCTATTTTGCCACGGATCCGACACAAGAAGGGCTCAGTCGTTTATCAGAATCATGGTGTGCGGTAGGGGAGGATCAGATTGGAATGCCCAGCTTGTTTACCGGCGTCCGACGCTTGATCACCAGGCGAGATGGTCTGATCAATAGTCAGCCGCTGGCCGATTTCCTCAAGGAGAGGCTCCCGGAGGGTTTGGACACCTTTGGGCAATTAACTGCCAGGCACGGGATGCGAGCTTATACCGTGGCTGTATGTATGGGCACAGGTCGTTTGGTGGCGTTTGGTGATGATGAGGAGGACCGACTCCTGGATGGTGTGATGGCAAGCACGGCTATCCCGCCCTATTTCCCTCCGTGGGAGAGTGGAGGGAAACGCTATCTCGATGGCGGCGTACTCTCCAAACTTCCAGTGCGAACCGCGATCGAGAGAGGCGCCACACAAGTCGTTGCCCTTAATGTCCGTTACACACTAGGAACACTTGAGGGCGCACATGGCATGATCGGTATCAGCGGTTATTCTCTTTCGCTCATGATGGAACATCAAACCAAGATGGAGGTCGAGTTGGTGACGACAGCTGGGTTTCCTGTTTACCTCATCGACCTAACCGTGCCTGACGAGATGGAGTTCTGGGATTACGGACAGCCGGAGTTTTTAATCCGTCGGGGTCGGGAATTAGCTCAACATAGGTTGGACTCAGAGCCTCTGATCATCCAGCCGGAGTGGCGGTTGTGGCTAGGACGTGTTGCGGCTAAGCTTCGCAGGAGCGGCACGCAGGAGGCCCCCTGATCTTGAAGTAAAGGAGAGAGGATGATGCCCCCAATAGTATTTTTTCTGATCTGGATTGTGATTGGCGTGTTAGCAGGAGCCCTCGCTGACCCTATATGGAAAGGTCGTAGGCCGTATGGTGAAATCGCGGATTATGTGGTGGCGATCATTGCATCCGTGATTACGGGATTGCTCGATTGGGTTGTATTGCCATTAATCGGCATTACGGGAACGCTGAAGTTTGTCGCCGCGGTATTGGAACCGGCCCTCGTGGCGCTGCTCGCCCTGTGGATCATGAGGATCATAAGGAAGGAGTAATGAATAAGGGATTAGGGATCAGGGATTAGGGATCAGGGAATGGCGGACTACATCCTCGTTCCTGATCCCTAACCCCCAATCCCTGATCCCTAATATCATTCTCACGATGGATGAAGTGCCACCTATTATCGAAAGCAAGTCCCTCACACGTACTTTCCGTCAGACCCGAGCGGTTGATTCGTTAGACCTTTCTATCAGACGTGGGGAGATCTTCGGATTGGTCGGACCTGATGGCGCGGGGAAGACGACGACCCTACGATTATTTGCGGGATTGTTGGACATCAGCGAGGGTTCCCTCTATGTAGATGGTTACGATCTCACCAGCCATGCTGAGACGATCAAACCACTTATCGGATATATGGCTCAGCAATTTAGTTTGTATGGTGAACTCACGGTGCGGGAGAATCTGGCTTTCTTCGCCGACATCTTCGATGTCATGGGGGAGGTACGTCGTGAGCGGGTTCAACGGCTGATGGCCTTCGCCCGTCTGACGGAGTTTGAAGATCGACGTGCGGCTCATCTTTCAGGGGGTATGCAAAAGAAACTAGCGTTGGCTTGCACGCTGATCCATGAGCCGAAGATCCTTCTGCTCGACGAGCCCACGACTGGTGTTGATCCGGTCTCCCGTCGTGAATTCTGGGACATCCTCAAAGATCTGTACATGACCGGGACAACGATCGTTATCAGCACTCCTTACATGGATGAAGCTGACCGATGTTCGAGGGTCGGCCTGATGTACCAAGGACGGTTAGTGATTTGCGATGAGCCGCGACAGATCCGAAGGATGGTTGAAGGTGAAGTCGTCGAATTGCGGCCGGAAGATTGGCGTCAGACGACGAAGCTGATCCGAGATCTACCAGGCGTGCTTGAGGTCCAAACCTACGGCGAAACGTTGCATGTGTTTCTCGATTCGGTAGAGAAACGTCTGCCAATCGTTGAGGCGACCTTGAAGGATGCGGGGGTTGCTTATCGTGGTTTGCGGCGAGCGCCGCCTCGTATGGAAGAGGCCTTTATCTCGCTCATTCGCGGCATGGACTCGCCTTGAACTCATCGAGAAAGCCTTTCTGGGTATCCAGGGCTCGTATCCTGATCTCATCGAATACGATGTGCGTAACGGGTGGCATGAAATATCTTGGGCCAGTTGAAGGTCGAAAGGTATGTTTATGTACGACAGTCATCCTTCGACTGGCTCAGGAAGACTGTCTTGATCATGGCCCAGAAAGCATCCTGAATTTACCTTGTACTGAGCTACGGTTATAGGTGTTACCTAAAGGCACTCCCTGACAATGTTTTTGGAGGTTTAAATTTGTCGTTTCGTCATATATGGGCTGTCACTCGTAAGGAACTGCGCTATATTCAGCGCGATCGGGCCACGTTGTTCCTGGTCATCTTTACTCCAACGCTGTTGCTCCTGTTGTTTGCGTACGCAGTGACGACGGATGTCGAACATGTCCCATTAGCGGTGTTGGATCTTGATCAGAGCCCTACCTCGCGCGCTTTCATCCAGCAAATCACCCTCGGTGACGATCTGGACCTCCATTCCCGAGTTCGCTCGATGGATGAGATCGAAAGGGCGCTATTGCGGGAAGAGGTAGATGTGGCGGTCGTCATCCCTCCAGGTTTTGCGAACGACCTGCTCGCGTTACGTGGTATGCCGTTGCAAGTTATCATCGATGGCACGGAGCCGCAGACGGGCGGATTCGCCGTTGATCACATCGGTCGTCGAGCTGAGACCTTTGTTGCTCATTTGCTCACGAATCAACTTCGCGCCCTCGGAATCGATCCGGAGGTTATGGAGCCGATCGATCTCCGGGTTCGAACTTGGTTTAACCCAAATTTAGAAGCTAAAGTTGATCTGATACCGGGGTTGGTGTCGATGATTCTTGGTGTGCCTGGGATGATCGTGGCGTTGACACTGGCGCGCGAACGAGAGCATGGCACCTTGGAACAACTGCTCGCCACACCCATTGGTCGTGCTGAACTGATCATAGGCAAGATGGGGCCTTATGTGATCAGTGGCATGGTCAACGTCGTCATTACAACCGCGGTTGCGATGCTGTGGTTCAAGGTACCCTTTCATGGCAGTTTTCCGCTCTTTTTGGCCCTCTCCTTGTTATTCTTTTTCGCTCTTCTCAGTATGGGGATGATCCTAGGCGTTTTCTTGCGTACCCAAGCCGCGGCGATGGCGCTTTCCTTTATGGTGGTGTTTATTCCAGGTTTTTTCCTCACAGGAATTTTCTTTCCCCTGGCCTCGATGCCTCAGATCGTTCGCCTGGAAGCCATGAGTTTGCCCGGCTCACACTACGCCATCATCACTCGTGGCCTGTTCATCACTGGAGTTGGTCTCGAGGTACTGTGGCCTTATGGATTGGCATTGATCGTCTTAGGGTTTCTCTTTACCGCTGTGGCTGCGTTCTTTTTTAGGAAGAAGCTCGCATGATACGTAGGATTTGGTCGTTGGTCGTAAAGGAGTTCATCCACCTGAGACGTGATTGGTGGATGCCGGCCTTCATGGTCATCGGTGGTGCGATGGAGTTGCTCCTCATCGGTTGGGCCACCTCTCGACCGATCACGAATCTGCCATTGATGGTGTTGGATCAGGATCATAGCGCTGCCAGCAGGGAGATCGTGACCGCATTAGAAAACACGACCACCTTCGAGATCACAGCGTGGGTGTCGAATCTTGAGGAGGTCGAAAATGCCCTCAGTAGGGGTGCAACCAACGCCGCTCTGATTATCCCCCAAGGCTTCTCGCGTCAGATCGCCTCGATCACGGGAGAGTCGCAGCTCATCATGTTGCTCAACGGGGCCGAGAGCATCGCAGCGACCTCCGCCCTGCGCTCGGTCGAAGGTGTGGTTCGTTCGTGGAACGAACAGATCACGCTATCACGCTTGAATCTCCCGCCGGGCTCCCTATCTGGTTTTGCACCCAGCATCCGGGTTTGGTTCAATGAATCTTTGAGCGAGGCGTTGTATACCACGCCGGCTGAATTGGCCTTGATGTTAGAGTTTACGGTGCTTGTGTTTGCGGCATTATCTTTCGCCCGAGAACGTGAGCTTGGGACGCTGGAACAGCTTCTTGTGATGCCCTTCTCATCCTTTGAGATCATCGTTGGCAAGTCCATCCCTGCCATTTTGGTCGCTTTAATAGATTTTGTAGTCATGCTCGGCATCGTACACTTCGCTTTTGATGTCCCTGTGCGTGGTTCACTCGTGCTCCTTTTTATCATCGCATTTGGGTATCTTATTGTGGAGCTAGGTAAAGGTTTGGTGATATCGGTGACTTCACGCACGCAGCACCAGGCTTTTCTGTTGGTGATGTTGATTGGGATGACAGATTTTATGTTCACTGGATATGCAGCGCCGGTTGAGTCGATGCCCCAAGCGCTGCAATGGTTTGCCAACTTTATCCCGGCGCACCATTGGTTAGCGATCTTGCGAGGGATCATGCTCAAAGGTGTGGGGTTGGAGGTGCTCTGGCCGCATGTGCTGGCTTTGATCGGGCTTGGAGTGGTCATCGGTAGTTTCTCCCTGCGATTTGTCCGCCGAGCATTGGCTTAGGAGATACGATGCAGACCAAGGGACCTGCGATCCTCGCTCAAAGTTTGGTGAAGAGATTTGGCGATTTCACCGCGGTTTCCGGGATCGACTTCAGCGTCCGCCACGGGGAGATATTTGGTTTCCTCGGTCCGAACGGTTCTGGCAAAACGACCACCATTCGGATGATGCTCGGATTACTTCAACCGACGGAAGGGACGGTCGAGGTCTTGGGTGTTCCAGTGGCTCGCTATCCTGAACGTGTCCGACCGCGTGTCGGTTATATGTCGCAGCGATTCAGTCTCTATAATGACCTGAGGGTGATCGAAAACCTACGCTTTTATGGCCAAGTGTATGGATTGACGAACGATGAATTAGCAGCAAGGATCGACGATGCTTTGCACATGTCCGGATTGGAAGGCCGGGAGACCGAGCGAACGAGAGATCTCGCGGGCGGTTGGCGCCAACGCTTGGCACTCGCCGCAGCTATTCTTCATCGACCCGAGTTGGTCTTTCTCGATGAACCGACGGCTGGTGTCGATCCCCTTTCACGAAGAGCGTTCTGGGATTTGCTATACGAGTTAGTGGCAGGGGGGATCACGGTTTTCGTAACCACACATTACATGGACGAGGCCGAGCATTGTCATCGGTTGGCGTTATTGCAGCGCGGGCACATCATCGCTAGCGGTTCACCGGAGGAGATCAAGAAGGAAATGATGCGGGGTCAGGTTCTTGAAATCGCGCCCGATGATCCTGCAAGAGCGGTTGGAGCTTTACGCGCAGCCCATGAAGCTGGCCGCCTACCCTTGGAGGAAGTAGCGCTCTATGGAGCATTGGTCCATGTTGTCGCACCTGAAATCGAGAAACATATGCCCACAATCGAGGCCGAATTGAAACGTGCTCAGGTTGAACCCGGCAAAATGGCCATCATCGAACCTTCACTGGAGGACGTCTTCGTCGCTTGTATGAGATGATTAAGCTTCACTTTGGGCTTCCCGCGAGCTAAAAGTTCCCGGGAAGCTGGATCCGAGGTTCCGATGCGTAGATCAACGATTGTCGTACTCGCTTCCGCACTGATTATCCTGATCGTGGTTGCGTATTTCGTGTCTGTTCCTGAGGCGGGGCAACAGCTCTTGGTGGATTTGGAGCTCGCCACGCCTGTAGCGCGGGGATATACCGTGATGGGAATGCTCGAGGCACAATTCATCTCCCTGTCCGCGGAAGACGGAGGTCGGGTGAAAAGTTTGCCAATCGATGAACTAACCGAGGAAGACCTCGGATGGCCAGTGGCGATGGAGCCTGACGGCGTGATGTGGATGGCTATTGAGGGCGGTGTTTCACGATTTGATGGAAAGACAAGTGTTACTTATACACTCGATGATGGTCTCGGTGGATACGAGGTCGAAGCCATCGCTGTGGACCCCGACGGAGCAGTGTGGTTTGGTACAGAACGCGGTGCCGCTCGTTACGATGGTGAAATGTGGATCAACTACACAACTGAAGATGGCTTGGGAGCGAATCGTGTGCTCTCCATTGCCGCAGCCTCAGATGGTGTTATGTGGTTTGGCACAGATGGTGGGGGTGTCACTCGCTTTGATGGTGAGAACTGGATCACCTACAACACGGATGATGATTTGGCAGGAGACATTGTCCGTTCGATCCTGCTAGACACAGAAGGTGCGGTCTGGTTCGATACCAATGGGGGCGTTTCCCGTCTGGATGGCGAGACTTGGGACGATTTTGCTGTGCATGAGGGAGAGACGATCAGCCAAGGTGAGATCGTGATGTCCCTCGACATGTCGTTCCTAGAAGCTCAGCGGGACGCCGCGCAAGCGCGATGCCAAGCAGCTCTCGCGGGCTTGGAGATGCTCGAAGCCGGACCACGTGAAGTAGATCTGGCTGTTGTCCAGGCAGCCGTCGACCACTCACAGGCAGTACTGGAAGGGGCACTCCAGGCACTGGAAGACGCGAAAGACACACCACGAAGTGTCAGGGATGAACAAGTTGCAATTGCTCAGGCTGGGGTTGACCAAGCCCAAGCTGCGTTGGATGCCACCGAGGCTGCCTTGGTGGCCTTAGAAGAAGGCACGGCAGAAAACGAGCTAGAGGCGGCGCGTGCTGCTGTCAATGCCGCGGCAGCCGAACTTGCTCAATTAGAGGATCAAATCTCGCGTGGTGAGATTCGATCACCTGTCGACGGTGTTCTGCTCGATCGACTTTTCTTTCCTGGCGAATTAACGTTGCCCGGTTGGCCAGTTGCTACCGTCGCCGATCTAAATCGTCTTGAGGTGACCGTCTACCTACCTGAGTCAGACTTGGGTTGGGCGAATGTGGGCGAACTCGTACAGGTAAGCGTGGACGCCTATCCAGACAGGATTTTCAACGGTCTGGTGATTTACATATCTGATCGAGCTGAGTTTACACCGCGCAACGTGCAGACGCCGGAAGAGCGTGTGATCCTGGTATATGAAGTTCGTGTCCTTATTCCAAATCCAGGCAGAGCACTGAAACCGGGCTTGCCGGCGGACGTCACTTTTGGAGTAAGCCCATGATAGTAAAACGTGCAATCATTTTCATAATCCCTTTCATTTCGTTGCTCCTCTTGATAGGGTGTGGTGGTGATTTGTCAGCGGACGAAGATGGAATCCGGGTCTCCGGTTTTATCGAAGGAAGGGATTACACAATCGCCTCGGCTCTCGGTGGAAGGGTGGTTGAAGTCCTAATTAACCAGGGCGAGCGCGTTGAAGCAGGGCAAACTCTAGTACGGCTTGATAGGACTGCGTTGGATCTTGTTTACGATGCAGCGCAGGCTGGTGTGACAGCCGCTGAGGCGGCCCTGATCTATCTGGAGGCTCAACCGCAACCGGTGGATCTGGTAGCCGCTCAAGCCTCACTTGACGCGGCAGAGGCAGGTTTTGACGCAGCAGAGGCGGCACTGGATTTGCTCACGGAGAGCTACAAACCTTTCAAACCACCTGAGGTTGAATTGCACGCAGCTGAATCAGCAGTGGAGGTGGCACGCGCAGGCGTGGATCTTGCCAAGGCTCAATTAGATCAGGTTGAAGCAGGCTCCTTCGAAGGAGAGATAGAGATCGCGCAGGCGGCGGTAGAAGAGACAAAGGCAAACCTGCGTCTGGTTGAGTACCAATTGGCTGAGCTTTCCTTGGAGGCACCGGTAACCGGGATTGTGAGTCAGATTGTAGTGAATGTGGGAGAGGTGGCTGCACCTGGTACGCCGCTCGGTACCGTTCTTGACCCATCCTTCCTGACATTGACTGTTTACGTACCAGAAGCACAGGTAGCGAAGATCAGTGCGGGTGATGCTGTGGAGATTAGAGTCGATGCCTATCCTGAAGAAGTTTTCAACGGACGGGTGAGTTATATTGCCAATCAAGCACAGTTCACGCCTACCGAGGTCCAGACGCAGGAGGAACGGGTAAAGCTGGTCTTCGCTGTCGAGATTCTCCTCGACGATCCCGATGGACGACTTAAACCAGGGATGCCGGCGGATGCGGTCATCACTCCATAATTCGCGGCCTTATTTTCTCCATGGTCAGGACACTGCCCGTACAAAGTCTGTGGCTCAGGACGAAGTCTGAGAGGTATCGAAGGGCTCCTCAAAATGACATTAGCCTTCAATGACCATCTTGCCCCAGTAGTAATTCGTATCGATCCACAAACGTCATAGGGTACAATTCGGAAATTCTAAGAACACGTTTCACAGAGGAAATGGCGTTTCTGTGTAGCCTAATTCAATATCTGAGGTGAGGAAGGAGCTGGGATGGCGAGGATATCACGACGGTCTTTTCTGCGTTGGATTGCGATACAGGCAGGAGCCCTAGCTGGAGGAAGGGTCCTCACTGCTTGTGGAAGACCAGAAAAACAACTCCAGGCCGTTGCACCACCGGAGAAGTCCACGCTTACGATCCCACCTGATACAGCAGCACCTACTCCCGAGACTTACGCCTCACAAGTGCCCAGCGCGACTCCTGAACCGACATCGACGCCAAGCTACCCTGATTTAGCCGTCGTGCGTGCCGGAGAACCAGAACCGTTGGTGAGAGCGGCCATCGCTGCGTTAGGTGGTATGGAGAGGTTTGTCCGTCCAGGGGATGATGTAATCATCAAGCCAAACATCTGCGTCGCTTATCACACGTTTGAGTATGCGGCTACAACCAACCCATGGGTAGTTGGGGCGTTGCTCAAGCTCTGTTGGGAGGTCGGCGCGGGGCGGGTGCGGGTTATGGATTATCCATTCGGGGGCACTGCGGATCGGGCGTATGTCCAAAGCGGCATTAAGGATCAGGTTCTTGCGGCCGGGGGGATGATGGAGACGATCTCATCCTTTAAATTCGTGCGGACAGAGATTCCTGAGGCGATCGATCTGCGTGTCTGTGACATCTATGATGACATTCTCCAAGCGGATGTCGTGATCAATGTGCCGATAGCAAAGCACCACGGCTTAGCCCGCTTAACCTTGGGTATGAAGAACCTCATGGGGGTCATCAAAGACCGACCGGCTATGCATCGCAACCTGGGACAGCGCTTAGCTGATCTGGCCAGCCGTGTTCGACCTGCCCTGACGGTCGTCGATGCGGTACGCATCTTGAGAGACAACGGTCCCACGGGTGGGAATTTGAACGATGTTCAGAAGTTGGACACGGTCATCGCCAGCCCTGATATCGTAGCTGCAGACAGCTATGCTGCGACCCTGTTTGGCCTCAGACCGGAGCAGCTCAGCTATGTTGCAGCAGGGACGGCGATGGGCCTCGGGCGAAGTGACCTCGATGCGATGAAGATCGAGGAGATCAATCTAAGTGCCTAAGCAGAACCGGAAGAAAATCCGCTCCGCCCGACCTTGGACGACCACCCGTAAGGTCCTCCAGACGGTAAGCCTGCTGACTTTTCTCGCCTTTTTTGTTGTTGCACCACAAAGCAACTGGCCGGGAACTTTGACCAATTCTTTTCTCCGCGTAGATCCCTTGATTGCGTTCACAAACCTACTAGCGAGCCGTGCCCTTGTTGCGGGATTGGCGTTGTCACTTGTAACGCTTGCTCTCACGCTTGTCTTCGGCAAGGTTTGGTGTGGGTGGTTTTGCCCGTTAGGTACACTGCTTGATCTTTTTTCCTTTAATCGTTGGAAAAGAAAAAGAGTTCCTCCGGAGAATTGGCGCAAGGTCAAATACGGAACTCTGCTTGTTATCCTATTTGCCGCTTTGATTGGGAACCTTACTCTCTTGGTTCTTGACCCACTCACCATTCTCCTTCGCACTTCTGCTGAAAGTATCTGGCCTGGGTTGGATCGGCTGGTGATCTTTATCGAGACAAGTTTGTATCGATATCCAGAGTTGCGGGATGGCGTTTCATCTTTTGACCAGCTCATTCGACCGTCCTTGCTACCTTTAACGCCAGAAGACTTGCGAGGGGCGGTCATCTTTGGGGCAATCTTCACCCTCATTGTGTTGCTCAATCTTTTTGCTGAACGGTTCTGGTGCCGCTATCTCTGCCCTCTTGGCGGTTTGTTGGGGTTGGTCAGTAAGGCAGCCATCATACGCCGCCGAGTGAATTCCGAGTGTAATGAGTGTGGCTTATGCGTTCGAGACTGCCCAACCGGGACGATCCAGCCCGATCGCGCATACGCCAGCGATCCGGCAGAATGCACAATGTGTTTGGAGTGTTTGGAAAGTTGCCCAAAGGACGCGACGCAATTCACGGTTCATCTTAAGCTGGCTGATTTTCAGCGCTACGACCCCGATCGACGACAAGTCCTCTTAACTTTCGGTTTGGCTATCGTAGGCGTCGGCTTGCTGCGAAGGGGACAATCCGCTAATAGGCATTCTCCCTTTCTCATTCGCCCACCTGGAACGGAGGAGGTCAGCCTGTTATCCACATGCGTGAGGTGCGGGCAATGCGTCCGTGTCTGTCCGACAGGTGGATTGCACCCCGCCCTGACCCGAGCGGGTATGGAAGGAGTGTGGACGCCGATTTTAATCCCCAGGTTGGGGTATTGCGATTACTCATGCAACGCCTGTGGGGAAAGTTGCCCCGTGGACGCTATACCCACTCTAAGCCTAGAACTTAAGAGAGTTCAGGTGATCGGTCAGGCGAGAATTGATCAAGATCGATGCATCGCATGGGCCGAGGAGCAAGATTGTATCGTATGCGAGGAAATGTGCCCTCTACCTGAGAAAGCGATCGTGCTAGAGGAAGTTGAAGTTCATCAGGTTACCGGGGACACGTTCACGGTGCAGCGTCCTGAGGTCTTGGTTGAACGATGCATCGGCTGTGGCATTTGTGAGTACAAGTGCCCCGTCGATGGGGAAGCGGCCATCCAGGTCTATATTCCGGAGGAGTTATGATCGAATGGTCAAAGTAGGGAGAAGCTTGATACCTAGAGAGGTGTTAGAGTTAGTAAGTGATCCATAAAAATGGATGCCGAGAAGAAATTTCTTCCCTTATCACGCTGTGGTCTAGCGAAAGATGTGTGTGGAAAACGCTACAGCCAATCTTCCCTAAGCTTGGGATCGGCCACTTTGTGCAAGCCCCTCGAAACGAGATAAAAAGCTAGTGCGAAAAGCGTGAATGCCATTGCGGTTGGGATCAGAACATGCCACTGTGGACCTGAGCCGCCGATGTTCGCATAGAGGAACGCATCGTAGATGAGCGTTCCCCAGTTACTGGTAAGTCTCCTAAGTCCGAAAAAGGATATAAATCCGTCCGCAACCACAGCGCCGGTCACGGCGAGCATCATCTGAAGCGCAGCCATGGGTAGCATGTTGGGCAGGAAGTGTTTGAGGATGATGTGCCCGCCCCTTCCTCCGGCAATATGTGACGCCTCCATAAACGGCTTGGCTGCAATCTTTAAGGCTTGGGATCGAAGCACAAGCGTTGCGCTTCCTGCACCAGTAGTTAGGCCATACACCAAACCTAGTGGTACCGGTCCTAGATCACGAAAACGTGCACCAACGATGATCATGAGAATCGGAGGGGGAAGCAGGAGAACCACGTCCGCCAGGTTTGTGATGAGAAGATCAGCCTTACCCCGATAAAAGGCTGCCAGCATGCTGAAGATCGTGGCGATCACGGCCGTGGTTAAAGCGGCGGTGAGGCCGATGGTGAACGTTGGCGTGGTCGCAGCGAGCAGCGTGCTTAGTACGTCACGCCCTAAGGAGTCCGTTCCGAGGATGTGCTTCGCAGACGGTGCGGTGGGGTGCGGCATTTCGTCGAGATCGAAACCCGTGAAGGGATCGTAGATACGTCTTGGCCAGACGGTTTTCATCAGAATGGGGTGAGCAATGGCCATGATCGCGAACATCAAGATGAGGATCAGACCAAATATCGCGAGGCGATCTTGTGAAAAGAATTCCCAATCGATTCGAAGGCGTTTTCTGGCCAGTGCGATGCGAATGTAAATCCTCTCCCATCGACTGAACCGAGTCTCTGTAAGTGGAGCGATGCTCGGCTTGGTCATCGTTGACTCGCTTCTGCACTAACCCTGGGTTGAATTTCAACGTAGCGGATGCGTGGATCGAGATAAGCAGCAAGTACATCCAGAAAGAGGCGCGCCACCAAGGAGATGAGGCCGACGATCAGTAGAACACCCATCACCACGGGTATGTCCTGCCAGTAGAGCGAAAGCCACATCCAGCTGCCCACACCAGGCCAATTTAAAGAGTCCTCGATGATCACGATCCCAGTGAGCAAATAGGGGAGTGTGATCACGAGCCTGCTTAAAACGGGCAGCAAAGCATTTCGTGCTGCATGTCTTTCACGGATCGTAGAATCGGGAAGGCCTTTCGCGCGCGCGGTGGTGATATATTCTTCTTTCATGACTTCCGTCATACTGGTACGCATGATGACCATCGTCTCTCCAAATGTGAGCAGTACATAGGTGAGAAGCGGAAGACCGGCTGACTGAAGAAGATCGATCGCTAGGACTTCGAATCCAAAGAGGTACCAACTGCCGATCATCGTCACCGTAATTAGAATCATGAGCAGGAATCCCGGGATACTCCGTCTCGTTAGACGCTTAAGAATTGTATTAACTACCATAAACAAGAACACGACTGCGATCAAGCTAAAGAACATGTTGTTTGTAATCGCATGAGGGCGGACGTCTGTGTTCATCCAGATGGAACGGGTAATGTTGGGGAAGGTGAAGGTCCTCAAGCCGCCGGTCCCTCCTCTGGACACTGTTGCCTGACGACCGAAGAAATACGCGATGAGCCACGCTAGCCAAGGAGGAAAGGAGGTCGATAAGGTGATGCCACCCAACGTCGTGGTGCTTGAAAGCAGCGTTCGACCTCGCCAGGCGGTCACCTTGCCGAGCCTCAACCCGATGAAAAATGCGATCGCAGTACCTGGCAGGAAGACAAGCAGTGTGGCAGGGAGGATGAAGAGAAATACTGTAGAAACGGGATAACCATAGCCCGACGTCCCTAAATTCCCAGTGAACACCCCACCGATCCAATTCAGGTACTGTCTCCACAAAGGTAAATCTATCCCGAGAGAAACACGCAACCGTTCCCTCTCGGTTCTGGTTAAGCCCAGCGCGAATTGATCCACAAAATCACCCGGCATGAGGATCTGGATGAGGAAGAACATGATCGTTACGAAGAGGAAAAGTTTTAGAATGCTCAGAAGAGCTTGCTTTAGAAGATAACGGCCCATGCGGAGGACTCCTCGGTGTAATGTTCGGTGACTATAGCTAGAGTTATTACTATACGTAGGGGAATCTGTGTGTACTTAAAGGAGAACTTGTCCATTAACATCGCAAGACTAGATATCGACTCTCCAGATAGCGATTGTGATTAGCCTCGTTAAGATTAATACTTACTTCAACGTTCTTTGGTTTGCTAAGAAGTCGTTCCGCTGAGCGTATACCATAGCACCTATGAATGTCAAATCCATGTTTCAATTCCTTGTACTATCCTGCGATGCTCAACATTTCTACATAATACTGTCGAAAGAGGAGGCAAGGGTTCAAAGCTGGCAGGTAAGGTAGAAACGAAGGGGAGAAATGGGCAAATATTGCGATTTCGTCCGCGCGCCAGTATAATGCACACACTCAGGGCGGTTAGCTCAGTTGGTCAGAGCATTGCGTTGACATCGCAAAGGTCGTTGGTTCGAGTCCAATACCGCCCACTCGAAAAGCCGGTAGGAAGTATTGCCGGTCTTTTTTGTTAATCGGTCGAGGATCGAGAAGGGAACAGTTGAATATACGTTCGAGTCAAGCCTAGAATTCTTTGCTGTAAGTAAACATCAGAATAGGTCACAACGCATACGCCATGATAATCATCTGTGACAGTGTCCACCTTTGAGCGTGGGTCATATGTGGCTCGCCGGAAGTTCCTCCGTGGTAAGTCGATTCTTTCCATCCACCATCGTATCAACTGCTCCTCTTTTTCGTGGGCGGCTTTGATCAGGTGAAGACGACAAGATAGTCGTTGAAAATTGATATCGTATAGTTGTTTTAGAGCCCGAACGAAATACCTAAGAATATTGGGATTGACACTTGCCATCCGAACAGCCCCCCGTGTTTTGGAACCGTCACCCAAGTACAACATAGCTAATGCTAACTCATCAACATTAAGATCATCGGGTAAGATTGCGACAAGGTTTGCACCCGCCTGATAAGCCTGCTCACGTGCTCGTCGGTGCCGCTCGCGATTGATGGGCAGAGCACGTGCGGCAAAGGTGGCTCGATTTCTACGTAATCGCTCTTGTATCCGCGCTTCCTGTTCTGATGTCAGTGGAATGTCGCGCAGCCAAGAGGATAAGGTGCTTTTGCTAATGCCTGTTAGGTTGGAGATTTCGCTATAAGATAAACCTTGTTCACGACGGAGTTTCTCGGCGAGGAGCCGTTTTTCTGGTTTCGCACGCATGCTGTCCCCCTTTACATATAAAATAGAACAGATGTGATATCTTTACAAGACGTAATATCTACATTTCTATTCCAGTGAGTAGAAAAAATGTCATCTTTGTCCAACAACAACCACGCTCGTAATAGAATCGTGTTTCTCGTAATTAATGTGTTGCTCATCGGAGCCTGCTCGCTCGTTCAGGAGAGACCCGAAGGGGGAACGCCCATCGATGGGACGTCCATTCACACTTCTTCTCCCACTTCAAGCTCGGATTCCACCACAATAACGATTGCGCCGACATCAACAGTCCAGGTGATCCTGCGTGTACCGCAGGATCACGCTTCGATCCAGGGTGCCATTGAAGCGGCAAACGACGGGGACGTGATCGTCGTTTCGCAAGGGACCTACCGGGAGAACATTGATTATGGCGGTAAAGATATCACGATTGAAAGCACGAATCCTGATGACCCCGAGATCGTGGCCACAACGATCATCGATGGGGGTGGTCATGGCAGTGTAGTGACTTTTCGGAACGGAGAGACGGTCAAGGCAAGGTTGGCTGGTTTTACCATCACCAATGGCACTGGCAACCTCTACCTGCTAAGCCAGACGGAGGTGATACAAACGTGCGGTGGGGGTCTTTTTGGCTCCGGTGAAGAAAGGCGTTATTGCGGTGGGGGCATCGTGGTAGACAATTCCTGGCCGACCATCGAGAAGAATATCATCCGTGGGAATGCCGTTCAACATGGAGGGGGCGATATCTTTGTCGCCTCCAGAGCCTTCCCGACCATMCGGGGCAACACCATYCKWGAAAACCAAGCCGCAGGGGGGGCAGGTATTCATGTGGTTTACRAATCCTGGCCGATCATYRARGRCAACATSATYCGSGRCAAYAAAGCTAACTACCCAGGCGGCGGTTTGCTGGTGGAGATAGGGTCCGCACCCACAATTGAGGGTAACACGATCCGTGACAATGAAGCAGTGGTTGGCGCGGGGGTAATGGTATTTAATCATGCCTCACCCGCAATCAGGGACAACGAAATCATTGATAACGTAAGTGGACAAGGTGGGGGCGCTATCTTTGTGGGGGTAGAATCTTCCGTGACAATTGAAAACAATACCATTCGAGGGAACCGTGCCAGTATCGGCGCTGGCATCTTCATGGAGATCGGATCCGAGTTAATTATTATGGGGAACAACTTTATCGAGAATGTGGCCTTTTTCCGAGGCGGGGGGATCGATTTACCGGCTGATTGCATAGCAACCGTTGAGGGCAACACATTTATCGGTAATCAGGCGGAGTTCGGCGGAGCCATCTCTATCTATGGCAGCACCGACTCAACGGTAGAAAACAACATCTTTCGCGAAAACCAAGCTCGATTGGGCGGAGCAATTTACGCGAAGGGTTCGGCTACCGTCGTCGTTGCTCGTAACGAATTACAGCATAACACCGCCTCAGATGCCGGTGGTGCGATCTGGATATCGAATGATTCCAAGACGATCCTGAGGATACCGGATGACAACACCTACGATCAAAACCAACCAGACGATGTGTTCATCTCAATGGAGTAATGAAGTCCGAACGTTTTTTGCGAGAAGATTCTGTCCTTCCGACCTGCTTCATTCCTGCAGCCCCTTGATTGCGTAATTGAGTAGAAGTAGCATGAATCATCATTGGGCGAGGTATTCAAACGTTGACATCTTGATTTGGTTCGGTATAATGGTTCCAACATCGTTATAAACAACGCGATGACCGGGACGAGTAAGCGGTGCTTGGATCCGACAGGGAAAGGGGATCAGGGACTGAGAATCTCCTCCGACATCCATCCGACGAAAACCACCCGCGAGCGTGAACCGGAAAAGTCCTGGACGACCAAGGGCTGAGTAAGGGAAACGGGTCAGCTCCGTTAATGGCTGTCAGAGATGGCTGGTATTCCAGTTAATCTGGGTGGAACCGCGTGAGATGTTTCTCTCGCCCCAGATGGGCGAGAGTTATTTTTTTAATGATATATGCCTCAGGGAGGTGTACATATGGCCGCAGAGAAGCGTGAAAGGTACGAGGAGTCGGAGCTTTATCGCATCCGACACTCAGCGGCACACGTCATGGCCCAGGCTGTCATGGAGATGTTTCCAGGACAGGCCAAGATCGCCATTGGGCCACCGATCGAGGACGGTTTCTACTATGACTTCGATCTACCTCGTCCATTAACCCCCGAAGACCTGGAAGTGATCGAGCGCCGTATGCGCGAGATCATCTCTGGTCATCACAGCTATGAGCGAGCAGTGCTCACGGCGGATGAAGCGCGCGAGATGTTCGCTGACCAGCCGTATAAGATCGAATTAATCGAAGGGCTTGAAGAAGGGGGTACAGACGAGTACGGCGAGCCGATCGAGGGACCGGTGGAGATTTCTATATACACGCAGGATACCTTCACGGACCTGTGTCGCGGGCCACACGTCGAGGACACGAACAAAATCAACCCTGATGCTGTTAAATTGCTCAACGTCGCCGGTGCCTACTGGAGAGGCGACGAACGACGTCCCATGCTGCAACGTATTTATGGCACGGCGTGGAAATTAGCGGATGAACTCGAGCAATACCTCTGGAGACTTGAAGAGGCTCAAAGACGAGATCACCGACGACTGGGGAAGGAGCTCGATCTCTACAGTATCAGCGATGCAGTTGGCCCTGGCTTAATCCTGTGGCACCCCAAAGGTGGAATGGTGCGCAAGATCGCCGAGGACTACTGCCGTGCTCAACATTTGGAGGGCGGATACGAATTCGTCTACTCACCACACATCGGGAAGGCAAACTTGTGGGAGAAGAGTGGTCACTTGGATTGGTATCAGGAGGGCATGTTCGCCCCATTGGATATCGAGGGTCAACAATACTATCTCAAGCCGATGAACTGCCCCTTCCACGTAGAGATCTATAAGAGTCGAACGCGTTCCTATCGCGATTTGCCCTTACGATACGCTGAGTGGGGTACGGTCTACCGGTACGAACGGAGTGGTGTGCTTCACGGCTTGTTACGCGTGCGGGGCTTTACGCAGGATGACGCCCATCTCTTCTGCCGACCGGATCAGATGCCCGAGGAGATCGACGGAGCTTTGCAATTTAGTTTAAACATCCTGAGAGCATTCGGTTTTGAGGACTTCCAGGCGTACCTGTCGACACGCAATCCGGAGAAGTTTGCCGGTGAGCCAGAGGAGTGGGAGGCGCCAACGGAAGCTTTGCGGGAGTCGCTCGAACGTGCGAAGCTCCCCTATCAGGTCGACGAGGGCCAGGCGGTTTTCTACGGACCCAAAATCGACATCAAGCTCAAGGACGCGTTGAACCGTGAATGGCAGCTTGCCACGATCCAATTTGATTTCATCCTTCCGGAACGCTTGGATGTCACGTACGTTGGCGAGGATGGTAAGGAGCACAGACCCTACATGATCCACCGGGCGCTGTTGGGCTCCATGGAACGCTTTATGGGAGCGCTCATTGAGCACCATGCAGGGGCCTTCCCCGTGTGGCTGTCACCGGTACAGGCCGTTTTGATCCCGATCGCCGATCGCCACATCGAATACGCGAATTCGGTGGGCGATCAATTGAAGAAGGCGGGATTGCGGGTCGAGGTTGATGCACGCGGTGAACGCATGAACGCCAAGATCCGCGATGCCCAACTCCAAAAGGTGCCTTACATGCTGGTGATCGGGGATCGGGAGTTGGAAGATGGGGCTGTCTCTGTCCGCCTTAGATCGGGTGAGGATTTAGGTGCGATGCCCATCGACGATTTCCTTAATCGCGCCGAGGAAGATGTCCAAGCGCGACGTTAGTGGGTGAGGGTAGAAATGGACAAACCTCCGAGGTCTGTCGGATCTCGGAGGTTTTGCATTGTGTGATAAGATTCTCGCTCGGTGTTGATACCGGTGAGTTCGTGGGTTTGTGTGAATCCTGACTTGGTTATGTATCGCTGGCTTACCACCTCTTTACGATCCTCAGCTAGGTCATCTTTCTTTGCAAGGGCTTGAACACTTGAATGAACATGGATCCGCTATCACAAGCCTTCCAAGCCAAGGGCGAATGATCCACTTACCATCGGTTTCAAGTTTGAGCGATGATAGCTCATAAGAGCTATCCTGAAACTTGTGTAAGGCCGCTGACAGATCGCTGAAGCATGGCTATAATACACATCTAACGTGTGTCGAGGTTTATTCTGAGAACGCATATGTATCGACGATTGGTTGTGATAGTACTGGGGATGTTCATCCTTACTTCGGCTTCGCTTGTTGAGGCGAAGACCTCTGAGAAGCCGCTAGGAGTCCTTTGTCCTTCTCGACTCCAACTTCGCCACCCACAACTCTGCTCGAGCGCCGGCGCACGTGACGAATTGACTCGGCTCGCGATCGAGGGATTTTATCCTCAACGACCGCTCCCTTCCTACAGCTTGGATCCTGGGTTAGGTAATGTACCTTATTTCTATCTGAGATCGACGAGGGAAGACGGCACGCCTGTCTATGGTAGCTACGAGGATGCCCTTAAGGAAGAAAACCAGGCTTGGAAGGTTGAACCGGGCTTTGTGTTCTTCTCGTGGATCGATCGCTTTGAGGAGAAGGGGAAGATCGTGTATATGGTCGCCCCGGGTGTTTATATCAATGGAGATGGCCTCAATCGCATCTCTCTGCCACACTTCCATGGCGTTGCTTTACGTCACACCCCGGATAAACCTTTCGCATGGGTGCTGGCCTCCATGCGGACCTCCAGCGCACCTGGTCTTGGCCAGCCTCTAACCGACCACTGGCTGAACCGCTACGACATGGTTTGGATTTACAATGTCGAGCGGGTGGGCAACCTGGATTACTATCAAGTGGGACCTGACGAGTGGATTGAACAGCGGTTGCTCGCCGTGGTCAATCCAGATCTAACGATCCCTGAGGGGGTTGAGGAGGATCGCTGGATCTCGATCAATCTATACGAACAAACCTTGATGGTGTATGAGGACAGCCAATTGGTGTACGCTACTTTGGTCTCAAGTGGATTAAAAGGCTGGTGGACCCAGCCGGGCGTGTTCCAGGTGTATGTGAAATTGGATGGCGACCGCATGATGGGAGCCTTTGAAGCGGACCGGTCGGATTATTACTATTTGGAAGACGTACCTTGGACGCTATATTACGACCAAGCACGTGCTTTACATGGCGCCTACTGGCACAACGGCTTCGGCTACCCGCGCTCCCATGGCTGCGTCAACCTCTCCCTCATCGACGCAAATTGGCTTTACAACTGGGCGGAAGAGGGCACATGGGTGCACGTTTTTGATCCGTCCGGCGAGACCCCAACCGACTCCGAGCAGTATGGCGTTGGAGGGGCGTGAATCATTATTTCTTCGAAGATGGCTTTCCGGTATTAGGTTACTCAATCGAGGTACTCAGGGAATTGACACGAGTGAGAGAGATTGGTTGGAGGGGGACCGAACACAGGATGAACTCCCACATATGGCCATCGTACTGGATCTTACCGCAACCCTTGGGGGATTTTAGGACCAAAGTACTCTGCGCATAGTCGCCAGCCCCATCTACAATGAAGTCAGTTGAATCCGGTGGTGTGCTCTATAGAATTTGGAGACGTGGTGTTATGTATGCAGATAACGAACTGCTTTTTCCACCTTACGTGGTCCCGCGTTTGAGAAATTCAAGAGGCGAAACATGGCAGAAGTTAGTTGACCGGGTTGTTCTGCTGCCGCAAGATGACCCGGAAAGTCTTGGATTCTCACTCCTGATGATTCACCTTAATGGATGCCTCAGATGCGAGACCGACTCCTACCGTGCGATGCGTGGTTGTACTGCGTGCGCCCGCCAGACGCTGCGGCGTTACAAGGAGCCGGATCAGGAACTTGTGGAGCGTTATGAGCTTGCACTTGAAGAGATTCAAGCTTATCTCCACGCGGAACCGGTTCAGCATGTGCTGGAACGAGCCCCATCCGCGAAGGCGGCCTAAGAAGGATCATCAAACATGCCGTGTTTCGATGACAGGGCGCCATAGGGTGCCCTTTTTGTTTCCATCGTTATGAAGTACAAGAGACATTGGGGTAACCTCCAGCCCGATCCCTGATCCCCAATCCCTAGTCTCCAATTTCTTTCCTTCCGAGCTACGAACAAAGCTTCGCATTTATAATGAGTGCGATAGAATAGGGAGCACAAGGTAGAACGAGGAGGGCTTACCTATGACAGAATACGACGTCATTGTGATCGGAGCTGGGCCGGGTGGGTATGTCTGTGCGATCCGCGCGGCTCAACTTGGGAAGAAGACAGCCATTGTCGAGAAGAAATGGTTAGGTGGGGTGTGCCTGAATGTGGGTTGTATTCCGACCAAAGCTCTACTCAAAAACGCTGAGATCGCCCATATTCTGCGCGAAGGGGGAAAGGAATTTGGCTTTGAGGTCCAGAGTTTGAAGCTCGACTACAGCTCGGCAGTGAAACGCAGCCGGCTAGTGGCGGATCGCTTGACCAAGGGCGTCGGTTTCTTGATGAAGAAAAACAAGATCGATGTTCACATGGGGTCCGCGCTGTTCTCGGATGCGAATACGATCAGCGTTACAGCTGAAGATGGCTCCACGACAGAGTTAAGAGGAAAAGATATCGTGATCGCCACAGGTGCTTCACCGATGACAATCCCTGGTGTGGAGGTTGATGGGGAGCGTGTGGTTACCTACTTGGAGGCCATAGTACAAGAGCGACTACCTAAATCGGTGGTCATTATCGGGGCGGGGGCGATCGGACTTGAGTTTGCCACAATTTGGAAACGTTATGGTGTCGAAGTGACTTTAGTTGAGATGTTGCCACGCATTGCACCTCTTGAAGATGAAGAAGTTAGTGAGGAATTGGCGAAAATCTTTGAAAAGCAGGGGATTCGAGTGTTAACAAGCACAAAAGTGATCAGCACCGAAGCTTTGAAGACCAAGGTCAATGTAACTGTTTCGGGCCCAGAAGGCGATCAGACATTGGGTGCAGATCAGGCATTGGTGGCAGTTGGCTTCAAGGCCAACACTCAAGGGTTAGGGTTGGACGCAATCGGAGTGAAGTTAAGCGGTGGAGGGGTGATTGAAATCGATGATCGCATGGCGGCGAACACCCCTGGTGTGTGGGCCATCGGAGACGTTACCGGCAAGCTGATGTTGGCACACGTTGCGATGGCTATGGGGATCGTATGTGCGGAGAATATCGCTGGTGTCGAGACCGTGGCCTTGGATTATGAAATGCTGCCTCGTGGGATTTTCTGCCAACCACAGGTGGCATCCTTTGGTTTAACCGAAGCCCAGGCTAAAGAACGCAGTAACGAGGTGATGGTGGGTCGTTTTCCTTTCCGAGCTAGCGGAAAGGCGCTCGGCCTAGGGGATTACGATGGTTGGGCTAAACTCGTGATTGATGCTAAGTATGGAGAGATCCTGGGTGCGCATCTGATCGGACCTGAGGTGACAGAGTTGTTATCGGAACTTACTTTAGCTCAGATGATGGAACTCACACCAGCCGAGATCGCCCGTAATGTTCATATCCATCCCACGTTGAGCGAGGTGATCATGGAAGCCGCCCATGACGCCGAAGGTCACGTGATACACATGTAAACCACGAACTTGGGTATTCTTCAGGACCTATAGACACATCCAGAAGGGGGAACCCTTATTGGAGGTCAATGGAGGAGGCCGATGTCCAATCACCGTGAGATCGCAAGGGTGGTAGATCGTCATAAAGAGCTTGTCCTCTCAAAACCGAACGTCGTCGGGATTGGCACCGGCTTTAGGGAGATCAGGGGGATCATAACGGATGAAATATGTGTCGTCGCCCTGGTTCGGCAGAAGATACCCAAAGCAGGCCTCCCTGCCGAAGCTCTCGTCCCTACGAAATTAGAGGGAATATCGACCGACGTTATGCAAGTAGGCGAATTAAGAGCTTTGGCAAGCCGCACAGAGCGTCAACGACCCGTTCCTGGAGGCGTGAGCGTTGGTCATTACAAGGTAACCGCCGGGACCTTGGGGTGTGTGGTTCGAGATAGGGCCACGGGTGCTCGTCTGATCCTCTCCAACAATCACGTTTTGGCCAACAGCAACGATGCTCGTCCAGGCGATCCGATCCTCCAACCAGGGCCAGCGGATGGGGGTCGGGTGGCAAGAGATATGATCGCAGAGCTTGACCGTTTCGAGCCGATACAATTCAGCTCAGGACCGCCCACCTGTGGGTGGGCTCTAAGTTATGCCAAGGTTGGGAATGTCGTAGGAAAATTTTTAAAGTCGAAGCATCGTGTACAGGCATTTCAGAGTGATCCGGAAGCTTCTAACCGGATCGATGCGGCCCTTGCCCGACCATTGGACGGGGTCGAGATCTTAGATGAAATCCTCGACATTGGGGTGATCGACGGCGTGGTTCCGGCCTCGCTCGGGATGTCCGTACGTAAGTCGGGTCGAACAACTGCCTTAACTTCGGGTCACGTTTCCGTCCTCGAAACCACAGTCAATATCCAATATGGGGATCGGACAGCCCGTTTTGAGGGCCAAATCGTCACGGGCCCGATGTCAGAACCCGGTGATTCGGGTTCGTTGTTGGCTGCCGGGGACAGCCTTCTTGCCGTAGGATTACTTTTCGCTGGCTCAACACAGGCGACGGTATACAGCCCGATCCAAGATGTCCTGGACGGCTTGGAGGCGGCGATATGAGCGCTACAGACCACCAAGGAGAAGGAAGGCGCGCAGATTTAAATAGAGCACTTATGATCAAAGAAAAACATGAAGACGAGCTAATGAGTAAGGCTAACGTGCAGGGTGTCGGGATCGGTCTTCATATGCGTGGGGGACAGCCAACGGGTGGGTTATCGCTGATCGTGATGGTATCTCACAAGGTTCCTAAAGCCCAGCTTGCATCAGAGGACCTCATCCCCAGTGAGATCGAGGGTGTGTCGGTTGATGTTCAGGAGGTGGGGGAGCTCGAGGCTCAAGACTGATATTAGTGCCGAGCGTACGGTTTTTATTCTCCACCTTCCCGCGAGCTCTAAACTCGCGGGAAGCTTATCTTAAACGACCGCGGAGAGGGACATCGCTCCTGAAAAGTCTGTAACCCGCTTACGTTCCCATCAAATAATTGGGGTCACAGATAACCGATGAGCGATAAAAATCCTTTTATCTTCTCCCTCAAACTCATGGTTCGGGGGTAGAGGGGGCTTTTAAACTTCGGAGTCTACCACTTAGGTTTTTTCTACAACCCAGAAGTGTGACAAGCCGAGGGTTCGAAGTGGGGTTCGTTCGAGAAATTGCAGGAGGGCTCGTAATGCCTGTCCTAAGGTAGGCCAACGGGCGATGATGTTGTCATAGGCTCCAAAGATCGTTGTGCGTTTCAACACACGTACTGGTAGTCCGTTGAGGAGACGTTGCAAGTCTCGTCGCGTGTAAGCCCGCACATGGGGTGCAAATCGATCCCGGAGACGCCGTGGTAGGTAATTGATCAGAGGAATGTTGCCAAAATGGTAGCGACCTCGCCAATAGAACCCGTGTGTTTCGAAAGGATAGCTGCGGTTTGGGACAAAAAGGATCAATCGACCACCAGCTTCTCCCAAATTGGGATTGGGTTTTCGTAGGACGCGTACGATCTCTTCAAGTGCCGCACGATCATCCTGGACATGCTCGAGCACCTCATGGGAGAGTACAAGATCGAAAGTATCCGTGGGATAGGGAAGGTGCTCACCGGCCCCACGGATGACCTTTAAATCGCGGGCTGCTTCACGTGCACGTTGCGTATCGTATTCAAGACCATAAGCAAATGGGGTTTCTTGGGCCAACTGTTTCAGGTAAGCGCCCACGCCACAGCCGTCGTCAAGCACCCGTCCAAGACCTCGGGTCCCCGCTGCTGCTTGGATCATGCGTAAGCGCCGTTCCTGCCCTGCCCGCCACACATAGGAAGGCTCTCCCCGTAACGCTGCCTTCTCCTGGTCGCGTCTCATGGAAGCTCCATTTTGAGGCGTGCGAGAGCCAAACCGATCGCGGCGGCGGTTGAAACCTGACCAAATTCGCCCTCGGTCCATAACCGGTGCACATCGTCGATAGGAAGCCAGATCACCTCTTGCTCTTCAAGGTCCCCCGAGTCCGGCTGAGTTACCTGTTTACAGTCTATTGCCAAGAATAAGTGAGCCCATCCTGACCCACGGTTTCCGCTGATCACATAGGATCCCAACTTTTCCCAACCCTCCGCCTCACAACCTGTCTCCTCGAGCAGTTCACGCTTTGCAGCGATGAGTGTGTCTTCATCTGACTCGAGATAGCCGGCTGGTGGTTGAAGGTCGACCGCCCCGATGCCATGCTTATAGCTTCGGATCAGCCCAATTAACCCATCTGCTTGGACAGGCACGACGATGACAAAGTCGGGTTCTTCAAGACGTATGTAGCCATCAATAACTCGACCATCGGGCAGTGCAACCTGATCTTCGTATACCCGCAACCAGGGTGAATGATCAAGAAGCAACTTGCTGCGGAGAGTTTTCCATGGTTTTAAATCAGACATCTTCCGGCTTTCAAGCACAAAGTGAGGTTCATCCATTGTCATGTAGAAGCTCAAGAGAGTCTATCATACCCTGACGCAGGAATCTTGAAATCCACACCTTGGGATAGAGCATCCCCTTTTCCAGTTTTTCTATATCAGTCCTTCATTTAGGTTTGTGGAGGGAAATGCATATTTCATTGTGTAGCGTTGATTGTACTGAGCGGTTTCAAGGGGACGAGAGCCAACCGCGAAGACCGTAATAAAGAAGAGCCATGATCTCCCGCATCGCCATGCGGCTCTCTTCTAGGGCTTGGCTGTTGGGTAAGAAGACGCTTCGGTCGGCGAGGAAATCATCAGGGTGTTGCTTTGAGGGCGCGGGGATCGGATCTAGGCCCTGAGCGGTGAAGGTCGCCATCGCGCGCCGCATGTGGCTGGGCGAGGTGACCATGACGAACCTTTCAACCCCACGAGCTTCTAACAGCGGACCAAGGTTTAAAGCTTGTTCGAAGGTATTGCTCGAGGAGGATTCAAGTAGGATTCGGCTTGCTGGAACGCCTCCGTCGATCAGCATATCCCGCATGGGCAGACTCTCTGGGGTTGTCATCCCGACACGCTCGTTCACCCCTCCGGATACAAAAACCCATGCTTCGTCCAGATTGTGATAAAGACGGACACCCTCCCATACCCTCAGGATCCCAGCATCACTGAGGATGTTCATCTCCTCACGATCTGATCGTAACGTAATGCTGCCTCCACCGAGGATGACAATCCCCGTAACTCCCTCCAGTTCTTCTGCGTCGAGACGATCGGTGTAACCGCGACCAAGAGCAGATTCCATCGCTTTGAAACTCAGTGGCGTGCTTAATGCCAAGTAAAGTACGACCAGCAACGTGAGCCAGCGCTTGCCCCACGTCGCAGATGAGCGGCGATAGAGAAGGATCACACCGAGAGCCATCCCAATGAGTAGGAAAGGGATCGAGCCTGGTACGAAGTATTCTTTTATGATCTCGATCATCGGAGTAATCATTCCTCCCTACGGTGGTTTATTTCCTATTTAGACATCGAACGGAGAGATCCAAGAAATACATCAATGAACCCATTTTGGACAATCGTATGAAGGTCCACCCAACGAGTTCAACCTTCGTTCCCTATGGGGATCACGGCGATGGGGATATAGGGTTCGCTGGCTTCCGGTGAACCGAGATAGAGATGAAGGCGGTTAACTATGAAGGTGAAAGTAGGGGAAGGAGGCAACTCGATTGTTTCAGCATCCTCTGGGTTCTCAAAGCGTGCCAAGGTCATGTGTGGATGGAAGTCATCACCATACTCGCCTTCGTAGATCGGGTATTCGGGGAAAGCATCCGCTAGATGTTGGTACAACTCCAGAATCGGTTCGGGGTTCGAAGGCTCGAGAAACAAGGCGTCTTCGAAACTCCCGTATTGATCCAGGGTGAGCTCAAAAGGTGAGAAATCAGCGCAGATCGTTCTCAGACGAGCCGCAGTCGCATCGACCTGATCGGAGGGCACGAAGGGGTAGAGCAAGGTAATGTGTGCCGGTACGCGGTTGAACCATTCGGTGTCGTAGAGTTCACGCAGGGAAAAAGCGAAGGTTTGCACCTTCGGAGGGGGGATGATAAGGAGAGCGGTCTCGTATTCCATCGGTCGGCTCACCGGCTATTAGGATACAAGCTGGGATGAGGTTCGTCAATACTGGAGAAGGGTTTGTGTCAAATAGGATACCACTTTCCAAAGAATAGTCCTATGGCTTTGAAAGTTGTACGAAGGATCCGCCTCAATCACTTTCACGCCTTAGGAACCCGATCGTGCGGCTCAGGCCTACAATAGCAAGCAATCCCAAGAGGAGCGCTGAACCGAAGCCGAAGTTCACGTCGACACTTAACGCAGCGACAGCGAGCAAGGTACCTGAACCTTCTACCATCAGCAATCGCCGGAGATGCCTTCTCTCCAAATCATTCCTATGATCTACCCTCTCTGCACCTTCCACGCGTCGGAGAAAGTTCTCTAAGTCCCACGCGGCAAGGGTTGCGATCATCCCAAGCAGCATCAATCCGGGTGCTAGCGTTAGCCATAAGCCAATAGCTGCCAATCCAATAAAGAGCAGTAGCCCGAGCGAGGGAACCCATTTCAACCCGCGCCGTTGTCCGAGCAACCACAGTGCTGAAAATCCAAGAATGGGGAGTGCCCAGATCCATGACTCGCCAAGGGCATAACCGGCTAGAAGCGCGCTTGTGGCGCATCCAAGACTGACGTACCAAAGCTTGCGGGTCATCCTCGTATTCCCAATCCGACTGCGCGATACCAATGTGGGCGTCGGCCAAGAGAAGCGTGAATCGCGTGATCAAATGGTTTGTCTACCTGCCAGTTCACGATCTGTATTCCAACATGTTGGGCTTTTCGGATCAACAGCGTTCGTTCCAATCGTGTGATGCGGATCGCTAAGGATGCCGTCGGATCAGACCCCAACGTTTTCGCCTCGAAGGTTACTGGATCTGGGCTAATGACCAGGAGTTGATACCCTCGTGCTTTAAGGCGAATGAGGATCGGTAAATCCTCCTCCCAGAGAGGGCTAACCAGGACGACTTGCGAACGAACGGGGAAGAAGCGTGTGGGTATGTAATCGAGGTTGTCAAAGATCATACTATCACCCGGTTCGGCTTGAGCAAGACCTTGTAGTATGCGTTCGCGCTGAATCTTTCCGTAACCCGGGAAAATCCAATCCAAGAATCTCCCGTAGACAAGCAGGCCAACTCGATTACCATCGTTGAGAAAAGTGTTTGCTAAAGACGCCGTCGCGTGGACCGCGTGCTCGAAAAGTGATTGGCCGTTGATCATCACTTCGCTCCGTAGACGGGCATCCAGGATCAATCCCACATCAGCGATACGTTCTTGTTCAAACTCATTGGCAAAGAAAGTGTGTGGATGACGAGCACTCAACCTCCAATTGATCCAACGCATCGGATCGCCTACTTGGTATTCTCGTACACCAAAGAAGTCCACTCCAGAGCCACCTATTCGAGCTGGGACGGGGCCTGCGTACCCCCGAGTCTGAAGAGGTCTGATCTCCACTCGTCTCAGCCAGGTGACATGGGGAAGAACGGTGAGCTGTGTAGGTGCATGGTAGCTTGCTTCGCGATGGAAAAGACCCAATCGATCGCTCGCCCTCACCTTGACCTCTTCGAAAACATGCCTGCCTCGTACTCCACGCACAGTGTATTCGAGCAAGATCGTCTGACCTGGTGTCATTTCAGTTAGGGCTCGTGGGATCCCTTCTATCATCTCCAGGGCGTTAGGAACGACGTCCTCCAGCAACACCTCCTCTAAATGTGAACCGAGGTTCGTGATCGAGACTCTCACGTCCACTAGTGTGCCTTGGGATACTCGGTCCGCGCTTAGTGTGCGGATGACCTGCAATTGAAGGCTCTCGGGCGCATAAAGCAAAGTCGCCGTCAAATAGATCACCAGAGGGATGCTAAGAGCGATGATCCCACCGTTCCCGCTTGCGAGGCCCAGGATGAGCAATAGATAGACCAGGACGCTCAATAAAAGGAGTCTTCTCACCCTCAGCTTCCTTCAATCACAGGGACGGGGACCGATCGGAGGATCTCTGAGATCACATCATCAGCTGCGTGACGCTTCATCCACAGATCAGGCTCAAGGATCAAGCGATGGATGAGAGCAGGGATCGCGAAGAGTTTGATGTCGTCAGGTAGTACGAAGTCACGCCCCTTCATCGCAGCC
>DUEW01000219.1 GCA_011174845.1 Anaerolineae bacterium | reverse complement strand
CAAGGTATTCATCTAGAAGCCCATCAGGCGAATCATGATTCCCAGCGACGGGAAAGAAGGGGATCGTAAAGTCACTCATCAGGTCCGCAAAGTGTTGAAATTCATCAGCTCTGCCATAGTTCACAAGATCACCGGTGTTGACAAGGAAGACAGCACCATCTTCTCCAACCTGCTGCAGGATCTTAAGATAAATCTCATCCCCTCCACGGCTATCGCCGCAGACGGCGAACATAAAATCTGTGACTTCTCGGCTCCCAAGAGGAATGGGTGTTGCCACAAAACTTCCATCGGATAAGGTGGACGGGGGGCGGCTTGCAGTTATTGTGGAAGTGGCAGTTGGTGTCGATGTGTAAGGACGGGCTGTAGGCTTTACTTCAGAAGTTAGCGTAGGCAGGGGGGTAACTACCGGAGGGGGAGTTAATGTGAATGGAGGAGTTGGGGATGCTGGGGTCAATATCTTTGGCAGAGTGATCAACACCACACTGACAACGATGATTGCTGTGGCTAATAGTCCAATAAAAATTAGGAACAGTTTCCAGCGCGGAGAATAACCTTGGTCCAATGTGTCCTCTATCGAATAGGAAGGGATAGTATATCCATTTTAGGTTTATATCATGATTTCGCTTGGGAGTAGATTTAAACGGCAGGGGATAAAAGTCCTGCTTTAACTATTTCTTGTTGAAAGCACCTTGACTCAGCCCTCGAATTAATGGCAAAGAAATTCGCGTAATCCTCATGCTTTTAAAAGCATTGAACGCGCTCGTATCAAGGATATCCTGAAATGGTTTTACTTGCCCAATAAGCCCACCGTGTTGTCGGAATTGAAATTAGATCTGACGAAGATGTTCAAGAAAGGGATCATTTTAAGAATTCGATGATCGGACTCTGTAAATCTCGGACTAATCCGATTACAATACCCCAGCTGACTCTGTTGCGTCCACCAAGATCATCTAGCGAGGTAGGACACACATCCTTCTCCGACAACGATCGTCGTAATCAACTGGTGTGTTCTTGAACCATGATAGATCTACGGGGAAGAGTCCAGAGTCGAAAGTTCACTGAACTTCTGATTTGTTTTGTTTACTAGGAGTATCTCCGCCATGGCTTACAAGTACGCAAAGGTTCCTGCTGATGGCGAGAAGATCAAGATCGAAGATGGGAAGCTGCTGGCTCCCGACCGCCCGATTATTCCATATATAGAAGGCGACGGCACTGGACCCGATATCTGGCGTGCTGCGGTGCGAGTCTTCGAGGCTTCCGTCGAGAAAGCATACGGCGATACTCGCGTCATCGAGTGGATGGAAGTTTTCGCCGGTAAAAAAGCTTTCGATCTTACAGGGGAATGGTTACCAGATGAAACTGTCCATGTATTTCGTGAGTTCTTGGTGGGCATTAAAGGTCCTTTGACCACCCCTGTTGGCGGTGGATTTCGGTCGCTCAATGTCGCGTTGCGTATGGAGCTTGATTTATACGTCTGTCAAAGGCCAGTTCGCTACTTCGAGGGTGTAGCTTCGCCCGTCCTCCGTCCACAGGATGTGGACATGGTCGTATTTCGTGAGAACGTTGAAGATATTTACGCGGGTCTGGAATTTGAGCTCGGGACGGAGGCCAACGAGCGATTTGTGAAATGGCTACGCGAGAGCTACCCAGCGGAATACGAAAAGATCCGTTTCCCGAATTCTGCGGGGATCAGCATTAAACCAATCTCAAGAGAGGGTTCTGAACGTCTGGTCCGTGCTGCCATTCAATGGGCGCTCGACAACGATCGCCGTTCTGTCACCTTGGTCCACAAAGGCAACATCATGAAGTACACAGAGGGCGCGTTCCGAAATTGGGGTTACGAGCTGGCCGAACGGGAGTTTGGCGATCAGGTGTATACCTGGGTTCAATGGGAGCGGACCAGAGCTGAGAAGGATGAGGAGGCGGCCAACGAGGAGCAACGGGCTGCTTTGGAAGCCAATCGGTTGCTGATTAAAGATGTCATCGCCGACATCGCGTTTCAACAGACGCTAACCCGCGCGCGCGAGTTTGACGTCATCGCGACCACGAATCTCAATGGCGATTACCTCTCGGATGCATTAGCTGCTCAAGTCGGTGGTATCGGGATCGCCCCCGGGGGGAACATCAATTATGAGAGCGGGCACGCAATCTTCGAAGCCACGCACGGAACAGCTCCCAAATATGCCGATCAAGACAAGGTGAACCCGGGCTCCGTGATCCTCAGCGGCGAGATGATGTTCCGCTATATGGGCTGGAATGAGGCAGCTGATAAGATCATCCAGGGAATGGAAGGCGCTATCCGCGCGAAGACCGTGACGTACGATTTCCATCGTCTGATGAAGGGGGTGACGCTGCTCAAGTGCTCCGAATTTGGAGAGGCTGTCATTCAGCACATGGGATGAGTAAATATCCTATTCATGAGATGCTGTAAGCTATTTCGTTGCGATAGCTGGTACATTTCCCATTTGTCAGTTTTCATATCCATAAACGATTTAGCTTTCCGGAGTTATTGATGGATAAGAATCCTTTTAACGCACGCAAAGCGTTGTCAACCAAGGTCGGTAAATTAGTAATCTATCGCTTGGACGCGCTTGAGAAAGCCGGTCTGACGAACTTGGACCGACTTCCGTTTTCGATACGTATCCTTCTCGAATCTCTGCTGCGGCGCGTTGACGATCGCTGGGTCACTGACGAGGATGTCAGAGCGTTGGCTGCTTGGGATCCACAGACAGAGACACGATCCAATGTTGCTTTCCAGCCCGAACGAGTGGTGATGCAGGACTTCACAGGTGTCCCAGCCATTGTTGATTTGGCGGCGATGCGTTCGGCGATTGCCCGTATGGGTAGGGATCCTATGATGATCAATCTGATTGTGCCAGTCGATCTAGTGATCGATCACTCGGTTCAGGTGGATGTCTTTGGATCGCCGGAAGCTTTAAGGCGAAATGCAGAGATTGAATTCGAACGCAATCGTGAACGATATGAGTTTCTTCGCTGGGGACAGAAAGCTTTTGACAACTTCCGTGTAGTACCACCGGCAATGGGCATCGTCCACCAAGTTAATCTTGAGTATTTAGCGAAGGTCGTCCTGACCAGGGAGGAGGGAGGGGTGATAGTAGCCTTCCCCGATAGCTTGGTCGGGACCGATTCACACACGACGATGATCAATGGTCTGGGCGTTCTCGGATGGGGGGTCGGAGGGATCGAAGCTGAAGCTGCGATCCTCGGGCAACCGTTGGTGATGATCGCGCCAGAGGTGATCGGTTTCCGATTGGTCGGTCGTTTGCCGGAGGGGTCAACCGCTACAGACCTCGTGCTCATGGTTACCCAAATGCTTCGTAAACGTGACGTTGTCGGCAAGTTCGTTGAATTCTTCGGACCTGGTCTGTCAACGATGTCGCTTCCGGATCGCGCGACGATCGCCAACATGGCGCCAGAATATGGTGCGACGGTGGGTTATTTTCCAGTGGATGAGGAGACGCTACGCTATCTTCGTTTCACAGGACGTGAGGAGAGCCTGGTCGAATTGGTTGAGCATTATTGCAAGGAGCAGGGCCTCTTTCGTTCGGATACGACCCCGGATCCGGAATACAACGATGTCCTTGAGCTTGATCTGGGAACAGTCGAGACCAGCCTCGCTGGCCCAAAACGTCCACAAGATCGGATCCCACTTTCGCAAATGAAGGCTACCTTTCATCGGTCACTTCAAACCCCTATCCGTGAGGGGGGATTCGAGCTTTCGTCTGACTCACTCGCACAAAAGAGTGTCATCGATGCTGACGGAAGCAGTTCAGATGTGACCCATGGGATGGTGGTGATCGCTGCGATTACCTCCTGTACCAACACCTCCAATCCCTCGGTGATGGTCGCTGCCGGGCTTTTAGCCAAGAAAGCTGTGGAACGTGGGTTGAGGGTAAAACCTTTTGTCAAGACGAGCCTGGCACCCGGTTCAAGGGTGGTAACTGAGTACCTGCGAAAAGGGGAATTGCTAGAACCCCTGGGTGCCTTGGGTTTTGACATCGTTGGTTATGGATGCACCACATGTATTGGCAATAGCGGCCCATTAGCGGATCGTGTGATCCAAGCGATCGACGAAGCCGATCTGATCTCGGCCGCGGTGCTTTCAGGAAATCGCAACTTCGAAGGCCGTATCAACCCGCATGTGCGAGCGAGTTATCTTGCCTCCCCTCCACTTGTCGTGGCTTATGCATTGGCTGGCACGGTTGACATCGATCTAATGGAAGACCCTATTGGCTATGATCCCTCGTACGAACCGGTCTTTCTGCGGGACATCTGGCCGAGCCGGGAGGAGATCCAGGAGGTGGTGGAACATTCGCTCAGCCCTGAGATGTTCCGGGAACGATATGGCGAGGTTTTCACAGGCAATGAGACTTGGAACGCGGTACCGATTACAGGGGGTGATTTATATGAATGGCAACCTGAGTCAACATATATCAAGGAGCCGCCGTTTTTCGTAGGTATGAGCGCTGATCCGTCGCCGATTGAGGAGATCCACGGCGCGCGTGTCCTGGCGCTGTTGGGGAATTCAGTGACGACAGACCACATCTCACCTGCCGGTGCCATCCCTGTCGACAGTCCGGCCGGACAGTACCTTATGGACCTGGGGGTGGTACCGCGCGATTTCAACTCCTTCGGTTCTCGGCGAGGGAACGACCGCGTGATGACCCGAGGGACGTACGGCAATATCCGACTCAAGAATCTGCTCGTGCCCGGGGTGGAGGGCGGGGTGACGATCCACCTGCCCGATGGTGAGAGCATGAGCATCTACGATGCGGCGATGAAGTATCGGGATGAAGGCGTGCCGTTGGTGGTTTTAGCAGGGAAAGAGTACGGAGCTGGTTCGTCTCGTGATTGGGCCGCCAAGGGCACGCTCACGCTTGGGGTGGAGGCAGTGATTGCCCAATCCTTTGAGCGTATCCACCGTTCGAACTTGATCGGGATGGGTGTGTTGCCTTTGGAATTCATGCCAGGCGAGGGGGTAGAGGCATTGGGATTGAATGGTCGAGAGGTGTATAGCGTCCTAGGATTGGATGATGATATCGAGCCCGAGGCTTTTTTGACGGTGAAAGCCGAGATAGAGGAGGGTTCGACCGTCGAGTTCAAAGTTCGGGTGCGCATCGAAACACCGATCGAGATCAAGTATTACCGCAATGGGGGCATTTTACATACGGTATTGCGAAAGATACTTAAAGAACGAATGTAACCGTACCTTTTAGGGTGCGTAAAGATGCGCAGGCTAAAGCCTGCGGCTACAGCGGTCGCTCAGCAAATCATGTCATCGCGCTTGCCAATAGATCATTTCAGGATATAATCACAACGACAATTGAATACAACTGCAATTTGGGTGCCCGACCCCCCGGATGGGAGGGCTTAAAGGCGAAGCCGGTGAAAGTCCGGCGCTGTCCCGCAACTGTAATCCGCACACACGGAGAGCCAGGACGACCGCCGAGTTGCGACCACCACAGCCTTCGCGGAAAGGGGGTGGTTCAAGTTTTGAAAAAAACCCCTGTCGCTAAGGTAGGGGTTTTTGATTGACGAAAACCAACCCATTAACGGGAAGGATAACTTGTGTGTCCCTAAACATGCTTTGAATAAGGAGGAGAGATGGCCCACACACATCAGATGCGTATCGTAATAAGCGGTTCTTTGATAGCTATGTTCTTTCTTGTTGGGGCTTGTACCCAAGCGACCACCGCGGTGGTTGAGTCCACCTCATCACTGCCGTTGGAGGAAGCTCCTCCAACTCAGGTTTCTGTGCCGACCGCGATCCAAGAACCCACGCTTGAGCCGATCTCGTTCACCGACGGATTTGGTCGGGAGGTCAGCATCGCAGAACCTGCACAGCGCGTCGTCTCGATTGCACCTTCCAGTACGGAGATTCTCTTCGCAGTTGGTGCGTCCTCTCAGGTCGTTGGTCGTGATGAATATTCCGATTACCCTCCGGAAGCCATCGAGGTGACCAGTATCGGAAGCACCTACGGCGATTTGAATTTAGAAGCTATCATAGCGCTCGAGCCAGACCTTGTATTCGCGGCGATAATCAACAGCCCCGAGCATGTCCAGGCGCTCGAGGATCTTGGCATTGTCGTTTGTGTACTTCCCAATCCTATGGGGATGGAAGAACTTTACGAAGTGCTTGAGATGACAGGAAGGTTGACCGGTCACGAGAACGAAGCGGAAGACCTTGTTGATCAACTAGAAATTCGCGTCGAAACTGTCACCCAGGCTCTCACTGGCGCTGAACCTGTTCCGATTTTCTACGAGGTCGATGGCACCGATCCGAATGCACCATGGACGACTGGACCAGGAACTTTCCAAGATGTGTTGATCAGCCTCGCTGGCGGCGAGAATATCGCAAAGGATATCGAACTTTGGGGGCAGTTGAGCTTGGAGGAAATCGTCGCTCGAGATCCTGAGGTGATCGTCTTCAGCGCGGGACCATGGGTTACAACAACACCGGAATCGATCGCCGAACGGGCTGGCTGGGGTGAAATTACAGCGGTCGTCCATGGAGCAATCTATGGAATCGATACAAACTGGATCGATCGACCTGGGCCACGCTATGTGGATGCTTTAGAGGCTCTGGCCATGATCCTCCATCCAGAGTTGTTCGAATAATGGCTGAGATCGAATCCTCCCCTGAAAGCAGGAATAGCGCCCAGGACAAACCAGATGCGAGAATTGCAGCTCCTTGGTTTTGGACTTTTGGGGCGCTCCTGATCATGCTTGTATTGAGTGCCGCAATTGGGCCGGTTGGAATTCCTCCCGTAACCGTGATTAAAATTCTGATCAATCGTCTGCCCTTCATCTCGATGACTGTTGATTGGCCAACGACCTTCGATACGATTCTCTATCAGATTCGCTTACCACAAACGGTGATGATCGCGATGACTGGGATGGCGTTAGCTGGTAGTGGAGCAGCCTATCAGGGTCTTTTCCGCAACCCGCTCGCAGATCCCTATATCATCGGTGTGGCCTCGGGAGCTGGATTGGGAGCGGTGTTAGCGATGGCAGCACAATGGCCAACAACCTTTATGGGTATGGCGGTTATCCCCATTGTAGCTTTCATCGGTGCGCTCATAACAGTTGCCGTGGTTTATTCCCTGGCTCGAGTTGGGCGTACAACCCCCATTACAACATTGATTCTTGCCGGAGTAGCGGTGAGCGCTTTCGCCTCTTCTCTGACAAGTCTGCTCATGCTCCTAAGCACCGAGCAACTCCACCGAGCGGTTTCCTGGTTGTTGGGAGGTTTTGCCTTGGGAGGATGGGACCCTGTCTTGGCAGCTTTGCCTTACCTGGGGGTTGGATTAGGGATATTGTTTGTTCTTGGCCGTCCTCTTAATGTCCTGCAATTTGGCGATGAGCAGGCTCTTCAATTAGGTTTACACGTGGAGAAGTATAAGATCGTTGTGGTCGCCGTTTCCTCTTTGGTCGCAGCGACCGCGGTCTCGTTCACTGGCATCATCGGTTTCATTGGCCTGATCGTACCCCACTTAGCCCGTTTGCTGTGGGGGTCTGATTACCGTAGATTGATCCCCTTAGCGACAATCACAGGCGGTACGGTTCTCTTAGCGTCGGACATCATCGCCAGAACGATTCTCGCACCGCGGGAGTTGCCCGTGGGTATCGTTACAGCTGTCATAGGTGCACCGTTCTTCCTATGGTTGCTGCGTAGAGCCAAGCAGGAGAGATTTTGGTGAAGACCAGGTTGTGTTTTGATCGGGCAACGATTGGCTATGGGGATGATCCAGTTTTACGAGAGATCTCCTTCGAGGTGATCCCACAGGAGGTGTTGGGAATCGTCGGCCCTAACGGAGTCGGCAAGTCAACCCTTGTTAAAGCTGCGAGTGGGATTTTAAATCCGATGAATGGGAAGATATGTATCGATGGAAAAGAGATCTCCCGACTATCGCCTCCAGAGCGAGCTCGATTGATCGCGGTGGTACCTCAGGCCACGAAATTGCCTGAGGCTTTTAGCGCCAGAGATGTCGTACTTATGGGACGTACACCTTACCTGGGCTGGCTTGATCGAGAGGGTGAAAGTGATCATCGGATCGCTCACGAGGCCATGGAACGAACGAACACGTCTTACTTCGCACATCGAAAAGTTGGCGAGCTCTCGGGAGGAGACCAACAGCGGCTGCTCATTGCGCGCGCCTTAGCGCAGACCCCCTCTGTCCTACTGTTGGACGAACCAACTGCACACTTAGATCTAAAACATCAGGCGGAGATCCTCAATCTCGTCCATTCATTAGCGAAGGAGGAAGGGTTGACCGTTTTGATAACCTTGCACGATCTCAACCTCGTCGCTAGATATGCCGATCGGGTGGCATTGTTGTCGAATGGAAAAGTGCGGAAAATGGGGAAGCCGGAGGAGGTGCTAACCCCTGAAGAGCTGGCGCCGGTGTACGGCATAGAAATCCATGTGACATCCCATCCCATCCATGGAACGCCTTTGGTTTTATCCTAGCTACATCGAGATCGTCCCGTAAGTGTTCGCTCTTGTCGCACCGAGATATTTATATCGAAGAATCCTCTGAAAAAAGGTCACCCGCTAGAGAAGGACCGGTATATGTCGGGGTGTAGGCGCCGCCCACACCCCCACATATACCCCTCCCTTCTCCTCGCTGGTGGTTTTTTCAGTGCACTCATCGATACGATCTACAAAAAAACCGAAGAAGATTTCTCTTGACCTATTCGATCAGGACGGAGCGGCTTCCACGGACTGATCAACCTCATATTTGATCACCGCGACTGTTGCACCATTTGTAATCAACTCGATAACAATCTGCCCGAGTTCGAGCCGTACACAGGAAAATTGCTTTTTAGATTGATCAGCGTATATTCGCTGGCTTTATTGGTCCGCGCAAAGCACTGGTCTTGGTGGTGCCTCGGAAGGATGAAAAGCAGGCCGGGTTTGTGACACACGTACTATTTCATGGTTTGCCTTAATTGATATTATAAGGAGGACCTAATATAATTAGTTAGGTAGCCGTTTGATTTCTTTCAACAT
>DUEW01000218.1 GCA_011174845.1 Anaerolineae bacterium | reverse complement strand
TCTTTTCGCACCCAAAGGGTGCGACTACATTATCTTTCAGAACCACCATTGTAGCCGCAGGCTTCAGCCTGCGCCTCTCTTCGCACCCTAAATAAATATTATTCCAACGATCTCAACTGACCAGTTATTTTGTTAGCGGACTCTTGAAGTGAAGCTAGTTTCTTCTCCTCCTTCTGTACAACGTCCTTCGGAGCCCGTTCTGAGAAGGGACCCGCCAGTAAACCTTCGAGTCTCTTTATCTGCACGTTGATCTCGTCCAGTTCTTTTGAGAGTCGAGCCCTTTCCGCAGCCAGATCTACCATTCCTGCCAATGGAAGATATGCCTCTATCGGCCCGACGACCAAGGGCACTGATTCAGGAGGTGCCTTTTCAAGAGAGGGGTGAATTTGTAATCGTTCGGGATCGAGCCTGGCTAAAACTGCAATCGCTTGATGCAGAGAGTTGAGCAGATCGGTGAACTCACCACCACTGATGATAGCTTCAATTCGACGCGCGGGTTCCACTCCCCGCTCAGAACGCAAGTTGCGAATAGCGCGAACCATGTCCATGATCAGCGAGAAACGCTCAACGATCTGATCCTCTTCTTGGGACTTGGCCGAGGGCTCAGGCCACGTCGCAACGATCAACGCTTCCTCCCAACCCACCTCAGGTTCATAGCTTGCAGGTTGATCCTGACATGCATCCTTCAAAATACCCCAGAGTTCTTCAGTCACATACGGTGTGTAAGGGTGCAAAAGGCGAAGGCAGGTGTCGAGAACGGAAGCCATCGTCCGCGCCGTGAGCCAAGCCCTGTCCCCTCCTTCATCCAATTGCAATTTGGCGATCTCCAAGTACCAATCGGCAAATTCGCCCCAGAAGAACTCATAGATTTGTCGTCCCGCCTCCGAGTACTGATAGTTATTGAATAACCGATCGACAGCACGGATCAACTCCTTGAGACGAGTCATGATCCAACGATCCGCTACTGTAGGCTCAGGAGAATCCTTCGGCTCGATCCGTGCCTTATCCAACGCCATCAGAACGAGCCTACCCGCGTTCCATAGCTTGTTGGCAAAGTTACGATTGGCCTCCACCCGCTGGATGCTGAGGTTCATATCATTACCTGGTGTTGATCCTGTGAGCAAGGTGAAACGCAATGCATCTGTTCCAAACTCTTCCATTACATCGAGCGGATCGATCACATTACCTAGCGTCTTGCTCATCTTCCGTCCGTGTTCGTCACGTACAAGACCATGTAGGTAGATTGTGTGGAAGGGAGGCTGATCGGTAAACTCCAATCCCATCATGACCATCCGCGCAACCCAGAAAAATAGGATGTCATATCCGGTTTCCATCATGGTGGTCGGATAGAAATAACGGAGATCATCTGTATCCTCGGGCCAGCCAAGCGTAGAAAATGGCCAAAGTCCTGAGGAAAACCATGTATCAAGCACATCAGGATCCTGTTCAATTCTCATCGAACCGCAATGGGCACAGTTTGCAGGGTCCTCACGAGCGACGGTGATCTCCCCACAGTCTAAGCAATGCCAGGCTGGAATACGATGTCCCCACCAAAGCTGGCGCGAAATACACCAATCGCGAATGTTCTCTAGCCAGTTGTAATACACCTTGGCGAACCGTTCCGGCACGATTCGAATGCGTCCTTGGCGGACGGCCTCGATCGCAGGCTCAGCCAATGGTTCCATACGAACGAACCATTGCGTGGACACCATCGGTTCAACCACTTCTCCCCCACGTTGGGTACGCGGCACCTGCATCGTGTAGGGTTCGGTCTTGATCGTTAACCCTTCAGCCTGCATATCGGCCCATAAACGTTCTCGACATAGGTAGCGATCTAAACCCTCGTACGGTCCGGCGTTGGCGTTCATCGTCGCATCGGGATTAAGCACATTGACGACAGGTAATCCATGCTGCTGCCCGATCTCGTAGTCATTGGGGTCATGTCCCGGAGTGATTTTTAAAGCCCCGGTACCGAATTCCAAGTCAACATAAGAATCCACGATCACAGGGATCGGTCGATTCAGTATCGGCACCAAACAGGTTTTGCCGATCAAATGTCGATATCTGCGATCTTCCGGGTGGACCGCCACGGCCGTATCACCGAGGATGGTTTCTGGTCTGGTTGTAGCCACGGGGATTGACTCATCAGAATCTGCAAGAGGATAATGGAAATAATAAAGCGTTCCCTGCTCTTCAAAGTACTCTACCTCTAGATCGCTTACTGCAGTGCGTAATCCTGGTGACCAATTAATCAGATACGTCCCACGATAGATAAGCCCCTTCTCATAAAGTCGAACGAACGCCTCCCGCACCGCACGTGAGAGACCTTCGTCAAGGGTGAAACGTTCTCGTTCCCAATCGCAGGAAGCACCGAGTCGCCGTAATTGTTGTGTGATGATTCCACCATATTTACGTTTCCATGCCCACGTCCGCTCAATAAAGGCCTCACGACCGAGCTGCTCGCGGGTGATCCCCTCTACCTCTTGTAAATGTTTCTCAACTTGGAGTTGGGTTGCGATCCCAGCATGATCCGTACCCGGAACCCAAAGTGTTGGCACGCCTTTCATACGGCTATGGCGGATCATGAGATCCTCCATTGCCACAAACATGGCGTGACCGAGGTGCAATTCCCCCGTGACGTTAGGCGGTGGAATGGAGATCACATAGGGTTTCCGGTTGAGGTCAATTCTCGGTTTGAAGTATCCGCTTGATTCCCACCAATCGTAGAGACGTTTCTCTACGGATTTAAAGTCGTAGGCCTTTGAGAGTTTCTTTGAGGTCATCTCGCACACTCCTGAGAACGGATCATCGTGCAAGCAGGATGATGGATCAGGCATTAGGGATAGGATCGATGGCAATGGCGATCCGAATCCCAAACGATGGCAACTCCTGCAATGATGGATCAAGGCGGTCAACAACCTCCACCTGACTCGCCCGAGTTGAGCTCATCAGATCGAGTACGGCATCATGAAGTTGATCGCGCAACGCTTGATCCTCCGTGCCGACTTGAAGCCGTGGGATCTCCGTGGCGAGAGGGAGGTGGCGTTCGCTTTTGAATCGCCGCACGGCTGTTATCGCCTCCACAATTGCCTCCCCCACCCTTTCTGCGAGCTCGTCTTCCCAAGAGGGATCCCCTTCAGGCCAAGGCGATCGGTGAAGTGACATCACACCTTCATGGGACGAAAAAAGCTGTTGATAAATCTCTTCCGTCACATGGGGCACTATGGGCGCGAAGAGCTTAATCGTTGCTAAAAGAGTCTTGTAGAGCGTATATTTGGCTCCCTCCCGCGGTGCCTCCTCCTGACCATAAAGACGCCCCTTTGCCAATTCGAGGTAGTTATCCGCCAGATCTCGCCAAAAGTAGGTTTCGAGCGCAGATTTCGCGGTCGCATAATCATAGTTCTGAAAAGCCTTTGTGGCTAAACGGATTGTAGAATGGGTCCGTGACAAGAACCAACGATCGGTCGGAGAAAGAGAAGGTGGCATCGATGGGGGATGATAACCCCTTAGGAAAGTCTCACCGAACCGCGCCACATTCCATAACTTTGTAACGAGCTTTGCTCCAGCCTGTATTTTCTCCTCACTGATGATGGTATCTTTGCCGAGCGCTGTACTCGCAGCCCAATAGCGGACGGCATCGGCGGAATAACGTTCGATCATCTCCTCCGGCGTCGAAGGTCCACCACCGCGACTCTTGCTGATTTTTCCCGACCCGCGTGGCGCCAACGCCCAACCAGAGATTGCCGCTGCTCCCCACGGGACAATGCCGAAATGATGATGGGATTTAACGATCGTATAGAACGCCCATGTACGAATAATCTCATGGGCTTGGGGACGGAGTGACATTGGGTAGACCATATTATGGAATCCCTCGTCCTCCAAAAAATGCCCCACGATTTGCGGTGTCATAGAAGATGTCGCCCATGTATCCATAACGTCACAATCCGCGGTGAACGACCTCCCCCCACAGGAACAAGACGAATCTGGAGGTCGCTCGTGTGGATCGACTGGAAGCTGCTCTTCCTTCGCTAGCATGACCTCACCACAATCGTCACAATACCACACTGGGAATGGCACGCCGTGGATCCGTTGTCGAGAGACGCACCAATCCCATTGCAGGTTATCAACCCAATCCTTGA
>DUEW01000217.1 GCA_011174845.1 Anaerolineae bacterium | reverse complement strand
TGGACACCTGTCGGCTCCTTTGGGGAATCGGTTGACGGGAACTTCCGTTTCCCAAAGATATCACTACCGATAGGTGTCTACTTATGTCACGTTATGTCAACTTTCCACAGTATTTGGAGGAGATCCTAAAAAAAAGACTGGGCAAATCCAATAGATCGTTTTGCCCAGTCCTTGTTCAATCAAAGGTAAAGCTATCGTAAGATCATGTTCACAGTAGATCGTCTGTTTCACGATCAAGCAAGATCTCAACTCCCGGCAACTTCTTGCCCTCGATTAATTCGAGGGAAGCACCACCACCAGTAGATACATGATCGATCTTATCAGTTAATCCCGCTTGCTGGATAGCTGCTGCAGAGTCACCCCCTCCTACGATCGTTGTGCCTTCGACTTTCGCTACTGCTTCAGCCAACGCTTTCGTTCCAGCGGCAAATGGTTCGAATTCAAAGACTCCCATGGGACCATTCCAAACGACCAATCGCGCATCTTCTACCACATCGCTGAATTTCTCGACCGTTCTTGGACCGATGTCCATCGCTCGCCAACCATCGGGGACATCATCAGGCGTTACGACCTGCTTCGCAGCGTCCTCACTGAACGCATCAGCAACAACCAAGTCAACAGGTAACATCAGATGTTTCCCCGCCTTTTTAATCAGACCCTTGGCCAACTCGATCGATTCCTCTTCGACGAGGGAAGCCGCCATGTCATTGCCAGCGGCTGCCAGAAAAGTATTGGCCATCGCGCCACCAACCAAAAGCTGATCAGCTTGGTCTAAAAGTCGTTCAACCACTCCAATCTTGTCGGAGATCTTAGCACCTCCCAAGATCGCGACATATGGATGTTCCGGCTTTTCCAACGCAGCACCCAAGTAAGTTATTTCCTTCTCCATCAAAAAACCGGCGACTGCTGGAAGATAATGAGCTACCCCTTCTGTCGACGCGTGCGCCCTGTGGGCTGACCCAAAAGCATCGTTCACAAAGAGGTCTGCCAAGGATGCTAATTCCGCAGCAAAAGCAGGGTCGTTCGCTGTCTCCTCAGGATGGAAACGAGTATTTTCAAGCACGAGTATCTCGCCGGCTTTAAGCTTTTCAGCAGCCGCTTGGACCTCAGGACCGATGCACTCCGCCACAAACCCCACCGATTGCCCGAGCAATTCGGATAACTTCTTTGCTACCGGTCGCAGCGAGAGAGAAGGAACGACCTCTCCCTTCGGTCGCCCAAGATGTGAACAAAGAACAACGCTTGCACCGTTTTCGATCAGATAATTCAAAGTGGGAAGCGATGCGCGGAGGCGAGTGTCATCAGTGACGATGCCTTCATCGAGGGGCACATTAAAATCCACCCTGACGAGCGCCCGAAGCCCACGTAGATCGACATCACGGATCGTTTTCTTATTGAACATTGACCTTCATCTCCAACGTGCCATGCTCGATGGATGTGCGTCACACCCTAGTTCATGAAAGTGATTTCCCGATGAGCACTGCCAGATCCGCGGTGCGTACGGAGTAGCCCCATTCGTTATCATACCAGGCTACCACCTTCGCCATATCGCCATCCATGACAAAGGTGAATTGAGCATCGACGATGCTGGAACGAAAATCCATTTTGTAATCCACGCTGACCAAAGGTTCTTCAGAAAAGCCTAAAATACCTTTCATTGGCCCTTCAGCTGCAGCGCGGAAGGCTTCGTGAAGTGACTCGGTCGTCGCTGGTTTCTCCAGGGTTGCGACAAAATCAACCAGGGACACGGTGGGCGTGGGTACCCTCATTGCAAAACCGTCAAACTTCCCCTCCAATTCCGGAATTACCAAGGCAAGAGCCCTCGCTGCCCCTGTGGTGGTGGGGATAATGTTTAACGCAGCTGCACGAGCTCTTCGAAGATCTTTGTGGGGCAGATCGAGGATTCGCTGATCCGCGGTATACGAATGGATCGTGGTCATCAAACCTTTCACGATTCCAAAGCTATCCTGAACGACTTTCGCAGCAGGTGCCAGGCAGTTCGTCGTGCAGGAAGCGTTGGAGATGATGTGATGATTGTCCGGATCATACATTCCTTCATTCACGCCGAGGACGATCGTGATATCCGGGTTCTTAGCCGGAGCGGTGATGATCACTTTTTTCGCGCCTGCCTCGAGGTGCTTCGCAGCATCTTCACGAGAACGAAAGACGCCCGTACTTTCGATCACGATCTCGACACCCATGTCTTCCCAGGGTAAAGTCCCAGGATCTGACATGGATAACGCTTTGATAAAATCACCTTCAATCACTAAGCCATCTTCCCTAACCTCTACCTCACCTTGAAAGTGTCCATAGTTTGAGTCATAGCGAAAGAGATGCGCCATGGTAGGGAGATCGCCGAGATCATTGAAAGCCACCACATCGAAAATCTCGGGGTACTTCTCCTTCATCACTTTCAGGACCTGTCGACCGATACGACCAAATCCGTTGATGCCAATTCGGGTTGTCATGATACTCTCCTATCTTCTAATGTCAGTTGTGACGTTCTGGGGAATCAAGATCATTCGCTATCGCAAGATCCAACGGACCAGTTCTCTCCTCCCATAAAGCGATCAATGTATCAGCAAGTTTTTCTGAATCGTGACGCCATGGGCGATCTGGATCCACAAGAGCTCCGGTATAAAGGGGAACCGTAATGTCTGTGCTTAGTGATGCATGCACCGCAGAGATCCCTTCTGGGAGCGTGTAATCAAAACAATCATTTGCGACGACGACGTCTACCAATCCACGGCCAATATGTCGTTCAATTGCATCGACATGCTGCTTGCAGTCATAGCCATCTGTCTCTCCTCGCTGGGTCGCGACATTGCACACAAACACTTTAAAAGCTTGACTGGCTCGAATGGCTTTGACCAAATCAGGTATAAGTAAATTAGGAATCACACTGGTATACAAACTGCCGGGTCCGATAACGATCATGTCCGCGTTGAGCACGGCTTGGATCGCGCCAGGATATGCAGGGGGATCATTTGGATCAAGGTGAACGCGACGGATGCGACCAGGCGTCCCAGAGATCTGGCTCTCACCCTCAATCCTGAAAGCCTCAACAGCCATTTCCGGCGTCTTATCAGCCAACAAGGCGATATCCTTCATTGTGGATGGAAACACGGTGCCGCGTATGGACAGGATTCTGGCAGCTTCCATGATCCCCTGATCGAAACTGCCTGTAACTCCAGCCAAAGCAGCGATGAATAAATTACCAAAGGAATGTCCGTTAAGTTCCTCTCCCTCAAGGAATCGATACTGGAAAAGCTGTGTGAGTAAATCTTCGTCGTCTGATAAAGCAGCGATACAGGCACGAATGTCTCCCGGAGGTGGAAGTCCAAGGGATCGACGCAATCGACCCGAAGAACCGCCATCATCCGCGACAGTGACGATGGCGGTTAAATTTCCGGAGAATTTCTTCAATCCTCTCAACAATGTTGACAAACCTGTCCCGCCACCGATCGTCACGATCCTCGGTCCTCGTCCAAGACGGCGGTGCTTTGCCACAACATCAACGACCGGTCTTCCGGGTCTGAGATAAGGTGCAAGGAGTGTACGGTTCAGTGCAATAACAGAGAAGATAAGCAAACCAACTCCCACACCACTGATTATCAGCGCCCTCAACCATCGTGGTAACGCGCTCAGGCTCAGCACAGTTAACCAAGGTGAATCAGGGTGGGCGCGATAGATATCGAGAAGAACGATGGCTAAACCAAGGCCGATCAAAGCGGTCCCGACAACGATCAATCCCAACCACCGCTTAACGCCTATGCCAGGCTCTAGCCAACGTGCAAAACGCCGCCATCTAGCGGCGGAGTTTTGGTCCATGTTTCGATCTTCCACCTTTGATCGCACCTCGACGAATATACCAGAGAGCCGATTGACCGTCAACTGAATGACAGTCGATTTGAGTAAATCCTTTAGAGGAACATCTAAGTGGGTGAGTGAGGCAGCACAGCCTAAGCAATCGACCTGCTACTGTCCCGAGCCCTATTCTGCCTGTCCTGAGCCTGCCGAGGGGAGCTTGTCGAAGGGCTTAGTATGCTCAACGACTAGCAAACCTACTTTAAATAAATGGACTCTTTTTTTTGATCATCCTTTTTGGGGGGTGTATAATTAGCGGTACGATACCCAAAAGAAGGAGGACGGCCCATGGCCAACGTAACCTATGATCATGTAACAAAACGTTTCGGAGAAGTCGTCGCTGTTAACGACATGGACCTATTTATTGAAGACAAAGAATTTCTCGTGCTGGTTGGGCCGTCAGGTTGTGGAAAAACCACCGCCCTACGCCTGCTGGCAGGCTTGGAGGAGATCACTGAAGGCAAAATAATGATCGAGGACCGTGTGGTGAATGACATCGCGCCCAAGGATCGAGACATCGCGATGGTGTTCCAATCCTATGCCCTCTACCCACACATGTCCGTCTACGACAATATGGCGTTTGGTCTCAAGCTGCGCAAGACACCGAAACAGGAGATAAAGAACCGGGTAGAAGAGGCAGCAGGAATCCTTGGGATCGAGGCACTTCTTGATCGCAAACCTCGTCAACTCTCCGGTGGCCAACGTCAGCGCGTCGCGGTAGGTCGTGCGATCGTTCGTGAACCGAAGGTTTTCCTTTTCGATGAGCCTCTGTCCAACCTAGATGCCAAGCTGAGAGTTCAAACCAGAGCTGAAATCAGCAAACTTCACCTACGCTTACAAACCACCTTTATCTACGTCACTCACGATCAAGTGGAGGCCATGACCATGGCCTCTCGTATCGCAGTGATCAAGGATGGTATCATTCATCAAGTCGATACGCCCCAGCACCTATACGACCACCCATCGAATGTCTTCGTAGCAGGCTTCATCGGTTCCCCGGCGATGAATTTCTTCACCGCTCGTTTGGAACGGGCAGACGGCGGGTTGATGGTTGACGCTGGCACCTTCCAGATTCCCGTTCCCGAGGACAAAGTCGAGACATATGGTTCCTATACCGGGAAACACGTGATTTTCGGAATTCGACCCGACGATATCCACGACCCATTGTTCGCTCCCCCTGGTATCCACGCTGCAACGGTCGAGGCACAGGTCGATGTAACCGAGTTGATGGGCAACGAGATCTTCATGCACCTGATGCTTGGTGACTTCTTGGCCGTCGGTCGTATCGATCCCCGCTCGCAACTTCGGGTTGGCGATAAAGCCCAATTGGTGTTCAACATGGATAACATGCACCTCTTCTCTCCAGAGGGGGAGCAGAAAGCGATACAATAACCGATTGTATGATCGTATCTGAGCCCCCTGCCTTTGCGGTGTGGGGGCTTTCTTATCCCAAATGAGGTCACGCTTATGGCTAACTTCGATTTAATGCGCCAATTACAGCTTAAAAACGATCGTAAGATCGTCCTCCTAGTGGTGGACGGCCTCGGAGGTTTACCAGTCGAGCCCGGGGGACCAACTGAATTAGAGGTTGCACAAAAACCCGTTTTGGATCGATTGGCTTCAGAAGGTACCCTCGGACAGATGATCCCGATTAGACCAGGCATTACACCCGGCTCAGGCCCGGCTCACTTAGCACTGTTTGGCTATGACCCAATTCAATATAACGTTGGTCGAGGAGTGCTTGAAGCTACGGGTATCGGGATGGAGGTGAAGAAAGGGGATATTGCAGCTCGAGGTAATTTCTGCACACTGGATTCGAAAGGCATGATCATTGACCGCCGGGCTGGGCGCATCCCCTCAGACGAGGCAATACCCCTTGTTGAACGCTTATCAGGGATACGGATTCCGGACGTGGAGGTTGATGTCCAACATGTCCGGGAGTATCGTTTCGCGATCGTCATGCGCGGAGAGGATCTGGAGCCTGAACTTGAGGACACGGATCCACAAGCGACCGGCGTACAACCTCATCCGGTTCGAGCAAGGAAGAAGAGTTCACAAAGGACAGCCGATCTCTTCGAAAGATGGGTAGCCGAAGCTCGTGCACGACTGGCGGAGGAAAACAAAGCAAACGGACTTACGCTGCGTGGCTTCTCAACCGATCCAGGTCTGCCACAATTCCCCGAGATCTTCGGCCTCAAAGCTGCTTGTATTGCAGTCTACCCAATGTACCGCGGTGCCTCCCGCCTCGTTGGCATGGAGATAGAAGACTTTCAAGGTGATACGCCCGAAGATGAATTCCGTGCAGCAAGCGATATCTGGGATAATTATGATTTCTTCTTCATTCACATCAAAAAGACTGATAGTATGGGCGAGGATGGTAATTTCCAGGGAAAGGTTGGAATCATCGAAACTGTCGATCACGCGCTTCCATCACTGTTGAAGCTAGAACCCGATGTGCTTTGCGTGACCTGCGACCATTCAACTCCTGCTCGGATGAAGAAACACTCTTGGCATCCAGTTCCAACCTTGTTGTGGGCTCCAGCTACTGGATTGCCAGATCATCAAACGACCTTCGGCGAACGGGCATGCGCTCAGGGCGGTTTTGGGACTTTCCCCACGATCGACCTGATGCCGCTGCTTATGGCGCATGCCGATCGCCTTGAGAAATTCGGGGCGTGAAGTTCGAAAACGAATATTCATCACAATAATCGGGGCGCACGATCGTGCGCTCCGATAATTTAAATATGGTTGTATGGATTTCTTAATGGATACTATCCACAAATTGTGTCGTCGATCGCTTATCTACCCTTATTCATTCCCCAGCCAACGGGTGAGAGACTGCAATCGATCTCTTTACTAGCATCCAGTCCATCTATCAAAGAATGGATTCTTCTCCTTATGACCTAGGAACGTCCTTGATCCTCCTGGAAACGCGTTCTGCGTAAGAGTAATTTTGAAAGGATATAGACGGTAGCTCCCAGCGTCGCAGCGATCAGGGCGAGAAACACAAAAGTATCACGCCAGAACCGCTCTGGGTATAGCCGAATGAACGTATCTGAATATTGGAAAATCCAGGTGTTCCCCTCGAAGAATATCCTGTGAAAACCAACGAACAATACACCAAATCCGATGAGCACACCTAGGATCAAGATCGCTACCAAGATGAGTGTGTTTTGAGTTCCTCTCTTGAGCATTTCTAACGCAGCCCTCATATTTACAAGTATCCCGAGTGACACCTCTAGGATCAAACTGAGGATTAATCCAATACCTAACACCATCCAGACTGCATGGATGAGGCGTTTGACATCCTCCATATGCCTCAACTCTCGCTGGTTGTGCATCGGTGATCCATCCTCTAATCGAAGATCATCGAAGTAGTCAAGCCCTTCGTCATTGAGCAGATACTCGATATCGATCATCGACCAATAGAGTCGATCTTCCAACGTGAAACCGTAGCTATCATCTGGAAATCCCGGTAGACGATATTCAATCTGAACCCACCACTCTGCTGTATTGAGCAAGATCCACACACTCGATAATACGAGAACGATCGGAATGGATATTGCCAACGTCCATTGGGCGATTTTCTGCCATGCTCCTTGGTATGTAATAGAAGTCACAAATTACTCCTATCTAACGTAGTATCTCCAACTCACCGCCCAGGATGAACTGGATCGCCATCGCGTTGGTTAACCTTTCAATCGGGGACCAATCATCGGTGAACACGATATCCGAATCAGGCGTTGGCTGCAGATTTTCAATCGCACGCTCAATCGAATCCAATAATGCCAGGGAGGCACCCTCGCTTTCCAACAGCAGTTGATTAGCTACCAGGTTCTCAGGACGTGAAGGCTGTACGGTGCCGTAAAGGATGGTGTTGAAAGTATTGGGTACATCAACCACGTGAACAGAAGAGAACACGGATCCAACGGTACCGACCATTGCGTCGATCAAACGTCGATCATCGGGGGTGCGACCGACATTGATTACCATTACTCCATCCGGTTTGAGGTGATTGTAAACCTCGATAAAAAATTCCTGGGTGGTCAGTTGCCAAGGTATATACGGGAGCCGGTAAGCATCCACCCCGATCACACTGTACAGATATTGGCTATGAGAGAGACCCCAACGCCCATCGGCAACGATCACATTCAGGTTCGGTTCGTTCATCGAAAACAGCATCTGCCCAGTCGCCACAATTTCTGGGTCGATCTCCCATCCATCAATGGGAATCGGACCAAACACTTGAGTGTATTGCTTAGCAATCGTTCCTGCTGCAAGACCAACCAACCCGAGCCGTTCGACGCTATTGAGAGAAACGGGAGGTGTGTTGAAGAAGGGTGCCACGAGGAAGTAATCCCACGTTCCGTATGTTACCTCCAGATCTGGCGCATAGACGGAATGAATCCCCTGTCCTTCGTTCAAAAGAAGATAGCGCGTTCCACTACGTTTATCTTCGACTACCTGGATATAGTTGTAGGCCGATTCCTTTTCATAGATTTGTCCCTCGGTCGCTTTTACGGGACCAGGTAAGGTAACCACAGCTAAAAAAAGTAGAAGGATCGGCATCCACAAATGTTTGACTGCTGAGCGCCAATTCTCTAAACCGAGTCCAAGTAAAGCAACAGCCAGAAGTCCCAAGCTGAAGACGAGGAAGGTTCGAGCCGTTCCTATTGAAGGAATCAGCCATAAGACGGGGAGAAAGGTGCCGAGGATTGAACCCATCGTCGAGATTGCATATATGCGCCCTGATATACGTCCAGCCTGGCTGGTGTCTGTTATCGCCAACCTTATAGCAAAAGGTGAGACGCAACCGAGCAGTGTGACGGGAATACTGAAAAGGATTAACACAGCAAAGAATGAACCAACCATAACAGCAGAATCTAAACGTTCGACAGCTTTTGCAGCGTTCAGCAGCACAGGTCTGGCCCCCATGGGTACTAGACCAGCCGTGAACGCTCCCCAAGCGATCAATCGGTAAAACGTATTTGGATAAGGTGAGTGATCTGCCCAACGCCCACCGATGAAATATCCCGCTGCCAAATACACCAAGATCAAGCCTATGATGTTAGCCCATACGATATTGCTGGTACCGAACACATTCCCCAGCAACCGCGATGCTGACAATTCGATCGCAAGTGTGGTCATCCCTGCAGCGAACACTGTCACATTTAAAAAGCGTCGATGCATCGCACGCTCCGGGCGGTCCATGGTGATACTGAAAATAATCTGAGAGGCCAATCGCTCATTAGTGGATCTGATGGACTAATGGAACGCAAGTTAAACCGACCCCCTTAAGAGCATAGGTATTGCTAATGAGAACCTTCTCGATATTTGTGATGATAAGATCTGATAGTTGTCGAAAATTTTTCAAACGACCACCTCTTCCATGCAGATCCAGGTTTGAAACCGGTAAACGGTAAAAAAAATGTATCGTTATCAATTGTACCCTGTCTATCCCAAAGATAATTGAAGGTATGGTCAACTGCTGAAAACAGAAATCTATGGGTACAGGATTTGGGTTACGGGATGGGATAACTTCGTTCAATTCAATAGGAACAAAGGAGGAAAAGGATGGAACTGATGCATGTATGAAAACAAGGTACGTTCAACCATCATCCTTTGAGAAGGATCGCCAATAAAGGTATCCAGAACATACCGTAATTCAATATGCGCTTGTCTTCTCGCCTCGCGGTAAAGAGGATTACCGCTAAAACTAATCCTGCGGCGACTCGCAAAATACTTAATGGTTCTCTGAAGGTTGAAAAAGGCATAAAAACGATAAAGAGGCTATGGAATAACAGCGCCCAGGTTTCAGCATGCGATAAATCGCGACGAAGCGTCGCAATACTGCTGAATATCCCCCATATCGAAGGTAAAACAATCGTTGGACCAAACATCAAGATGAAAAGCCCCAAGGCGGCCATACTGATTGGACCGATTCTCAGCAAACCCATGAAGGGTATCCACTCGAATGGTGTCGCCATTGCTCCACCGCTACCCAAGCCGGGTGAACCAAATACCCACCACAACCAGAATTGCCAACCAGCAAATAGGATCCCCCCTACACAAAGCCAGGATATCGCTCGCTTTCTCTTATCACCAAAAAGCTCCGCTAGTAGAACTGGGAGCCAGAATAATAGACTTGTCTCCTTAGTGAACAGTGCCAATCCTAACAAGATAGCACCCTGCACATGACGCTCACGATGGTATAAAAGCCAACCGGTCGTTACAAGTGCGTATGCCATAGGGCCGCTCAGATCGAGTCCAATCCCCACAATCAACCCTACCCAAAGGCCATAGATGAGCGCATAACCACGCCACAGATCATGGTCAGCCAGGAACTCCGCCACCGCCCAAGTACCAATTGCATGAGCCAATATATTAATTGCTATTAATGTCCAAGGAATGAGGGATGCTTCACCGGCTGCCATTACTCTCGCCAGGATTGGATAGAGAATACGCTGATAGCGATAAGCCGGGACATCGAGTCGTTGCTCGACGGTGCGGGGATTGAGGTCTAACGCGATGTAATAAGTGAATTGCCCATCATACCCCTCGGTTCCCGATGGGTCACCCTCTACATAACGTGAACCCAGCTCAGCCAAGGATACGGGATCCCACCCGGATGCTGATAACCGCCAAAGTACATAGACGCATGAGACGACCAACGCGACGAGCGCTGGCCAACTTGCTTTTATTCGATCTTTCGCCATCGCACCACGATCCATGCCACGCTGATCCATACCAGCGCACTCAACGCCGCTCCAATAATGAAGAGAATAGGACGGTAGCTAAATTCAACGACATGTTCACCTGAAGGGATCCAAACCGCTCGAAAAAGGTAATCGGCCCGATAGAGTTCTGTTTTTAGACCATCCAGCTCAGCTCGCCAACCGGGATACCAGGTATCGGAGAGGAGCAGCCAAGCTCCCTGTGATGTGTCAACACGGACGGAGATCAAAGCGGGATCAGAAGTTCCATGTAAAACCGCATCACCCTCCCCTCCGCCGGTAGGAAGTGTCAGCTGAACTTCATTCTCGAGCACGATCATCTGCATCGGATCAAAATCTGGTTTTGACATGAAGGAAAGAGCCTCCTCAGCAGAACTCATAACGACCGCTTCGGGGATCAGTCTTATCCTTTCAGCATCGGGCACGGCCTCATATCGCACACTCAAACCTGAAGATGTGTCCACAACAGCCAGCCAACCGACATCCATCAGGGCCAGGAGTTCCAAGCGATCTTCACGGGGCAATTCTTCGATCAATTCAAGCCACACAACGAAGCGATCTGGTGAAATGGGATCGAAGTTGTTGGCTGAGGGGATGGCATCCAAAACCGTTGTATTTGGCAATCCCATATCACGGATGAGCCGCCAATCGATGTCCGGATTGAACGTATCGAACTGGTGAGTCCTTTCAAATTTCAGCTCGTATTCCACATCGGATGGCATATACACTCGATGTTCATCCCTAACGCTATCCCCTAATGCGCTGTCTCCTCGAAATACACGTAGTGGAATACTTGGATTCAAACCAATCCCGGCAAAGACTAAGTCAGCTAATACTACCAACCCTACCAAGGACGCCCATCTCCATGACAGTCTCTCAGGCAACCTCAATGTCAAGATTCCTGCGACGAACAACCAAAAACTTGCAACGGTAAATGCGCGCACGAAGCTTGGCTCGACACCTTCGATGAAAAGCGATCCTAACCAAGCTGCGAAACCCACCACAGCTACCCCCACGGTGCCCAACCGCGTCCAATAAAGCGCACGTCCCGTCGGGGCACGCCAGGTCTCAGCACCAATTCCTGCTAACAGAGCCAGCGAGAAGACCAAGATCAAGTTCCAACGAGTTGGCGCTTGAAACAGGTTGAAGGTCGGAACGTAACGAAAGAGCAGTGGAAAGATCGGTGTGTTCTTCCCAAGGGCAAAAATAAAAACCACAAGACTTAAACCTACGAGAAAACGAACAAGGGAAGAATGGTCCTTCTCTCGAAGACCTCGCCGAATTGCATTAAAAGCAAGTAGGCAGGGCAAAATACCGATATAAATCGCATCTTCCCAATAGTTACCATAACCCCAATAATTTCCAAGCGCTGGGTTGCCAAAAAGGTCAGGCAATATCAAACCGAGTAGACGCCAGGGCCAGAATGAGTATGTCATCACAAATTGGGGATCGAGCATCGTCGCTCGGTGAGAGTTTAGGAGGTATTCTGCAGTAGGGAGCAACTGCACTGCCGCCAATCCGAAAGCGATTACCCATGCACCGAATAGAAATACACTAACACGCTTAAGCCCCTGCCAACCTCTCGAACGAACCGTTCTCCAGCACCCCCAAACACAAGCAACAACCAATGTATACCAAGCAGTTTGTGCGTGACCCGCAAGCCATTGGAGAGCGAAGGCTACACTCAGCCACAACGTGGCTTTTACCTCCCTACTCCTACTCTCATCCTCTACGCATTTTACGAGACGATCGATAGCCAGGAGAATCCATGGCAACCAAGCGGCTGCAGCATTGATGCTCAGGAATCCGCCTCTTGCGATGAGGTATCCTGAGAGGCTAAAAGCTAAGCCGGATACCGATTGCGCTAAGGATCTCAGGCCAAGATGACGTGTAAAGACTACCATCCCAATTCCCGCCCATACTAAATGAAGAAGCACCAATAACCCATGTCCCCAAACTGGTCCCGTAAGCAGAAGCAGGAAATTCGGAGGGTACAATAGCGCCGATTGGTAGTTCGCAAGTAAAGGAGCGCCCATCCCTAATAGTGGGTTCCACAACGGTAAGTGACCTTGGCCAAGCACCTGAAATGCATATTGTCGCCACGGGATAAACTGAAGCAAGGGTGTTCCCCAGAATAAGGCTTCACCACGTATAAGCATGGGCCCAAAAAGAATCAGCGGCCCAAGAATCATCAATAGAACGGGTAGGTGATAAAACTTTCTCGTTTCCATCACGACATCTATGCGGAGAGCATTCCTCTAAACCTAAACGTTTGTTTACCTTGCAATGTCTATTCCGAAATGATCCATGCCCTTATTCATGAGAAGACTGAACTTGGTAAACCTCGTAATCAGCATTATCGTAAGCAATGATGAGGAAATCCGATCCAGCTGGGTTCCACGAACCTAATGACTTTTCTAGAGGGCCATACCACACGTATTTCACATCCTGACTCTTGATGAATTGAAGTCGTTCCTGTTCGGTCATCCCATCGCCATAGAAGGCGTCTACCTGAAACGATAGATCTACAAGATCTACGCTCTCTGGTCCATGCCCTACAACAACTCGCACCGGAGCCCATGCCGGAATCGCGTTGCCGCTTTGATAGGCTGCCAAGACGACCGAATCCGGTTCCGCTTCTTCATTCAGCCAAGCAAAGGTCCTCACCTCTTCAAATTTACGAAAAGCAGGTTCTCCTGGTCGGAGCGCTACATCTATACCACCTGTTATGAGCATAAGGCTACTTAAAAACCCAAGCGCTAGGAGTGCCCACCCAATCCCGCGCTCGATCTTGATCTTATCTTGGAACCACCCCATCAAGCCGATGGCAGCTAACGATATCAATACTACCCAAATCCCTTCCGGTAATCGACGTTGGAGATTGAAGGGTGCATATGCCAATATCGGGAAGATGACAACCCATCCAATTAAAAGCATCCCGCTATGATTTCTATCCTGTGCTATTCGCCATCCACCCAACAAGGCCGGTAAGAGGATCAGCCCATACGCGACGATGTAGTGTGCCGGATGTGGTGAAAGGATTAGGTTTTGAGAGGTCCAGGCACTCAAGAACGGATCGCGTATAAAGGAGGTTCCCAGGTAAACAACCAGGGGTAAAGATAGGAGGATCATCTTTAACCCAGCTCCCAGCCAAGGTCTGATGTTCTGCCAATTTCGGGTACGAAATCCGAGCAGGATCAGGATCCCCAGATGGACTGCGACAATGGCATAGGCAGGTAGGACCGTTATCGGTTGCACTAGGATGAGGCCCAAGAAGTACATGCCTGCAATCCACCCATACCTGGTAGATTCTACAGACTGAAGATAGTAAGTCAGACCACTGAGTAGAAACGCTCTCGCCAAAATGAGATGAGGAAGACCATAAAATGAAAGAAAGCCGAAAGTCTCAGGTGAATAAAACTCGAGCGGCAAACTACCTAACCAAGCAGACTTCCCCAGTAGCACCAAGAACCAACCCAGACCCCCTCCTGCAGTCGCCAGTATCGTAGCCCAACGACGCCACCAG
>DUEW01000216.1 GCA_011174845.1 Anaerolineae bacterium | reverse complement strand
GGGATCCCGTGTCCAAAACCTACATTCTTCACCGCGCAGGCCACCCCTACACCGATCTTCTTCCCATTTGTTTCTGCCGGTAGCTCGGTCTGACGGTAAGCTTGTTGCGCTGCCTGGATGGTCTCTTTGATTCCATCCACCCCCTCTTCCAACACATGATCTGCACCTGTGGGCAATCCGGCCACCACTGCGTTGATCGTTCGGAACTCGAAGGGATCGATGTCCAGCGCTCGGGCCATGGCATCGATCTGCTGTTCCAACCCAACTGCTATCTGATTCACCCCGAACCCACGCATGGCTCCACACGGTACGTTGTTGGTGTACCAAACGCTCCAATGGATTCTCAGGTTGGGGACGTAATAAGGCCCTGCCGCAAAGACCACCGTGTTTTCAAGGACATCTATGCTCAAGGAAGTGTACGCGCCAGCATCCAGGATGATTTCCGCCTCGATGGCCAGGATGCGCCCATCCCTATCCGCACCGGTCTTGTAGCGTATCCACGACGGATGTCGCTTGGGGTGCACTCGGAGGGACTCCTCTCGGGTCAAGGTAGTCTTCACCGGGCGACCTGTGCGCAGGGCAGCCATGGTCAAGTGTTGCTGAAGGATCAGATCCTCCTTGCCCCCAAAGGAGCCACCTTGCGCGACCTGGATCACGCGTATCTTCTCCTCGGGCAGACCCAGGATTTCAGAAAGTTGGGTGCGGTCGTCAAAAATGGTTTGGGAGCCAAGCTGAAGAACGACACCGCCTTCACCATCCGGGTAAGCGATCGCGGATTCAGGTTCCAGAAAGGCGTGTTCGATAAAAGGCGTGCTGTAGGTCTCCTCGATGACGACCTCGCACTCGGCAAAAGCCTGATCCACATCACCGCGAACGATGGCGGCATGTTTTACCAAATTACCGCCATCGTGAACCCTGGGGGCATCAGGCTTGGCTGCCTCTTGGGGGGAGAAGACACCCGGCAGGACCTCATATTCGACCCGAATTTTCTCGCGTGCGATCTCGGCGATCTCCAAGGTTTCCGCAAAGACAGAGGCCAGGGAGTCGCCAATGTAGCGCGTTTTTTCATCGGCAATCGCCGGTTGATCCCGAACGATGAGTCCGGCCTGGTTCTTCCCAGGAATGTCTTTAGCCGTCAAGACCAGAGCAACACCTTCCACGGCTTCTGCTTCGGAGGTGTCGATGTTGATGATCCTCGCATGGGGGTGGGTAGCCCACAAGATCTTGCCATAGAGCATCCCATCCATCTCGATGTCATCGGCATACACACAACTACCTGTGACTTTCTTGATGGCTTCTCCTCTCAGTTGCGAGTTACTGATCAGTTCCCTGGCATCAGGGTGTAGCTCAAGAGGGCCTTTCCCCGCCATCCTTTCCGCCGCCAGTTGGACGGCCTCAACGATCGACACATAACCTGTGCAGCGACAGAGGTTGCGGTTGGTTGTCAGGGCGGCCTTGATCTCCTCAGGAGTAGGATCTGGGTTAGAGTCCAAAAGCGCCTTTCCGGTCATGATCATGCCGGGAGTGCAGTACCCACATTGGACGGCGCCTGTCTCGATGAACGCTTGTTGAAGGGGATGCAGATCACCGTTCTTGGACAGCCCCTCGATCGTTTCAACTTTGGCGCCTTCGATCCTTTTCATCTTTACCAGGCACGCGCGCCTGGCCACCCCATCGACGATGACCGTGCATGTGCCGCAATGCCCCGACTCACAGCCGTTCTTCGTGCCCACTAGCCACATTTCCCTGCGCAAGAATTGCATCAGGTTCATATCAGGAGGGACATCCGCTTTGACCTCGCGATCATTAACCACGAACTGTACAGAAATAAGTTCTTTCATAATCCCATCTCAAATTGCATCGTTGTGCTGGATCAGGATGAGGCCAATTCTTCCACCTTGCCCTGATCAACTAGCTTGCCATGGCTGATCACATAGGCGGGGGCATCATGATTGCGCAGTGCTTCCAATACGTTCGGCTCATGTAAGACAACCAGGTTCGCCGGGGCTCCCACTTTTATCGTATGGTCTTCAAGCCCGATCGCCTTAGCTGGTTCTGTCGTAACCATATCGTATAGGATTTCCATGTCCTCACGGGTGGTCATCCAGAGCAGGTGCGATACCAGAAAGGCCACCTCTAATAAATTGTTACGGCCATATGGGTAGTAAGCGTCAGAGATGTCGTCCATACCTAAGCAAACGAGCACGCCCTCTTCGCGCAGTTCGCGGACGCGGGCATGTAAGGGGCCAGTATGTGGATCGCTCACGACGCCCATTTGGGCGCTCTTCAATAAGGCTGCTAACTTCTGAAAATACGGCTTGGGGTAAAGTGCCATGGCGCGAGCATGGTGAGCCAGTGAGCGCCCCTGCCAACCTCGTTTGATGGTCTCTATGGCCATGACTTCCAGAGAACGCAACCCCGGATCACCCGCATCGTCCACCAACATAGACACAGGTTTGTCATACGCTTCCGCGATGTCGAAAATGATCTTGGTGTGTTCTTCAATATCGGCATTGGTGAATTCAATCCAAGGGATTCCACCAACCACATCCGCGCCGAGGTCCATCGCTTGACGGAGCAAATCCGCCGCGCCTGGCTCGCGGACGATCCCGTCTTGCGCAAAGGCAACGACCTGGATATCGGCAATGCCTCTAAACTCCTCGCGCGCGCGGATCAGGGCTTTAACACCTTCGAGCTTTGCCTTCGTGTCCACATCGGCAAAAGCTCTAGTGTGCGTGCAACCATATTTCGCAGACAAGACCATGGCCTTGCGCACGTTTTTGATGATCCATGATTCATCATATTTCTCTTTCACCCGCGCGGCCAATTCGATGGCCGTCATGGCCTTGCCCATGTCGCCGCCCTGATAAACTTTCATCGCTTCGTCATCCATCCTCTCCAGCGTATAAACTTTACATAGATGGAGGTGGGCATTGACAAAGGATACCGTGACCAGGTTCCCCTGCGCATCGAGTTCGACACCGGCCTTCCCCTTGATTCGTTCGCCGATCTCTCTGATATGGCCATCCGTTATGCCAATCTCAAACCGGTGATCAGGCTGGCCTCGAAATTGGCAATTCCTGATGAGGAGTTCAAATGGAGGTGACATAGTATTCCCCTTGATCCGATGATCAATGTTCGGTTGGATTCCCACATCCATTGTACAAAGCGTGGATGAGTAAAACAACATCGGGTAAGAGGAGGAATTTTGCGGGCTTTAAGCCTCAAGTCTCAAGCCGCAAGCTACAAGCTGCAAGCCACAAGTTAAAGAACAATCTCCCCGCGAGTTCCAAGCTCGCGGGGAGGTGGCTATTGAATATATCTTAGATACAACGGGAATCTGTAGCCGCAGGCTTCAGCCTGCGCTGAGGCACGGATCCTAGCGGGTGCGGCTAAATCTCATTATTGGTTGGTTTTCTGTGACCCAATCCAACACATCTCTATTTGTCATTGCGAGCCCCGCAGGGGGCGAAGTAATCTCCTCAACCATAAGATTGCTTCGTCGCCTAACGGCTCCTCGCAATGACAAATGGAGGTCAGGCTCCCACACTATTCCGCTGATGGTTCGACAGTGGTTCGACAAGCTCACCATGCAACCTCACGCCAAAGCCAGAACGTCGATGGCCCTTCAGCGGAGCCGAGGGGCTCAGGACAGGAACGAGAGCCGCCTCGACTGGATATGATTGATGGAATGCTCTCCTTACCTCCGACGTGCTGTTCAGCCACTCATGAATGGGCACACAACAGTAATAAAAGTTCTACCCAGAGTTGATACAGATTAAGATCCGTAGAACTGTCACAAGTAGGTTTATGACAACCGTGATAATTTTGTTTTCAAGTACAATCGTTAGCGATCATGAAACTATGAGAGCAGCAATGAACGTCGAAGTCGCATTCAGGATCCTCTTCCTCCTCTCAGGCATCGCGATGTTTGCAGTAAGGATCTATTATCAGAAAAAGGTTTGGCAGGACAGAAAGCAAGTTGAGGTAAAAGAAGGAGGCATAAGCCTTTTTGCAGGTTCCATTGCAGCGCTCACCACGCTTGTGTTTGGTTTTGAATATATTGTGTGTCCGGGAACCCTTGCTTTCGCCTATTCCATTCCCTATCCCTCATGGCTTCGATGGTTGGGGGTTCTCGCCTTGGCAGGGGGAATCACTTTGCTCGGCTTATCTCATCATCATTTAGGGAGGAGCTTTCACTCATTGGTGGTCTCGAAAGCCGATCGCGTGTTCGTTGACACGGGTCCATACCGATGGATACGCCATCCCATATACACGGCTTATTTGGTCAATTATGTAAGCGGAGGTCTGTTGGCCGGCAATCTGGTGCTAACCTTTGTGCCAGTGATATTTTTTAGTGTGCTTGTCTTCATGCGGGTGGATAAAGAGGAAGCTCTCCTCATCGACGAATTTGGGCAGTCCTATTGTGATTATATGGAGCGAACGGGGAGGCTTTTGCCAAGAGTGTAGTCGCGATACACAGACCACAAACGCTACGCCCATGAAATCAAGTGATCATCCCTGGGATGAGATTTATAAAACAAAAGGTCGGTTCTTCCCAGAACCGTTCCCCAGGTTCAAAGAGGTTGTCCAGATATTTAAAGACAACGGATGCTCGGAGATTTTGGATCTAGGATGCGGGAGCGGAAGACACCTTGTCCAATTCGCCAAGGAGGGCTTCAAGGTCGTTGGACTCGATATCTCTCCGACAGGCATGCATTTAACCCAAGAATGGGTGGACGAAGAGGATCTTGAAGCTGACCTTGTGCTCGCGGACATTCGGGAGCCCCTCCCGTTTCGCGATGGTAGCTTTAAGGGGGTGCTTTCGACGCAAGTGATCCATCATGCCCGGATCGCTGGTGTTCGCAGTGCAATCCAGGAAATATGGAGGGTTCTGGTTCCTGGAGGCGTGGCGTTTGTCACGGTGTCTGGGCGAAAGGATGAGGTGGAGT
>DUEW01000215.1 GCA_011174845.1 Anaerolineae bacterium | reverse complement strand
GCAGCAGACAGCAGAACAATAATCATGACTCTTATCGCGTGAACCAACGCATTGTAAAAAAGCAATTTTCTTGGCTGGTTTGTTATCCGAAGGACGGAGGACATGCCCCTCCGTCGGCCCGGATGCTGAGAGTAAACGCTCTAATTGCAGGGCTGTGATCACGTTAGGATAACGGCCAAAACCATATTCCTTTGAAAGTTCAGCATTATAAATTTGGTAACCGGGTGCCAAAATGATCGCGCCAACTTTAACTTCTTCATACCGCTCAACCATGTCATGGTTGACAGCATCTCGACCACAGACATATTGGCAGGAGAGACATTCAGAACAGATGGCGCATGCCAAACAGCGGGCTGCCTCCGCCTGTGCAAGTTCGTCAGTGTAACCGCGCTCCACTTCTTGGAAGCAGTCGACTCGCTTATCGACAGGGAGTTCTGGCATGGGAACTCGTCCAGTAGGTTCAATCTCCCCTTGCTCAACCCGTGCTTGGAGCTCGGCCCTTGTGAATTTGACAACAGGAAGATCTGGTTTTGGAGCGGGCTCAAGATCTTCACCCTGTAAATAGCGATGGATACTCTCGGCGGCCTTGTGTCCCGAGGCGACCGCTTCGATAACGAAGGCGGTCCCGGAAACACTGTCGCCTGCAGCAAAGACAGCAGGGCGAGTTGCTGCCATCGTATTTGGATTAATGGCAATGGTACGCTGTCCTGTAATGCCCACGCCTGAGTCATCAGGGATAAACGCAAGACCAGCACGTTGACCCACGGAGAAGATGACGGTATCTGCCTCAATAATGGTATTGGAATTGGGGACGGTCTCGACACTCAGGCGACCTTCGTGATCGAACTCGAAGTGTGCCACAGCAGCACATTCAACTCCTGCGACTCGTCCATCGCCTCGATCAACGATTCTAAGAAAAGAGCGATCGGGGTAGATCGTAACCCCCTCCTCCTCAGCAGCATCCGCTTCCCAAGCATGACAGGGCATAGCATCCCGTGGCTCCAAGCAGGCTAAATGGACTTCAGCACCCAATCTGACTGCGGTCCGGGCGCAGTCGATAGCCACATTGCCTCCACCCAGAACCAACACACGTCGACCAAGTGCAGGTGGATTGTCGAGACGTACATCCCTTAAGAAGCGGGTATTGATTAGCACACCCTCCAAATCCGCGCCCGGGATCGGTAAGCGGACTCCTTCATGTGCGCCAACGGCGATAAGCACAGCTTCAAAGCCCTTTTCAAAAAGGGCATCCATGTCGTTGATGGTTGTGTTTAGGCGTAGCTCAATACCTAAATCGAGAATATCCTGTATCTCTCGTTCAATAATCTCCGTTGGTAGACGATATTCTGGAACACCTACCCGCAACATCCCACCTGCTACAGGCAGGGCTTCAAAGACAGTTACTGGATAGCCGAGTTTGGCCAGATCTTGGGCTGCAGTTAAACCGCAGGGACCGGCACCGATAATGGCTACTTTCTGTATTTGCGTGACCTCTGCAGGCTCGCAGGGGGTGCGTGGTTTTTCGTAAACTTTATCTGTTACAAAACGCTTGAGTGCTCGGATGTTGATCGGCTCATCGATCAAGCCGCGATTGCATGCCTCTTCACAACGATGGTTACAGATACGGCCGCAAATGCCCGGGAAGGGGTTATCTTCTTTGATAACACGAAGGGCGTCATCGTATCTGCCCTCGTGGATGAGAGCAATATAGCCTTGCGCACGCTGGTGAGCAGGGCAAGCATCACGGCAAGGTGAGATGCCTAGTTTTTCGATGGCATAAGCATTTGGAACGCCTTGAGGGTAAAGCTTGTAGGCTGCATGTCGTTTTGAGAGGCCTTCTTCAAAGTCGTCTTCCAAATAGATGGGACAAACATCAACGCAGTCGTTACATCCAACACATTTTGTGAGATCGATATAGCGTGGTTTGTGACGCAACGTTACCTTGAAATTCCCCGCTTTACCTTCGACTCCGGCAACCTCTGTATCAACCATCATCTCGATGTTGAGATGTTGCCCTGTTTCAACCAATTTCGGACTGATGGTGCACATGGCACAGTCATTTGTGGGGAAGGTTTTATCCAATTGCGCCATATGACCGCCAATAGCGGACTTTGATTCAACCAGATAAACGCGATAGCCTTGATCTGCTAGATCAAGGCTTGCTTGCATCCCAGCTATTCCGCCCCCAACGACCATGACCGCTCCGATGGGATCAGAACCGTTGGATTTATCTCGAATACCAGATACCATAACCACTCGTTCTTCGTGAGGCACGGGCCCTCCTAGGGTATAAAGGAAATAGCGACGAGCCGGCAGTCCCGTATGCAAAAAAGTGCCGGTGTTGGCCTCACCGCCTGACTAATGATAGTCAATCGAGCGTCGATTACTCCAGTATCGTATGTCATGCACAGAGAGGACAAACTTCATCCGCTTTGGTTGTGATTATTGGCTCAATCCTGATGGAGGATAAAATGACTCATTGGAACCCGCGGCGAGCTTCAAACCAAGATTAAGTCAGAAAAGGAAGCCCGCCGCGGATAGAATTTATTCGTCTTTCCATGAACTGGTTACTTACCGATAACCATTCCTGTCGGATCAATGTCTCGTAGGATTCGTCGCTCATTTTCCGTAGGGGGTTCTGTCACAGGGACTTTATCAGGGATCAATATCTCAAACTCACTGTTGGCCTGCACCTCGTCAATGGTGATGCCCGGATGGAGGCTCAACAACATGAGTCGTTTGGTGGTTTGATCAAATCCATATACCCCCAATTGTGTGATCACGCGATAAGGCCCACAATTCGCCGGTAAGCCGGCTTGCTCTCGCTGACCTGGACCACCCAACCAGCCCGGCGTTGTTATAAAGTCTAATTGATTTACAAAGGTGCGAGTACTTTGGTTTCGTAAATTGTAAAGGGTCTGCCAGCAGAACGAACCGACATCGTTGGCGCCTCCCGATCCTGGCAGACGCACTTTGGGGCGTTCCCAGTCGCCAATAACAGTAATTTTTTCTGGGTCTGACATATCACCTCTCAGCCTGCTTTATAGAGACTATCCACGTAAGCAATGGCACCGGTCATAAAAGCATCAGCGCGGGATGAAAGAAAAGGAGTGTGAAGGGCAGCCTGTCCTCCGTAATTTTTCATGTTTAAGAGATCTAGGGTTGGCGAGACAAGAGTGACCCTTCCACATTGTCCTTGTTCGATCATCACCTGATCAACCTTTTGTACGGATAGCCAAGAGCCCTTGACATCCTTGAGATCTCTTCAAATTCCTCAACATGCTGTTGCAAGTCTCTGAATGTTGAGGTGACTTATTTCTTGTGCTTAACCCTCACAGCTCTGCTCATGGGATGTTAAAGCCGGTATTCTCCTGTTGGGTCAACAATAGCGACCATTCGAACGATACAGCCACCCCCTTTGACCCAACGCCAAGGGAAGGCAGCGATGGTCACACGTTTGCTGGTAACCTTCTCAATGTCGCCTCCTACATTCTCAAATCCAGCAATGCCATTGCCCAGCAATGCCCGGTGGCAGGGCTCCCAAAGCGAGAATTCTTCGGCGACTTTCTTCCCTGTTTCCTTTTCATATTCTTCGCACACCCAAGGGAGAATGGGACCACCAGGACCATGTGGTCCGATTGCGGTTGCCAAGGGATGATCCAGTGCTTGTTGATCTACGCCGACAGCTTTAAGGCCTTTATCGCGAAGCCATTCACCGGCTTCAACATAAAGGCCGGGTGAATAACAAAAGTATTGGATATTGTCACCATAGTATTTGTGCCAGCCCGTGTTGATGATCACAATATCTCCCGGCTCGATCTTGGGTTCTGCTTTTCCAGATCCTCCGGTATGATCTTCTCCCACTTCCCCTTTGGGATGGAGACAATCACAGCTGTTCCAAAGAAACGATCGAGGGGTACTTCATCCATGAATGGTGTTCCCTCGATCACATGTGCCGGTGCATCTGTGTGGGTGGTGCAATGCATGAACGTGGTAATTTGTTGTGACAACACCCGGGATTTTGCATGATAGTGGAAACGTTCAATCTTCACAT
>DUEW01000214.1 GCA_011174845.1 Anaerolineae bacterium | reverse complement strand
TGCGCGAGCCCCTCCCTGGAGGTAAATCAGGCGAGGAATGCTGGGTGATCCAAACCGATAAGACGCGCCATTTCACCCGTACGGTGGTCGTATCTGCCGGCATTGGCGCCTTCCAGCCGATCAAACTGAAGAACGAGGGCATGGATCGTTGGCAGGGCAAGGGGGTCGAATACCTAGTCAAGCATCCTGACGACTATCGTGATAAGTGGGTGCTTATCGTAGGAGGCGGCGATAGCGCGGTCGATTGGGCTCTGGCTCTCGAACCAATTGCCGAGCACGTCACGTTGATCCACCGTCGCGAAGGCTTCCGGGCTCACGATTCCTCGGTCAACGCCCTGCTTGATTCTAAGGTCGATGTCCTCGTATTCCACGAACTGCGCGAGCTTCAAGGTGACACACACGTCGAGCGTGCGGTGATCTTCGACAATCGAACTCAGGAAGAGACGACGCTCGAGATCGATGTGGTCATCTTAGCACTGGGTTTCAAAGCCGATCTGGGGCCCATACGCGAATGGGGATTGCAGACCATCGGGCGTCGATATCTCAAGGTCAACAGCAAAATGGAGACCAACCTACCGGGAGTCTTCGCGGCAGGTGATGTGGCCTTACAAGAAGAACTTGATCCACTCAACCTGATCGTGATCGGTTTTGGTCATGTGACCGTAGCCGTAAACTATGCGTATACGGTGATCAAGCCCGGCGGTAAGGTGTTCCCGGGCCACTCGAGCGAGAAAATGGCCGAGAAGGCCTGACAGGAAATCTCTGATCGCAAGCCCTTGATGCCACTCAGCAAGCCTAACGATCGAACTTCGACCAGGAGCACCCCCACAGAAAATTGCTCAGATAGACCTGCGGAATCCCGGTTACGAGTCTTAAATGTGTTCACCATGTCCTCGTACACCCGTCCACCATGTCTCCGGTCTATACACCCTGCGGGGAGAGGGGACACTCGATCCTCTCCCTTCCAGGGAGAGGGCAGGGTGAGGGTGAGAGCTCCATATGGTACTGCCCATTCAGGACAGCCCCACAATGCCGACTCGGGCAAAACCAGAAAATAATTAATCAGCACCCCTCGGTCGACAATCCAATACCTCTCTCATGGAATATCCGGTCCAGCGAGGGGGAGCGAGGTGCCTCTCGCGTTTACCGTCAGGCGTCTAAATCCGGCACCTCTAAGTCTTCCTTTGATGTCTCATCGCTTTTCGTCGACCTTCGAAGCCCAGGCAGTTTGATGCGAGGGAGCCGGCGCGGAGGTCCTTCCTCCGGTGATCGTTCCCTGCGGGGCCAATAGAGTACAACGCCCAGTAGACTGAGTATCACCCCTGCCGCCAACCCGAGAACTTGGATCGGCCCAAAGTAGATCTCTGGCATGCTTTGCGCGCCAAGACCGATGAAATCCGCCAGAGAGGCCGCAGCCGCCACGACGAAGCCGGTGGCGATCAGGCGTAATCCAATGTCGTCCCTCAATGAGTTGGGGCGCCCGTTGCGGACCACATACATAGTAGCGTAGGCGCCTACCAACAACAGCGCAAGCCCAGTTAGCCAAACACCCACTTGGACGAACCCTACGACGGGACTTTTGTCCATGCCGATCAAGTCCGGTTCAACGCCGATGACAAAAACGAAGAGGCCAATGAGGACCAGCGTCATCCAACGACGGGCCCAGCTTATCTGACGAGGCGTGAGTTGGGGAGATGGCATGGATCAACCCTCCGGAAGCGCCCGACGCAGCACTCTGAGCCAGTTGCCTGCGAGAACAGCTTCGACTTCTTGGGGGCGATACCCCCGGGCGCTCAATGTATCGCCAATTAACCGCAGGTCGGCTACGCTGTCAAGGCCTGAGGGAACCTTGTTCAGCCCAAAGCCGCCATCAAAATCGCTTCCTAGACCTATGTGTTCGGCGTCCCCTACAATCTGGCAAATATGATCAATGTGAGCGGCGACTTCATCGAGGGTAACCGCCTGACGTCCTTCCGACGAGGTCCAACCATCTTTGAGGAAATGATTGGCCAACACTACCCCTATCACACCGTCTCGTTCAGCGATCCTGGCGATGACCTGGTCGCTCAGGTGTCGCTCGGGTTTCGCACTGTTGGGCAGGCGGGCCAGGGGGTTGCTGTGTGAGGCGATCAAGGCACCGTCATAGCGATCGAGCGCTTCTAGGGTCCCCTCCTCCGTCATATGGCTCACATCGAGAATCATTCCGAGGTCTGCCATCATTTCCAACAAGGCCCGTCCAACGTTGGTAAGCGGTCCGGGCTCGCCCGTCCCTCCGGCATAGCGGGTGCCCATCCAAGCCGGTCCGAGGACGCGGACCCCCGCATGGAACCACTCAGGCAATTCCATTGGATCGCGAACGCCATCGGCGCCCTCCATCAGGATCACCAAACCAACCCTCGCTTCATCCTCCCCCTCCCATTCCTGCAGATGCTGCTCCAGATCAGTCTGCGTGCAGATCCGACGGAATTTATCCGGATGCTCGCCTTCCAACCTGCGGTAATAATCGAGGCTGGCCTGATAGAGTTGGTGCGCCTCTTCGATATCTGCATAGCATTGTGTGTCCCAGGATCCTTCTCTCTTTCGCAAAGGAGCTGCGAAGAGGGTAGCGAAGACCAAGGCCACCCTACCGCGCATCCATTCGGGCCACCCAAGAAGGGTATGGCCGTTGTGATTTGGGACCTCCGTGCTCGCCTCACGGGATCGTGTCTCTACGACGGACAACGCGTAATCACGCCCAAATGTGAGCGCGTTCCAAGCCAAATCTTCATGGGCATCGATAACAATCACGATCCTTCTCGCATATCGGCCACCATCCGGCGCCAAAAACTGCCCATCACCCCCGGCTGGAAGGGCAGGTAAATTGTCAGCCGATCGGCTAAATCAGCATAGCGCGCCCTGAGCGCTCCTGCAAGTTCATCTTCAGGGGCGATCACGGCAAAGGTTTCCAGCATCTCCTCGTTGATCAGGCCTGGCATCTCCCCCCACTGTTGACGTCGAGCTAGCTCCCCCAGTTGATCCGCCACCTCGCCCCAGCCATGATGTGTCATCACAGGACGGTAAGAGGGCGTGGAGGCATAGAAGGCGATCTGCGAACGGACAAAGTCGGCTAAATCGTAATTGTCGGCCGTCATGACAGAGACCGATACATTTATATCCTTCGCGCTTCGGTCTGCGCGGACGGCGCCCTCGGCGATCGCCGGGTGGACCACCTCCCGCAGGTAACACTCGGAGTGAAAGGGGTGAACATGAAAGCCATCAGCAACTTCTCCTGCCAACCGACATAAGCCTTTGTTCACACCCGCCAGGTAGATCGGAATCTCTGGGTGCTCGATCGGACCTGGATCAAAGAAGGGGCTCATCAAGCTTAAGTTGAAGTAGTTGCCACGAAAGTTTAACTTTTTCCCCGTTTGCCAAGTCGACCACAATGCCCGCAATGCACCGACTAATTCGCGCAATTTGCCGACCGGCGATTGCGGCCAGGGCATGCCGAAACGCCTTTCGATATGAGCTCGCACTTGCGTGCCAAGACCCAGGATGAATCGCCCGCTGGAAGCCTGGGACAGATCCCAAGCAGTATAAGCTAATGTCGCCGGGCTTCGGGCAAAGCCGATGGCGACCGCGGTACCGAAGTTAAGCCGTTGACTATGCTCCGCGACCAACCCCAAAGGCAGAAAAGGATCGTGTTGCGTCTCGGCTACCCATAGAGCATCAAAACCGATCTCTTCGGCCGCACGGACCAATTGAGGGATCTCGCGTAGTGAAGTGGGCGGGATTGCAGCGTCGAACTTCATCACCTATCCTTTCGTTTTCGTAATGGCAATCCAAAGCAGATGTACGACATCACACAACAGTTCTTGTGTTGTGTTCCCCGGATATTACTCTGTCCCTTCGTATGCCCGAATGACTTCCCTCCAATGATCCGGGATGGGGTGGCTTTTCTCCGAAAGATAGTCGTATGCAACCAGCACTGTCCGACCTGCGGCCATCTCTTGATCGGTGTCTCGATCCCGAATCGAGACAGCCAACTCCAGACTCTTATTCCCTAAGTTGGTGACGCGTACGCCAACATGGATATGCTGACCGTATGCGATGGGAGCTTTGTAGGTACAACTCTGGTCCACCAGAATTACACCGATGCCGTCAAAATTTGCGCCGTCCCATAAACCCAGTTGCTGAATATATTTCAGCCGAGCCTGCTCCATATAAGTGAAGTAACATGCGTTGTTTACATGACGTTGGGCATCCAGGTCCGCATAACGGACCTCCACAGGATGAAAGAAGCGAAAATCATGCACGAGGAAACTCCTAGAAGAAAGTTGAGGTCAAGGATTCGGGAACGGGTGCATAGGGTGTCTTTGATTGTCGCGTAGCGTCGGCGGTCTCCTTGCTGCGAATTGTACACCGATGTCCGATCTTCTCTGAGGGCCAGACGCCAGCAATCACGAAAGGGAGTAAGGTTCAAACGATATGTATCCTCAACGCCAGGTCACATCGCCGCAAAGGTCGGGAGGCAATGGGTCGGCGCGGAATGCTTCAAATGCAGATCGCTCCTCGCCGACGGTCGTAGGATCTCCGTGCCCAGGGTAGAGGATGACCTCGTCTCCCCAGGTAAACACCGTCTTCGCCAAAGACTCGAGAGAGATGGCCAGCACCTGTGGAGTCTCCGTGTGGCCGGGACCGCCGGGGAAAATGACATCGCCCACAACGGCCCGTTGGATCTCCCCCTGCTCGACCAGACCAAACACAACACTTCCCGGTGTATGACCAGGGACATGGAGGACCTGTAATCGTTCCCCCGCGAGGACAACCGCGTCCCCATCCTCGAGGAGAAAATCCGACCGCAATCCGAAAGCCTCGACGTCCGCAGGATGAATCCCTACGGGTACCCCCAACTCTGCGCGCACGATTTCAAGCGCGCTGACATGGTCGACGTGGCCGTGGGTGATCAAAATTTTAGACACCTCCAGCGATCCGACGAAGTGAAGGATCTCCTCCGCTTGATCACCCGCATCGATGAGGATCCCCTGATTGGTTTTCGGCGCTACCAGCAGATAGCAATTGGATTGATGTTCCCCAACGGGAAGGACTTTTAGATCCAGCACGATATCTCCGATCATTAGCTTATTCGGTTCATGATCTCAGATGAGCAATCCCTACGACAATGATAACACCCTGGAGGAGGAACGAAACGTCCCTTCCTCCTCTACGACCATGGCCACTCCTGATCCGTCAACCAAGATATGAGACACAAGAAGAGTTGAAGCACCCTGAGCTTGCATTGGTCTGCCTGTTCTGAGGTTACAGAAGGGAGTATGCCGAAGGATCGAAGGGTGCATTATTCTAGAGCCGTCATCCTGAGCGAAGCGAAGGATCCCTATGATGATGCCTTTTGATTCGACACATCACAGGGATTCTCACCCTTCGGGTAGGATACCGTCTCCGTATCAGCGCTCAGAATGACAGACCTCTTGTGTCATCCTGAGTCCCTCGCCCCATCGCCTTGCTCCCTTTTGCAACCCTTCGACAAGCCTTGTCCTGAGCCAGTCGAAGGGCTTAGGATGATGTATTACTAATGGTGTCATCATCTTTCTCATCACAGTACTAGAATAGGTCGGCTCCATAGATGCCCAATCACAACCTGTAAGAGGCATTCTAAGCTGTGAATACTCCGCACCAGGTCTAGATTCCCGCTATTGACATACGCTCTCATGCTGCCAGAGACTGGCGTTAGCTTGGCCATCGCTGCTGGTTTTAACCAGAAATCAAACCCCAAAATCGTGTCTGTACAACCTGACTAAGAAATGATAAGATCATTCGAAGCAGGATGTACGTGAGTTCTGTCTGGATGTCGTACCACCCGCTGCCTGAGATCCAGTGACTCAGGCAGTTCGCGGTTAGCTAGCTCTGCTGGTGAACCCGACCCCCAACAAAAGAACCACGCACCTTGCACTAACGCTCAATTACCGAAAGGAGACAAATTCCATGTCCGAGCGCGTCATTGGGACGGTCAAATGGTTCAGCAGCGAGAAGGGCTACGGCTTCATCGAGCGCGAGAATGAACCAGACGTCTTCGTTCATTACACCGCAATTCAAACGGAGGGTTTCCGCACCCTCCACGAAGGTCAACAGGTTGAGTTCGCTATCGAGGAGGGTCCCAAAGGACCACAAGCTGCTGATGTAACCGTGATCTAGCACGACCAGCCATTTGAACGCCCCGTCGCACTGGGACGGGGCGTTTTTGTTTCGTGAGTACGCTGAAAAACTACTTCGAGGAGCGGGGAGGGGCCCAAGTGGGGGGCGCTGAGGGGAAATTCTCTACGATACACTCGGGTCCGTTCGTTCACCATACAAGTGGTGATGGACCGCGCTCAACGCCCGAACTTGCTGTTCAGCACGGTAGGAGGAACGCACCAACGGACCGCTTTCGACCCATTTGAACCCGATCTCTAAACCGTAGCGTTTGAAATCGTCAAACTCCTCAGGTGTGTAGTAGCGTTCGATGGGGAGATGATTCTTTGAGGGTTGCAGATACTGTCCGATGGTCAGGATATCAACCCCCCACTCACGCAGATCGTCCATGACGGATTTGACTTCCTGCGTGGTCTCACCCAGACCAACCATGATCCCCGATTTGGTCAAAACATCGGGATCGAACTTTTTGGCATTGACGAGCGTCGCCTGAGCCCATTCGTAGCGATCCTGGGGTTGCACTTTCCTGAACAGTCTGGGGACGGTCTCGACGTTGTGATTGAGAATCTCGGGTCGGGCCTCCAATACGATCTTTAACGCCTCGATGGAGCCTTTGAAATCGGGGATCAGAACCTCGATCGAGCATCCTGGTTGAAGCTCACGGATACGTCGGACGACCATGGCGAAGATCGGTGCGCCACCATCCGCACGCTCGTCACGGTTGACGCTGGTGATCACGGCATGACGCAGGTTCATCGCTTGAACGGCTCGAGCAACGCGC
>DUEW01000213.1 GCA_011174845.1 Anaerolineae bacterium | reverse complement strand
GTGAATTGCCTCTGCAACTTTTCACATGAAGGCACCAACAAGAAGCCGATCTTTTCACGGTAAAGGCCTCAAAACATGCTACCCAATCAAATGCTCGACGCTCTGCTCCACCTCCCCGAATTGCGCGTACCAAAGATCTCTCGCGACGGTAGATGGATCGCTTGGACCTGGTTCCGGACCGGACCTGCGGCCGATGTTTACTGTGCTCCCACCGATGGTTCGACAGCCCCCATAAGATTAACCGAAACGCCCGATAACACATGGCTCGCCTCCTGGACACCGGACAGCAAAGCTGTTCTCGTGGCGCAAGATCGGGGTGGGGACGAACGTTACCAGCTCTTTCGGGTGGACATCGCCAATCCTGGGATGCATCCACTGACCGAAGCTTCACCCAATTACTTTCTGCGCGGTGGTCAGCTTCATCCAAACGACCGCTGGCTGGTGTACGCTGCGAATTTCGATGTCGCCAGTGGTGAGGAGATCCAGCCCACCTTGATCTACCGGCATGACTTGGAAAACGGTGAACGGGTGATTCTGGCTCGACCCGAGAAACCGTGTTATTACGTGCCACGGCTCAACCATGCAGGGACCCATATTCTCTACACTCGAAAGGATCGCCACCCGGCTGGACGCCAAATCTGGTTGGTGGACATCGAGGGCACTGAGGATCGCGAAATTCTCAATTGTGGACCCTCGCTGAAGGTCTACGCTTCCTGGTTTCCAGACAGTCAGCGTATCGTCGCGCTGGCTGAAACGGAAACCCATCGCCGGCTGGGTGTCTGGAACCTCTCAGATGAAAAACTTCGCTGGCTGATCGATGATCCGGAGCGAAATCTCGAGGGAGCGTTCGTGCCTGCGAATGGTGAGCACATCGCAGTCGTTGACGTACGCCAAGCACGTCGACGCGCTTCTTTGGTCGATCCAGGCACAGGGGAGGAGATGATCCTGCCAGAGTCTCCTCTGAACTTAACATTGCAGGCTCCAGCCGAAGACGGTGAATGGATCGCACTGGCTTACAATTCCCAACAGCCTGAGGACCTTGTGCGCCTACCCATTGAGGATCCACAACCCAAGTCAATGGTCAGTCTAACAAAAGTCTGGGAACGCACATCGCTTTCACCTTCCGACCTCACATCAGCGGAGGACTTCCGGTGGCTAGCAACAGATGGACTTGAAGTTCAGGGGTGGCTTTATCGAGCCGCTGGGGAAGCGAAGGGCACGATTGTTTACGTCCATGGCGGACCGACACACCACAGTGAAGATTGGATCAACAGCCAAATTCAATTCTTCGTTGCCCGAGGGCTCAACGTGCTCGATGTCAACTACCGAGGAAGCACAGGTTTTGGTTTATCTTTCCAAGAAGCGATTAAGGCTTCGGGTTGGGGTGGACAAGAGCAGGATGACATCCGAGCCGGGATCGAGGCCTTGATCGCATCCGGTATCGCATCGCCGGGTAAAGTTGGAATCACCGGAACATCCTTCGGAGGCTATTCCTCATGGTATGCGATCACCCACTACCCACAGGAGTTAGTAGCAGCCGCGGCTCCGATCTGCGGCATGACGGACCTGGTCGTCGACTATGAGACCACACGTCCCGACCTTCGACCTTACAGCGAAGAGATGATGGGAGGCAATCCTGAGGAGGCGCCCGAACGCTTTTACGAGCGCTCACCAATCCATTTTGTGGGGGATATTCAGGGTCGGTTGCTGATCGTCCAGGGTATGCAGGACCCAAACGTCACGCCAGAGAATGTGCGGGTGGTCCGTTCTGAGCTCGACCAGGCAGGCGTGCCTTATGAAGTACTCGCTTTTGAAGACGAGGGGCACGGCATCCTCCGACCCAAGAATCTCAAGGTCCTGTATCTGCGCTTGGTCAAGTTCTTCGAGTCCGCCTTCGAGGGCTCCTAAGTAGGAGCGCACGGACCAGGGAAATCACCCGGTATCTTCGACCTTGCGCCATTAATAGAAAAAACCTCCCCGCAAGCATGAAGCTCGCGGGGAGGTTCAATATTACCATGTCAATAACCTTTCGATTCTCTCAAACAGCTCTGGGTTAAGGTTTTCAAATCGAGCATCATATCCTGTGACACTTAGCAAAAAACCAAGAAGAGCCGAAATAAGAACCGTGAGGGCTAAGATTGTAATGAACAATCTATGCGAGGCTTTCCGTTTTGAAGTGATCTTATAACTTTGGTATGAACCAACGGTCGATAGGAGAACAAGCGTGGGGATGAAATCGGCAAGGTACCGCATTGTTACATAAAGAAAGATTAATAAAGGGAAAAATTCGAGTACAAAAGCTCCGATTAAAGCAGTGATCAACCATTTTTCAGATGCACCATTTGCAATTGTACGAGGATCACCTCCAACGGAGGATTGAGCACTGCTTCCGCTAAAAATTTTACGCAACATAATTAAAATGGAGATGCCCGCAAACCATATATAAGGCGTCGTTATCAGAATTCCTGCCATCTGTTCAACATGGTAATGCTCCGGGGCCCATATATTAAAAAACCATATGTTGTGCTTGCCCCATATTGGCTTCACAAAAGGAAACACCGGCAAAATACGCAAAGAGTTTGCCAGATAGTTGTAGAGGTTATGTACGATGTACGAGTTTGATAGAGTTATCCCATATCGCTGATAATAATTCTCCAACGTAAGTGAATAACGAAATCCAAACTCAACCATAGAACCAAAACGAACATGGTTATACCAACCAAGCCCGATGGCTCCCAATACCAATGGGGCCATTAATGCCACCATTGTCCAGATACCCGTGTGGATCGTTCGAACCTTCAGAGTTTTTCCAAATATCCTGAACCAGACCATACAAATCATGAAGGAGATTGCAATCACCAAGGTGATTCTCGAGCCTACGGCTAATGCCCAACAGATACTCATTAGGATTAATCGCCACTTGACCGGTTTTGCACTTCGCAGAGCAGTAAAGGCCCAATAGATTCCAGCGACCAAGAAAAATTGACCACTCGAAATAGCCACTTCATATACTGCAGGGCGAGTTAACAACCACGGCATAGGGTTGACAAACCCCGCAACTAAGACACCAGGGATTACAATCCACCATGGTGAATCTTGAAAAAGATCACGCCAGATCGCTAGAATCAAAAGAACGCTGAAGAAAAGAAACCCCGTCACGAATCCAAATACCAAATACTCATCACCAATTTCAACAGGAATGAACAATCTTAACCCCGCCAGGATCAAACCTGGCGCCGGTCCCCAATATAGATAGAATTTTCCCTCGTAGAGCACAACATCCCAAGGTATCGGGATATGTTTCCGCGCCTCATAGTCATATGGATCAGACAGTTCCAACAGCCTTGGGTCTGGATCGATCATAAGGTGGGCTTGACCATGATGTAGGGCGTTGGCGAGCATTTCATAGTAATCAGTCGTGCCTGGCCAATCGGTCCAGCGACCAACACTTACTAGCCATACATATGTCAATACAATAACAGCGAAAAGACTCCATGAGCCAATCTTGGCCTTTCTTTCCTTCGACGCAGAGAGATATTGAATAACAGGAGAGTTCCGAAATGATCGTGTGATGCGTGGAATTAGGTCTCCAAACTTTTTAACCAAAAATTTTACGAACGGAATAGCATAAATTGCCGCCCTGAAACGGGTTTTGAACTTACTGATGTAACCAACGAAAAGCCTGACAATGCAGCTGTCAAGAACAACGCCCGTTAAGTATGACGAAAATCCACCGATCCTCTTTTTCCAATTGTCAAAGCAAGAAGATACACGTTCATAAGACAACAATAAGGCTGATAGAAAGAGCAATAAAACCCCAATGGCGAGTAAGGCTAATCTCCTAGGTCCCCAAACGTTGTTGTGGTCAATACCGAGCTGTGTGGCAAGGATAGCAAGACCGATTATCGCCGTTCCGAGGACTGCAGTGACAATCGCTGTTAATCGTCGTAATGAAAATATCTTCATTGGAATGTAATGTAGTGGCTTCTCTTTCGGTTATATGAATGCATTTTTTCTTAACATAAAACCGTAGATAGGGAATATAGATTTGCTGAGAAAACTTCACACAGCAGTGATTCATAAGTCATTATATACAGAAGTTGGAAAGCCTGAGTCTCCTTTAGAAGTAAAAAGATTTTCGACACTTAAATGATAAAATTGCACCAATTCGGTCTGATTAATGAGGAGAATACTATGAAGGAAGCTATTGTCATTGCGGCTCATGAAAGCCACGTGATGGACGTCCTATTTACCAGCGACAGTAAAATGTTGCTTTCAGCAGGGATGGATAACACGATCAAATTATGGTCGGTCCCATCATGGCAAGGGATCTCCTCCCTCGAGGGTCATAAAAACAGCGTCAACACCCTTGCCCTCTCGCCCGATGAACAACTGCTGTTGACAGGTTCTAGCGACACAACGGTTAAGCTCTGGTCCTTCCCGGAAGGATCGTTGCTCAATTCATTGAACGGCCATAAAAAAACTGTTGCCGATGTCGCGTTGTCGCCAGACGGAAAGATCGCCGCTTCTGCATCCTATGACAGTACAGTAAGACTGTGGTAGCTTCCTGATGGGGATGAGCTCGCTGTCCTCAAAGGCCATAAAAAGAACGTGGGCTCGGTGGCGTTTTCTACAGATGGTCGATACCTCGCATCAGCCGGATTTGGTGAGGAGATCCTCATTTGGTCGATCCCCTCCGGCGAACAAATCCAGCAGCTTCGAGGACATCAGGTCGCCGTGGGAGGCCTCAATTTTTCTCCGAATGGCCAATACATGGCATCCTCTGGAAGCGAGCAGACGGTACTGTTGTGGTCCACCCAGGATTGGCAAATCGCGCGCAGGTTCGAGTTTGATGGTGTGCAGGGGTATCCTAAACCGATCGCTTTCACCCCAGATTGGAAAACGATGGCCGTAGGTTCAGCGTATCAGATCCAATTGCTATCGGTGGAGAAGGGGAACTTGCTTGATGAAATCGATCTCAAAGTGAAAGGCGTTTACGCCCTCACATTTTCACCCGATGGCCGTTGGCTGGCAAACGCAGCCGCCGATAAGAAAGTGCGGGTCTGGGATCTTTTGTCAAGCACATAATCTTTAACATCAAGTTTAACCGAGACAAAAAACAGCAAAAAAATACTCAATACCCAGCGATAAACGACAACTGGCAGATATGCCCTCCCGCCAGTTGTCATTATTTTTTATAAACTTCTAGAATTCGAGTTGCCTCTTGGCAAAGAAACCCTCGATCCCACGCTCCAATCGGTGCTTAACCGGCATCAGGATCGCAATCACAAGCGCAATCGAGAGCAGATGGATGACTTGCGAGTGTTCTCCAAAAAAGTGGCCCAAATAGGTGACCAGCATATGCTCGGAAAAGCTGAAAACGAAAATGAGGACGGCCGCTAGACCAGAGTAAATGGCTCCCTTTTGAATGATCAAGGTAATGTCGAATAGCCGATCCTTGATGATCGCGATTCCGATCACGGCTGCGAAGATATCATTGAAGAACATGCCTGCGGGCAACAGAACTGGCACATCGATATCTAAAAGGACCAACGTTTTGACCGTGGCAAATGAGATCATCATAAAGCCGGTAAAGATGTACAAGAGATGCCGGCGTGGTAACGGTGAAGTCTCTTTCCTGTAGGCTTGATAGAAAAACCAACACGAAGCAAGCACCGGGATGATGAAAAATGCGATCATGATGGGAAAGCCAGCGAGCATTTGTTCATCGGGGCGGAAGATCTGCCCCCAACTGTAGGTATAAATCCCCTCCAATCGCCCAGTGATACCAAACGCCATAAGAATCGCGGAGGCCGCACACACGACATACAATAAGATCGTCGTCTTCACTCTAACTTGGTTCAGATAGCTGCCCGTAAAATGAAAAATCAAAGCCGGTAAAAAAATACAGGGGTAGAAAACAATATACCCGTAAATAACCAACTCCTCTACGAATCGATTTCGAATCATCGCCAGGAAGACCCCAAAATCCCAGATCGCACAGATGAGGAGGATGCCAGCGAACAGATAATGATGACGCTTTCTTCCCTTGGAAAGGACGAGATACATCACCCCAGTGTTGAGCAAAAAGCCTAAGAATGAGGTAACGGAGGTGACGATGACCGTCGTTGAGGGCATGATGCTCCCTCCTAATAGAATGTTCGGTTGAAGCGATCCTCTACGACCCAAAATCCCACAATACACATCGTAAGCATATATGACTGCAAATTTCCCGTCAACTCCACTACGTTCGATAAATGCCCACGACCCATCTCCGCCTCACCATGCGCATTGTCCTTCATCATTCTGAGAAAAAAACTGTGGCGTGAGAAGCGCTGTTCATGATCATACTGCAGGAGAGAGATCCCTATGACGATCAGATACGATCACCTTTGTTAACCCTGACGGTGCACGATTCATCGCATTCAGAATCTTACCTAGGCATTCAGAGCTTCAGGTTGCGCTCTGTTCTGATACAATTCAACTTATAGGGCCCAAAGATTGGCCAAAGCAATTGCGATTATTTAGCGAAGAGTTGGGTCGCATGGTGCGGGCGGGCATACCGGCTTGGGTTTACCAGCTCTTCACGATCGATCTTTCCTCCTAGAAGCTAAGGCTTTCATACCTCACGCCCGTCATTTGGGTCAAGGCTGGTGATTTGGAGGAGGGCCCGCCGCAGCACATCGTTCAAAACCTGAGTGATGTGATGCATGAGCGGGAAATGAGCAGCAATTTGACGCTCTCACGCTGGTTTTTATCAAGCGGGAGCGATAGGCAATCGGCGGAGAGGCTTTAGATAAATCTGAGACTTATTAACCAACGATTGCATCTGTGGATGGTCATATAGCATCCCGATCTATATCATAGGAAAACTATGGGCATAGCAGAAATCCCTGGGGGGAAGGACATCAATGGCAACCCACTGGCTTGGTTGCTGGAGCAAGATACCGAGAATCCAGGACCGCGTTACTTTACACTGCGTGACCTATGTGATCTGCCGGATGATCACTCAGAGGTTGTAAGCGCGCGTCAAACCATTATGCGCAGTGGTCCTGTCCCTGCCATCTTGGACGCCCAGGAGACAGAGGGATTTTGGGTTAAACCGGGTCCCGGCTACAATCCCAAATACAGAGCTACGGTCTGGTCGGTGATCTCTCTCGCTCAACTCGGAGCCGACACTGAGGATCCCCGAGTACATTCCGCCTGCAACTACCTTCTCGAACATGCGGTAGCAAATACAGGTGCTTTCTCCATGTCTGGGACTCCATCAGGGACGATCTACTGCTTGGTCGGCAACTTGATCACTGCGCTGATAGATCTTGGTCGACAGTCCGACCCTCGATTGGAAGCGGCGATTGAGTGGTTAGCTCGCGCAACTACCGGTGAAGGGATGGCCCCTCCTGAGGATAAAAAGGCATCCCCCCGTTACCTAAAGTCGGGGGTATCCGGTCCGAATTTTGCCTGTTCGGCGAACAACAGACTCCCCTGTGCTTGGGGCGGTTTGAAGACCATGCGTGCCTTCGCCCGCATCTCTGAAGACTCTCGCTCACAGCTCGTTCAACTGGCGATCGACACTGGGGTCCGTTTCCTATTCAGTCGAGATCCAGCGAAGGCTGATTACCCGATGGGTTGGAGTGAAAAACCCAACCGCAGTTGGTGGAAGCTTGGTTACCCAATCTTCTATATCTCCGATATGCTGGAAATTCTGGAAGTTCTTTGCTCGCTTGGACATGGTGAAGACGAACGCCTTGACGCCTCCTACCAATTGCTCATCGACAAACAAGACGATCAGGGCCGTTGGCCTTTGGAGTACACTTACAACGGTAAAACCTGGGTTGATATTGAGCAAAAAGGGAAACCGAGCAAGTGGGTGACCTTACGAGCTTTACGGGCACTTAAAAACCGCACACCCCCAATTCGCTAACTCACCTTGAGATCACGACCCCTCATCGAGTCCCAATAATTCTTCTTCCTTTGGTTTGAACTTGATCCACATCACAGGCAACACGAGCAAAGTGGCAAACAGGGGGAAGTAGAAGGGTAAGCGCGGCGTGAAACGCTCCCACAGCATGGCGCCGATGTAGGGCGCTGGCAACGAGATCAGACCAATACTGGTGGTGAACAACCCGAATGCCGTGCCGCGCAATCGCATGGGAACTACCTTGGAGATTAACGAGTTGTAAGCCGGCTCGATCAACGCACTACCGAACCCGAACAGAGCCCACACAACCGCAAACCCCATGAAGGTCTGGCTGTTTAAAAATACCGCCATCGCGGCCGCGATCAGGCCAAAACCAAAGACGATCCCCAACCGCTCACCCTTCCTGTCTGACAGCCAACCAGCTGGTGTAAGGAGCACCATCGTAACAATCGCATTAATAGACGACAACCAGCCAATCTCAATATTGGTGAGGCCCATTAAATTCTTCATGTAGAGTGGTAATAATTGAAACGCCATGCTAAAGGTCACATCCCGTACGCCATCAGAGATGAAAATCCACGTCACGATGCCACCCGCTAACACAAGCCCACCCATCGCCACCAAGCTGGATCTCAACTGCGCCAGCGATGGTTTCTCTGAAGCATCGCTCATTGTTCGTGCAGCAGCCCGCGCCATGAGCAACCGTATGACGGTCGCCGCGCCATATAGCGCCCCAGCGACGATGAACAAGTTCCTGAAGCCCCAATATTGCGATACGTAGCCGCCGATTGGGGGGCCAACGATCCCCACGATCATGAACAAGGCATGAGACATGCCATAAACGCGACCACGGGCTTCCTCCGCTGACTCCTCGGAGATAAACGCCATGTAGCTAGGTGAGACGAACGAAGTGGCCATCGCTCCCGTTACCGTCGCAACCAGCAACCACTCCCACGAGGGGGCGAAAATATACACTAAGTACCCCAGCAACCCGCCCACGCTACCGATGGCGATGGCCTGTAATCGCCCGATCGCATCTGACAGCCATCCGCCGAAAATCTGGAAAGCTAACGGAGCAACGGCACCGATGGTAAAAAACAATCCCACCTGTCCGACATTGGCGCCCAATTCTTGCACGTACAGCGGCAACAACGGCATAAACATTTGCCCAGAGATGTTCGCCAGGATCATCGTTCCCATGAACATCAGCAAGCGGCGGGTCATCAAGGGTGTCTTCTTGGTTTCCATAGATATCCTGGCCTAGAGATCGAGCAAACGCGGGGGCAGCTTAGAAAGATTGGCGGGAAGGCCTTCGGTAAAGAGCCATCCCCTCAATGGCTCTCCTCCCCCCGACATCGATGAAATTGCTGCAAGTTAAGCCTTCCCGCCAAGTGGTTGAACGGGAGAATTGTAATCTAAAATCGACCACCTTGATAAGGGAATGCCCCAATTGCTCACAACAGCACATCAGTCCTCCATGTCGTCTTTGGTTGACAGCTTTCAGGCACCTTCCTACAATGTGAGCAGACTTCAAGGATGCCGTGTAGGAGAGGACATGATCGACCCCGAACAATTAGCCAATGCTTTCGGCCTCAATCTGAATATTATTCGCATGCAGACGGAAGGTTTGACTCACGAAGACAGCCTTCTGCAACCCCCTTTTCGTGGCAATTGTTTGAATTGGGTGTTGGGCCACATCGCGGCCAATCGAAACCGTGTATTAACTTTGCTGGGCGAGGATCCGGTCTTGAGCGATGAAGAAGCCGCCCTGTACGACACTGGCTCGGATCCAATTACAGGGGAAGAGGATGGCATCCTCAATCAGGTCATGTTGCTCGCTGCACTCGAACGCGCCCAAGAGAACATCGTTGCCGCCTTGACTCGGATAAGCGTTGAGGAATTGACAAGGGAAATCGAGGTCGGAGACCGCACGATGACGTTAGGACAACGCCTCTTTGGGCTCTACTTTCACGAGACCTACCACACCGGTCAAACGGAGGCCCTCCGGCAATTGGCAGGGATGGATGACAAGGTCATTTAAAGATGACCGTGCGGGAAAAAGAGCAGGAGGGTGACAGAAAACAGCATGTGTCGGGTGTGGGCTTTGTCCACTCCCGTACTCCATGCTCTTTCACTCATCTAGACCCTTTTGATCAGTAAAATCTTACAAATCCATATGAAAATCCGAAGCCCTGTGGACTTCGGAGACATGCTTCAAACCCGAGCCGGAATTCACCTCGCGGATCGGAGACCTTAGGATTCCCCTTGAGACGATTCTCCCTCTTCTGCGGTGTCTTCAATCGCGCCTTCCTCATCCAGCTCGGGCACAGGCCCTAAGCCGAGGTCTAGTTCTTCCTCCATCGTGATCTTGCCTCTCAAGAAAGCTCCCTCCTGGGTGGAGAAGGACTTCGTGACGACGTCACCCCAGACTCGGCCGGTACGTGTGATCTCGACCTTGTTGGCGGTGATATCACCCTTGACCGATCCAGCGACGATGACCGTCACGCCCCGGATATGCTCGCAGGTCACCCGTCCCCTCTCACCGATCACCACCAAACCACGCAAAGCAATCTCACCATCAAATGCGGCTTCGATACGTACACCACCTGTTCCGCTGACCTGGCCCTGCCAAGTGATGCCTGGCCCAAGTACAGAATCCACACGTTCGGTGAATTTTTCAGCGGCAGCGGTAAATTCGTTCTTTCTGCGAAACATCATACCTCCAAGCCTGTCAACACCGGAGGATACTTCGGTGGTGATCGCCTGTCAATGAGATTCGTGGTCACTGGTGCATTTCACGAAGTGTCCCCGCCGCCGAGCCATGGAATGAATTTGGGTTTGGGGGGCGGCGAAAGCTGCTCCCCAAACCCTCTTCTCAACTACAGCTAGCCGTCGCAACAACAGAAAAAATGCACCACTTATCTGCCCTCAATCGAGATGCTCTCTTCTTCTTTCCGGGGACAGTGAGAGGGAATGACTCTCCCCTGTGCGGAGAGGGAGAAAATCTCCTCTCCCTAAAAGGGAGAGGGTGGCGAGTTTCGGGCTTTATAAGTCCCTTACCGCTGGCAAGCCACCTGCCTTCTCGGCCGCCATCACGGCGCGCACAATGGCTTGGGCAACCACCTCAGCAGCATACGCACCCACCACGCTGACATCGACCTTCTTTCTTCCCGTTGATAACGCAAAGATCGTATCGCCGTCATGCATCGTATGCGCTGGGCGCACTGTACGGGCGATACCATTCTGAGCCATTTGTGCTACCTTGTTTATCTCCTCCTTTGTCAATTGAGCGTCCGTCGCTACCACACCGATGACACTCTTGGCACGAGAAGCAAGACCTAGAGCAGTCCTGCCGATCCTGCCCTTCATCGCCTCTAAAGTATCGACAAATGGTCCTTCACCTCCGACATGAATCGGCCCCACCTTTGCTGGTCGCGTCCCAGCCAAAATCGTGCCTGTCGTAGGGTCGACCACATCACCAAATGGATTGGCGACCACGATCGCGCCCACAACTGCACCACCACCCAAATCGGTGCTGGCGGTTCCGATGCCCGATTTCATCGCCCCCGCTGGGCCTAGAAGATTCCCAACCGTGGCACCCATTCCGGCGCCTGCGTTGCCTTCCTGCGGTGGCTCATCTGAAGCCGCCTGACAAGCGGCATAACCCATCGCGGCATCCGGTCGTACGTCCGCTCGACCGATGTGTAGGTCAAAGATAATCGCTGCCGGTACAATGGGCACCATCGCCACCTGTGCATCGTAACCGATCCCGCGCTCTTCAAGGTACCGGACTACACCTCCAGCCGCATCTAAGCCAAATGCTGACCCTCCCGACAACAAGACGGCGTGGACCTTCTGGACTTTGTGCAACGGTCGAAGCAAATCGGTCTCCCGCGTACCTGGCGCCCCACCC
>DUEW01000212.1 GCA_011174845.1 Anaerolineae bacterium | reverse complement strand
GTTCAACACCGTGGTGCTCGGCTTCACGACGGATGGCCTCAACGACCTGCGCCACCGGTGTCTGTGTGTGATCCGTCAGGTTCATCGAGACCTGGGCTCTACCTTCCACGAGCATTCCCAGGGCTTTGACATGAGGTAGACCACCGGAGGATTGACGGACAGTGCGAGCGATATTTTTAGCGATGGAGACATCATCGGTCGTGAGGTAGACGTTGTAGGCGATCAAAGGAGGACGGGCACCGATTACGGTCGCTCCCGCCGTTCCCAAGCACGCCGGTCCATAATCTGGGGCACGATCGGGATCGTCTCGGATGCTTTCCTTCAGCTTCTCGTATTCTCCCCTCCGTATATTCTCTAAATTCTTCCGATCCGGACGCGTTGCTGCGTTTTCATACAGGTAGACAGGGATGCTAAGTTCGTCCCCCACGCGTTTTCCCAGAGTTCTCGCCATTTCGATGCATTCGTCCATCGTCACACCGGAGATGGGCACGAAAGGAACCACGTCCGTGGCGCCTATGCGCGGGTGCTCCCCTCGATGTTGGTCCAGGTTGATCAACTCGGCTGCTATCTCGATCGCAGAGAACGCGGCTTGAGGGACGGCTTCCGGAGATCCGACAAAAGTGATCACGGTGCGGTTATGATCTTCATCGCTGTGGCGATCGAGAACGTGGACGCCAGCCACGTCAGCGATGGCAGTTTGAATGGCGTCGATCACCTCAGCGTTTCGTCCTTCAGAGAAGTTTGGGATGCATTCGATGATTTTCGGGGTCATGGTGCCCTCAACAAGAAACGATCTGCTTGATTATAGCCTTTTCGCTTCCTTTGGTTCCAAAGCTAACAACCCCATTTTTTTCTCCTGGACGTCAATGGGAACATCCTGCAACAATGGATCGGTCCGATTCCCGAAACCGAGTTCGAGGTTGCATTCGAGAGCGTAACCCAGTAAACGGACCCTAAACCAAAGTACCCCTTAATAAAGCAGAAGTACTGGTTGCTTATTTCTTCATTTCAGTCTAGTATCTTTTATGCAAAGTTCACTGAAGGGAGGATGAGCAATGTCCGACGAGAAGACCAAACGTTTAAATCTGATGAAATTCTGGTTGTTTGGCACTTTCATCATCATATTTGCAGCTGCAACGTCTTATGTTGGCATAGCATTAGGTACAGGCTTGCAAATTCTGGGTCAATTGAATTATTGGCTCGCCATCATCATCACAGCAGTGTTGTGCGTGGCTTGCTATTACGGCTACAAATGGTGGCTGAGCCGGGAGTAAGATTGATTTCCCCCAAATAAAGAATAATTTTTGATCTTCTCTCTTAGAATTAGCCGGCTATATGCCGGCTAAAGATCTTCTCTCTATCCATTATGCCCACCCCGCTGGGGTTGAGGGCATTTTTTTGTACACCAACCGCAATCACATGAGGTAATGTCCTTCACCTTCGACACAAGATACATTCGACTATTCGTTTCAGATACCCTATGCGTTAGTCTCTTGCTCCATTGTTCCATTTTTGATGCTTCAAGAGAGCACGCGCTTAGCGATCACCATTCGCTGGATCTCGCTGGTTCCCTCGCCGATGGTCATCAGTCTCGCGTCGCGATACATTCTTTCGATGGGATACTCACTGCTGTATCCGTATGCGCCATGGATCTGGATTGCATTGCGACAGACCTGCTCCGCCATTTCGGTCGCGAGGAGTTTGGCCATCGCGGATTCCTTCGAGAAGGAGTTTCCACAATCCTTGAGCCAGGCTGCTCGATAGATCAGCAAGCGGGCCGCCTCGATCTGTGTGATGGCGTCAGCGATCATCCACTGTATGGCTTGATGTTGCGCCAGAGGGACGCCGAAGGTCTCCCGTTCTTTTGCATAGCCAATGGCCCCGTTGATTGCAGCTTGAGCCAGTCCGATGGAAATGGATCCGATGCCGATCCGACCTCCGTCGAGGATTTCTAATGTCTGATGCAGACCACGACCCATCTTGCCCAACAAGTAATCCTTTGGCACTCGTACATTCTCATACGTGAGGGCGTTGGTAGGGGAGGCGCGCATGCCCATCTTTTTCTCCGCTGGGTGAATGTGCAACCCTTGCGTCTTGGTGGGCACAACGATTTGGCTGAGGGATCGCGAACCACCGGAGGGATCAGTACGACAAAGTGTGACGATTAGGGAGGCAACGCCAGCATTTGTGATCCACGCTTTACTTCCATTGATCACCCACTCATCTCCCTCGAGTTCGGCCCTTGTCTTCACTCCACCAACCAAATCGGAGCCAGTCCCTGGTTCGGTGAGCGCCAAGGCAGCCAGCCCGTCTGTTCCCAAGGCTAACTTAGGAAGCCAGTTTCGCTTCTGCTTCTCAGATCCAAAGAGGGAGATCGGAGCGCAGCCTAGACCGTTGTGAGCTACCACGGAGAGAGCCGTGCCCCCGCACGCCATCCCAAGCTCCTCGAGAGCTATGGCGGAGCATAAGGAATCCACTCCGGCACCGCCGTATTCCTCCGGGATGTCCATCCCTAAAAGGCCTAGCGGTCCCATTCTTTGGAAGGCTTCCGCATTAAACTCGGCCGAGGCGTCGAGTTCGGCTGCCCTTGGCTTGACCTCTTGTTCACTAAAATCGTGAACCGTTTTGCGCCACATCTGTTGTTCTTCTGTGAGTTGGAAGTTCATTGGGTTTTCACCTCACGATAGTCTCATGTGTGTTTTAGGGAAATCTTCATCTACTGATCGGTGTTTATGCGTGGGTACCAATACCATAGCACGTCGCTGGCGGGCTTTCCATTCACCGAGGCTGACATGTCGTGTAATACTACGGTTGGGTTATACCCACGCACATAGAAACCCATGATCTCAGTTTGGGTGTAAGACTCAAGCAGCACAGCGTTGATCGCTTCGGCTTGACCTTCCAGATCAAGTTCTAAATCAGGATCAACCACCGCACCCTGGTCGAATTCATATGAAGGACGGCAACTTCCATCTGGTGCCTTTGCGCAGGCCGTGGCGCTGGTCGCAACGGACAAATACTCAACGTCTATGATGATCGGAATCCCCTTCAATGCTGGATTAGAGAGGATCGTTTCATTAAGCAAGGATCTGACGGATCTTCTTATCTCCGTAACAGAAGGAGCCTCAACTGATGAAAGTGGAGCGTGCCAATAGATATGTACTTCATCGAACGTATCGATGATGGTGGGGATCGGTTGAAGTTCCTGACCCAACTCGATTTCGAAGGCTAGCTTCCCGGAATAAATTTTCCGCACCTCCTCGATCAAGGTTCGCCATTGGGTTTCGGCGTCCCCAGGAACGCCTGAAGATGATCCATCAAGCAACACTCCTTCTGGTAATGAAGGCGCGATCTCTGGACCACCGAGGACGAGTTTGGTGACCCCTACTGCTTGAGCCTGACGGGCGAAGGTTAGGATCATCGATCGATATTCTTCAAACCAAACCGTCCACCATGCCGAATCACGAGTGGCTTCCAACCACCACGCATCAACCTCGCCATCAAAATAGCGCAAACTAGGTCGTAGGATTACCTGTAGACCCTGGTCGATGGCATCAGAGGCCATCGTTCGGAGGTCATTTTCAAAGGGAGCAAAAGCAGGGTCAAAGCTCAGCACTGGAGTGGGGTTATTTGCCTTTAAAATCCATGTTGGTGACAAGATCACGGCGTTAGCGCCACGATATGCGATATTGCTCATGGCGCTCTCATTTTGGATCATCCAATTGGGTCGAAATGCAGGCAAGTAAGAGAACCCGGCCTCGAATCCGGAGCGAGGGGTAATGTCTGGAGCAACGACGGTTACGCTGGGTAGAGCAGGATCCCACCACTGCCAAGCATTCACCTCGTCTAGAATGTCCTGGGGGGTCTGGGAGATGGTGACCTGTCTTCCAACAGGGTTTGAACCGAGCGTATCGACATCATCAGCACTTCCGCATTGTGCGTTCCGACAATAACGATAGCGAAGGATCTGGTCTGGATCTATGGAGCCATGGAGGATGAAATACCATTCGTTCTTCGCTAAGCGCCAGATAGGAATCGGCTCCTGCCATCCGGAGAGGTTGAATTGGATGCTGATCTGATCGGAGGGGGGTGTATCTTCCGGTACAATGAGATGGAAGCGCAGGCTCCCGGCGTCCCTTTCATGCCAGGTCGAGACGACATCCTTGACCACCAGGTCATGATCAGGGACGATCAATTGCCGGGTGAGCAGATCTCCATTGCTTCTGTGTTCTGCATCCCAAAGACCATCGCCCAGGGTGTACTTGTAACGGAGATCGGTGCCAGCGTAGAGGGTGATGACGGTGAGGTAGTGTGTAGGATCGATCAATACGAGTTCTGGCATATGGCTATTGGCGACGCTGATCCCGCCTTCAAGCTCGCTGAACCTGTTCCCCAACTGGCGCACATTTCCTGCGATTCGGACAGGTGTGCCCGGGATGGTATCCGATGGGACAATGACTTCGAAGGTGACCTGAACGGCCCTTGCTGGAGACAAACCTAGCTCAACAGGCGTCATGCTATCGGCGGCGACGACAGCTCCTTGTTGAGCGGTTTGATAGGATCCATCGAGGCTGAAAACGATCAAGTTATGTAAACCCGGCGGGAGACCGTCCAAACGAAAATACCCTTCCCCATCGGTGAAGTCAGTCACTCCTGCTGCGTTGACCATGGTTTCGGGCAGCGCGCCCCCGGTGAGAGCATCATAGATACGACCCGTTATGCGACCTATTTTTCCCTGGTAGGGGGCATCTGACCAGGCAGCGATGATGTCATCGATCTGGGTAGGACCTGGCACGTGAGCGATGCGGTAGAGGATGGATTCACCTGAAGTCGTCGTCTCCTGGGCGAGAGATGGTTTATTACGGATGTATTGATATCGTAAAAGGGATCCCACGGGTGGAGTTAATCGGACCTGCCAGTGGCCGTCCGCCAACCTTTTCATCGGGACGACGGTCGCGTTGTGGACCAGGCTCGTAACTTCGTCGAGCAAGACCAACGAAAGATCGGCGTTTGTCGAGGTGCCTTCAGGCGGGAGCACATTGAAGACCACCTCTGCGGCTGTTAGTGGTGTCGGGCTTGGAACGGGGATTGGAGTAGGGCCTTGCTCAGAGGCTGTGGAATTCATGAACGAAGAACAAGCACTGCTCAGGAAGAGCAAGCACAATCCAAGTATTAAGATAGGTCGAACGATCCTCATAGGTATCATCCTTAGGCCATCAACAGATCGAACCTGATGTGATGGTGGCGAGGCATCTTGCCTGCCGCTACGTATCGCTTTTTTGCTGGCCTCCTTGACTTGCCCTAAGATGTTCGATAAGTTGGGTGCAAATTTCGACATTCGGCACGCGATGTGCTGGAATGCGTATTCTTTTGCCTTTGTTATGATCGGACGGCTCAAGCAGCAAGGAGCCTCGACCGAGCGAGACTCGCCCCAGATGATCCCACTTAAGCATTTGATCATCGCGTTGGACGCCGGTTTCTGTGAGTGAAAGCGGCCCAAAGGATAGAGGATCGCCTTGGTTAAACTTACGCCTGTAAGCCTCCAGCAAACCCGGATAGACTTGACGTTTGATGGTCTCCGCAAGATCGTTCATGTCGGTTAAAGCATGGGTAAGGTGGAATTGACGGCCATCGTTCGTGTGTAGTTTAAGAGTCGTCTGAGCGCCCCAAGCCAGTGATGAGAATCCGTAGCTCACAGCAGCGGTATGGACGCGTTGGATTTGCTCCCAGAGGAGGGTCTCCTTGCGGCGACCGCGTCGGTAGACCATACCTGATGTATGCAGGCTGATGCGGAAGCCTCGCGATCGCCAGGTGAGGAGCAGACCCAGGATGCTTAAGCTTGCGAAGCCAAGAACGGTCACGAGAGCGGGTGTCGTCCAACGCCATATTGCCGCAGAACCGTAATTGTTATAGGCGAACAACCATCGCCAGGCGGTCCATACACATGCGATCGCTGTCCCGCTCAGCCCTAGGATCGCGAGTGCTGGATATAGAATGGCTAACTCCCGTCGTAAACGGTGCTCTCTGAGAAGTGGACCAAGATTATGATGGACCTGATTTGTGTTAACCTCAGTCAACCTGACTTACATCCTTTTCGTTGGAGGGTACGAGTTGTGACCGAATTTCGCAAGGTGGGTGTCATGCTTGAACCAACGACCAGAATTCTGCCATGGAGTTTGATCAAGCGGACTGACGATGCCTCCGTCGTTGCGCTAATGCTGCCAATCCGATGCTGATGAAGTAGAGCGCGATCATGGGTGCCATCACCAAGGCCATATTGACTGGGTCGATGGTGGGTGTAATCACGGCGGCCAGAACGGCGATACCTAACACGG
>DUEW01000211.1 GCA_011174845.1 Anaerolineae bacterium | reverse complement strand
GATGATTCGCGTAGCGAGGCTTTTCTTCCCTCGCCGCATCAGCCGGTTGATCATTCCCTGCACCAGCTGATTGTTGTACCGCACATCCCCACCGATCTCTCGCTTCTCAGGCTTGGTCCGTCGCATCTGCTTGCTCCGTTCTCATCACTCGACGATGATCGCCTTATCCCTGGCGACCGATCAACCAATCACTTGCTTCTTGGGTCGCTTGCCACCATATTTCGAACGCCCCTGCATACGATCCTCTACCCCTGTGCTGTCGAGAGTGCCACGAATAATATGGTAGCGAACGCCTGGTAAATCCTTCACTCGGCCTCCGCGCACGAGCACTACTGAGTGCTCCTGTAGGGAATGACCCTCGCCGGGGATGTAAGCAGTAACCTCGATCCCGTTTGTAAGGCGAACTCGCGCTACCTTGCGAAGAGCTGAGTTAGGTTTCTTCGGGGTTTGCGTACGTACTTGAGTACACACGCCGCGTTTCTGCGGTGCGCCTTTCCGCTGCGGGATACGCCGCTGTTTCATTGAATTGAAAATGTATTGGAGCGCCGGCGCCTTTGTTTTGGCGCTCTTTGGTTTGCGACCCCTCCGAACCAGCTGATTGATCGTCGGCATGGTCTTCCTCCAAATGGCCATCGGGCTAACGCCCTGGATCCATTGCCGCTAAATGAGGCCATCGTTCGAGCGCGATGGCCTCGCATGAATGAACCTCATCTTCGATTCGGGTAAGCATTTTCGTAGGCTACGATGGTTACTTGACCAAACCTTCAGTCAACGACCATCACGAAAGGATGCCTCCCGCCGAATTACGGGTAACGAGCGATTATTCTAACATGCTGCTAGAACCCCGTCAAGCATTGCACTTTCTGTACTACATTTGGTTAAAGGCGTAGGGGTCCGTTGCTTGCCAGTTGTCTAGAGAACTTGGACGATCAGATTTATTCGGATCTCCTGTTTGCTTGTCCTGCAAGAACGAGTCACGAAAGTTCATTACACTCCTGCCAGTACAATGCAATGGCATCCAAAAACCACCGGATCAGAGATCCGGTGGTAAAGGAAATTGTGGGCTTCCACGTTCAATGACGATCTGACGATCGATTAGCGAGGTTCCATGTCCAGCAAACCCAATCCAAGGCGTAGGGGACGTCTGTGCTCCTCATCTTTACCAAAGCGAATGATCTCACCCTCATCGCTGACGGCCTCAACCGCTAAACCGAGGCTCTGCAGTTCCTTCACTAAGACTCGGAAGGAGGCCGGGACCCCGGGTTCCTCGACCGGTTCTCCCTTGACGATCGCTTCGTAGGTCTTCACCCGACCTTGAACATCGTCCGATTTGACCGTCAGCATCTCCTGCAAGGTATGAGCTGCGCCATAAGCCTCGAGAGCCCAAACCTCCATCTCGCCGAACCGCTGACCACCGAATTGCGCCTTACCACCCAGCGGTTGCTGCGTTACCAGAGAGTAAGGGCCGGTCGAACGAGCGTGCACCTTATCCTCAACCAGGTGATGCAGCTTCATCATTAGAACCTTGCCGACTGTCACCGGCTGATCATAAGGCTCGCCGCTCTTGCCATCATAGAGAGTCTGTTTGCCTAAGATCGGAAGCGGCTTCTTCGTTTCAATCATGACCTTCTCTGCCAGGTCACGCAGCGTCTGTTGAGATCTGATGTTGCCGGTTTTACGTCCCATGGTCTCGATCCACAATCGCAAGCAGGCCTCAATTGCCGCTTCATCGTAGGTCGATCTTTGCTTGACCGGAATCTCCGTATCCTCGAAGACGACGATGCTTTCCGGCTCATACCCTTTCTCACGCAACCATTCCTTGAGCGTGGCTCGGCGGGCATAGCGAGTATCGATTGCGAGCATATCAGGGTCGTAGTTCTTATCTACCAACCAGTTTTCGAGGTAAAGGCGACGTACCTCCTCATCATCTATAAAAGCTTCTTCGGTGTAATACCCCTCTTCCATTACCCACGCCCACGCACGTTCACCGATTTCCTTCCAGGCACGTTCGATCATCCAAGCGCGTGCCAACTCGCTTTCAATCTCAAGCTCATCCGCCCCATCAAAAGCCGGAGTCACCGCGCGGAAGCCAAGTTTATCAGCAGCCCAACCGAGGTGAGCTTCCAATATCTGCCCGATGTTCATCCGACCGGGAACACCCAGAGGGTTCAGAATCAGATCCACTGGAGTACCGTCCTCCAGAAAGGGCATATCCTCGATTGGAACCACCTTGGAGATCACTCCCTTGTTTCCATGGCGCCCAGCCATCTTGTCGCCCTCGGTAGCTTTACGCCTCTGGGCGACCGCGACACGGACCATCTTCTCCACACCGGCAGGCAGATCGCGATGTTCCTCCCGGGTGAACACCTTGACATCGACAACCTTACCCCGTTCGCCGTGAGGCATCCGGAGAGAAGTATCCTTCACCTCGCGCGCCTTTTCGCCAAAGATCGCGCGCAAGAGTTTCTCCTCCGGTGTCAGCTCCTTCTCACCCTTCGGTGTGATCTTGCCTACGAGGATATCGTTCGGGCCGACTTCCGCTCCGACACGAATGATCCCGTCCTCATTTAGGTCGCGCAGCGCATCGTCACCCACATTCGGGATGTCGTAGGTGATCTCTTCGGGTCCGAGCTTGGTATCACGGGCCTCAACCTCGTGCTTTTCAATGTGCACCGAGGTGTAAAGATCCTCCTTGACAAGCCGTTCTGAGATCAAGATCGCGTCCTCGAAATCCCCACCCTCCCAGGAGATGAAAGCGCAAAGCACATTCTGCCCCAAGGCAAGCTCACCCTCGGCCGTGGAGGAGGAGTCGGCGATCACATCTCCCACGCGCACCCGTTGGCCCTTAACTACCGCTGGGCGCTGATCGATGCACGTGCTTTGATTGGAGCGATTGAACTTCCGCAATTTGTATACATCACGACCCGAGCGGGTCCGTACGATTACTTGACTTCCAGTGACGGATTCCACCTCCCCGCTCGATTCGGCTAGTATCACTTGCCCCGAATCAAGGGCAGCGTGGCGTTCCATACCCGTCGAGACAAGCGGAACTTCGGGTTGAACCAAAGGTACCGCCTGGGTCTGCATATTCGAACCCATCAATGCACGATTGGCGTCATCATGTTCAAGGAACGGGATCAGGGCAGCGCTCACGCCAACGATCTGGCGGGGTGCGACATCCATGAAATCAATCCGCTCCGGATGGAAAAATTGGAAGTCACCACGGTAACGACAGGAGACTCGCGGACGTACAAACTCATACTGCTCATTGAGAGGAGCGTTGGCTTGAGCGATGACGTAACGGTCCTCGTCATCTGCCGTGAGGTACTTGATCTTATCGGAGACGAAAGGAACGATAAGGATTGGATCCTTTAGCTTGGCAAGCCTATTTGCCAACGCTTGAGTAATCTCTTCCCTGTCCTCCGCTATCACTTTTTTGCTTCTCGGATTCCTGATTTCACCTCTCACACGCTGCCCAATCAAGTTTGGATCGTCGGATTTCATCTCAGAAATAACCCATCGGTATGGGGTTTCGATGAAACCAAAGTCATTAACCCGGGCATAAGAGGACAGGCGTCCGATCAAACCAATGTTAGGACCTTCAGGGGTTTCAATCGGGCAGATTCGACCGTAATGCGAGTGATGCACGTCGCGGACATCGAACCCAGCTCGTTCACGGCGTAGGCCTCCTGGGCCTAGCGCCGAGAGGGTACGCTTGTGGCGCAATTCCGCCAGGGGATTGGTCTGATCCATGAATTGAGATAGCTGACTCGAACCGAAGAACTCCCGCAGGGAAGCCACGACTGGACGGATGTTAATTAGAGACACAGGGGAGATCTGATCTTGGTCTCGAATGGACATCCTTTCGAGGATGACCCGCTCCATCCTGCGTAAACCGACCCGTAACTTTCCTTGAATTAACTCACCGACGGTCTTGACACGCCGGTTCCCAAGATGGTCGATGTCGTCCGGTTCAGCAGCGCCATTGTTAATCAGGATCAAACGCTCGATCAATCGGACGATGTCCCATGTGGTGACACGCCGATGATCAAGCGGTACTCTTTTATGCAGGTTCAGTTTCTGGTTTAGTTTATAACGTCCTACTCGCTCAAGATCATAACGCCGTTGCTCAAAGAGTTGATCTCTGAGGTATTCACGCGCGTTATCCAATGTCGGCGGATCACCGGGACGCATGCGTCGGTAGAACTCGATCATCGCCTCTTCGGCCAGCGTTCGCCCGTCCTTGATTTCCCAGGTCGGTTCCTGACGAATGGTTGTCGCGATATAGGGGTGATCAGGGTTCGAATCCGCCTCAGCGAAAAGGGCCAGCAATTCCTCGTCTGTGCCCTTTTTAATGGGCGATTTCCCCAAACCATCGTCAATCGCGGCGAGGGCTCTCAGTAAGATGGTAATTGGTACCGTGCGTTTGCGGTTGAATTTAAGCGTCAGGTAGTCGCTCTTCCGGGTTTCAAATTCCATCCAAGCGCCCCGGTCTGGGATCAGCTTGGCGGTGGCTAAGCGACGACCGGTCGCTCGATCTTCTGGTGCATCGAAATAAACTCCGGGAGAGCGAATTAATTGCGACACGACCACCCGCTCGGTCCCATTAATGATGAATGTTCCTTTCTCGGTCATGATAGGAAAATCACCGAGAAAGATATCCTGCTTAATCGGTTCAGGGACCTCGGATCCTGCCAGGAGCACCGAGACATAGAGCGGCGCGGCGTAGGTGAGATCACGCTCGAGACACTCCTCAATGTCATGCTTCGGCTCATCAAACCAATATTGAAGATCAAACTCCTGGCTCTCAGGACTGTTGCCCGGGAAGAAGAGTTTCATTCCACCGTTGTAGGAGATGATCGGAGAGATCTCATCAAACAACTCGGCCAAGCCTTTCTCCTTCAGCCAGGAGAAGGAGTCGAGTTGCACTTCGATCAATCTCGGGAGGGAAAATGTGTCTGGGATACGCGAGTACCACTTCTGACCCATACCAGATCTCATGCAGCTACTCCTATTTCATTAACCGTTCTGAATATGAAGGAACAGGACGGATGAGAGGGGGATAAACAAGAAAATGCGGGGCACTCCGGTCCTTAAACCGAACCAAATCCCGCTTCATTTCTTTGCCATAACGCGCCGACACAGTCGTTGTCAAACCCCTCGACACTTGACTACGAACTTATAGTTTATCATAACAATGAAAATATGTCGAATTAATTTAATCAAATCATCGGATGAAGTTGGATCATCAGGATTCACGGTTCTGTGTAGAGACCCCGATAATTGGTGAATGCCCAATAGATGTAACGGATGTAATTCTGGGGTTGCTGAATGCGAATGACCTCGAGGAACAAATCGGGGTCATCTGGAGCGAGTTCCTTCCATATGATCGCGTTACCAGGACCGGCGTTGTACGCAGATAATGCAGCATATAGATCTCCATCAAAGTAATCGCGCTGCGTTGCCAGGTATTGGGCACCCAAACGCACGCTAACCACAGGTCGATAGAGATCGGTATCCCTGTATCCTGGCGGCCATCCAAGTTGGTCGACCACATCTTGACCTGTGCTTGGGATGATCTGCATTAGCCCGCGCGCGCCAGCATAAGAGATCGCGAATCCCTCAAAGAGGCTCTCTTGGCGAACTACTGAGAGAAGAAAAAGCCCATCGAAATCATGACGCAACGCCTCAGGCATGATCAACTCACCAAAATAGGGGCCAAATCGGATGCGACTGAAGTAGATTGGCGCGTCGTTAATACCCACATCTGCGAGGTCTGCCAAGTCTAGTATCTGCCAAGCTGCGTAGATCGCTGGCTGGTATAAACCTATATCGAGAAAGTGATGCATCAATCGATACGTAGCTTCGGCGTCGTTTTCCTTTTCAAGACGAAGGGACTCGAACTCCGCTTTAGCTTGGTTGTAAAGGCCAAGCTGCCAGAATTCGTTCCCCCGTAGCATGCGGTAATCGTTTGATAACCCCGCATCCAATGCCGAGAGCGGCTCAGGGCCAGTGACGGGAAAGGTGGCTCGCAACCATTGCTCAGCCTCTAGCCGCTCGGTTTCGACATCGGAATGAAAATTGAAAACGCCGAAGGATTGGAACGGATCACGTCCGACCAACAGATCTCCAGCTCTCAGCCCGTAATACCCATTGGGATCGATCCCTACCGCTTCTTCCCAGGCTGTCCGCGCTCTTTCGACGTCCCCACGTGCCAGGTAGGACTTGCCGAGCCATAAAGTAGCAGCAGCGAGATCAGATGACTGTATTGCGATCTCTTTGCACTTCAAGAACGCATTCTCGGATCCGAAAAAATCAGCCAGACGATAATGAGCAATCCCAGCTTGGAAGAGAGCTCGATATGTCCATTCCGATTCTGGGTATTCCGACCCCAAGCGTTCCCATATAGCCGCAGCTTCTCCAAGTTGACCAGAGCGCTCTTTGCTGCGCGCGGCGTCGAAAAGAAACTCCGCGGCCCGGGCATGATCAGGCGCAACCGTAACGAAATCCAATAAGGTTTGAGCAGCTTGATCATATTGATCAAGATAAGCCCATTGGGTGAAGGCCTTCTCCTCCCAGGCCTCATCCCATAAGCGATCCCATGGATGGGTATCGATAAGTTGATCCCATTCCTGGATTGCATTGGCGTAATCCCCCAAAGTTCGCAGGGTAAGACCCTTGTAATAATGCACCGTGCCATCGTGATCCACTGGGACGGCACTCAAATAACGGTTGAAAGCAGCGAGCGCCACCTCATACTGCTCAGCGTAATAATCCACCAGACCACGATCCAACTCGTTCACCGCTACACCCGCGATCACCAACTCCACCAGGCCAAGGTACGTTTCGTGAGCAAGGGGATAATTCTCCACTGCGTGGAGATAGTACCCATATGCTTGATCGAATTGACCAAGCGCGGTATGCGCTCGACCCCTAAAGAAATCCATCTGTGCTTTGGTGTAATCATCGGTTGCGCTCTCAAACACATCACTGTATTTAGCCAGTGCTGCGCTGTAGTCACCCATTTCCTCAAAAGTTCGTCCGATCTTGATTTCAAGTTCGAGGTCGTTCCCGAGTCGCGGCGAAATCATGGCGTCCTGATAAGCTATGATTGCGTCGGTGGGGTTGCCCACCCTTCCCAGGGCGTCCCCTCGACGTTCATGAACGAAACCATCGATGAAACCTGGTCGATGGCCAAGATACTCTTGATAGTCACTTGCAGCTGTCTCAAAATGACCTAATGCTTCTTGTGCCTGAGCGCGATGAAAATAGGCCTGACCAAGAAGATCATGGGAAGGGTAAGATTCCACATAGAGAGACAGAGCAGCGATAGCTTCCTGATAGCGATCTAATTTAATCATCGCGAGACCGATTCCCAGTTGTGCAGCGGCTTGCTCATCCGGGTCGATCGCCTGAGTAAGCGTAATTTGATATTCAGAAAGAGCCCTATCCCACTCGCCTTTGAATAATGCCCACCTCGCGGATTCCAACCTAGCTGATGGCAATGGGGTTGGAGTCGGGGTTGGAGTCGGTGTGACGGTCGCTGTCGGTGTCACACTTGGTGTAGGCGTAGGACCAATATTGAGAAGCTCTGGGATGTTACACGCAAGCGTGGAGAGCATCAAGCACAGGAGTAAGAATGTGCCTCGGATTCGTGGCTGTCGCATGGCGCACATCATAAAGCAGGTGAAACAATGAGTCAAATCTTGCACCTTTCCAAGCTCCATGCTACACTGCCCTTCGTTAATCCTCGCGCTCTCCCTTGAGAGCGCCTTTTTCTCGAGATACCAAGTATGCGAACGGTAACCTGGGACCCAGAAATCCCTTCGGTGCGGATGATCGATCAACGGCTACTGCCTGAGGAACTTGTTTTGATCGAGCTATGGAGCCCGCAGGAGGTGGCCGATGCCATACGCCAGATGGCTGTGCGCGGCGCACCGGCGATAGGTGCAACAGCAGCCTATGGATTGGCGTTAGCCGGTCAATTGTCAAGAGCACATAACGCTCAAGAATTATGGCACGACCTTGAAATCGCCGCTGACATCCTGCGTAAAGCACGTCCTACAGCAGTCAACTTGAGTTGGGCGCTTGATCGGCTGCTCAAGAAAGCTCATACCGCCATTGAAGAGGGACCCCAAGCCATGCGACAAATGTTGATCGAGGAGGCTCAACGACTTGCGGATGAGGACATCGAAATCAATAGAAGGATGGGACAACATGGCGCTTCCTTAATTAACGACGGCGACACTGTGATCCACCATTGCAACACAGGTGCTCTTGCGACGGTGGATTTTGGGACGGCACTTGGGGTTATCCGCACTGCTCACGAACAGGGGAAACAAATACACGTATTGGTCGATGAAACTCGGCCTCGTCTTCAGGGCGCTCGACTTACTGCGTGGGAGCTCGATCAGTACGGTATCTCTTATGAGATCATCACGGATAACGCTGCCGGTTATTTCCTCAGCCGCGGTCAGGTTGCAGCAGTATTCGTTGGTGCGGACCGGGTAGCGGCCAACGGCGATATAGCCAACAAGATCGGTACCTACATGCTCGCGCTCGCAGCACAGGATACCGATGTCCCCTTCTACAGCGTCGTTCCCACGTCTACCATCGACCTGAGCATATCCTCAGGAGAAGAGATACCAGTCGAAGAACGAGATCCGACCGAAGTGCTCGACCTGAAGTTGAAAGGGAAGCCCATCGCACCTAAGGGAAGCCATGCGCGCAACCCAGCTTTCGACATCACTCCCAACCGGCTTGTGACCGCCTTCGTCACCGAGGTCGGTGTCCTGCGGCCACCGTATAGGGAAGCGATCGCCCGCGCAATGAAAGAGACTCAAACAAAATGAACCTCGTCCTGACCGGATCCATTGCATTCGACTACTCGATGACGTTCCCTGGCTACTTTAGCGAACATTTCCTTCCCGATCGGCTTGACAAGGTTAGTTTGTCGTTCCTGGTTGATTCGCTCACCTGTCATCGAGGCGGGATCGCAGCCAACATCGCATACACACTGGCTCTGCTCGGTGAACGACCGAAGGTGATGGCTACAGTTGGGGAAGATTTCGAAGTGTTCAGAGTTTGGCTAGAGGAGCACGGTGTCGACACTTCGGCCATTGAAGTCATCCCCGGGGAGACCACCGCTTCCTTCTTCGTCACCACGGATCAAGCCCAGGCTCAAATCGCTAGCTTCTTTACAGGGGCGATGGCGTATGCTTCCAAACTTTCTTTTAGCCATTTGGCCCAACGACCCGATCTGGCGATGATATCACCGAACGATCCCGAGGCCATGGTGAGCTATATCCAAGAATGTCGTCAAGTGGGGATCCCATACATATATGACCCTAGCCAACAGATCGTTCGCCTCAACGGGAAGGATCTACGCTCCGGGATCGAAGGTTGTCAGGCGTTATTCACCAACGACTATGAATTCGGATTGATCGAGGAGAAGACAGGTTTGTCCCTAGATGAGATCCGTGGCTATGCGGATTTTGTGATCACCACTCGGGGTGAAGAGGGGACGAACCTCTACACAGCGGATAGAGAGATGCACATACCCGTTATCCAGCCTCACACGATCCCCGATCCCACCGGCGCGGGAGATGCGTTTCGGGGTGGTTTCCTGAAGGGCTACATGAACGGTTTGAGTCTCGAGCGTTGCGGTCAAATGGGAACCTTGGCCGCCACCTACTGTCTTGAAGCAGATAGCCCAATGGGTCACTCTTTCAGCCTAGAGATATTCAAGTCCCGATTTCGGGAGCATTTCGACGACCAAGGCGAATTGGATCAATTGAAGTGATTGAAAATGGGCTCCGCCAGCTTTTACGGCGCGTTCTCGAAAGTGATCGCGTCTGGTGCGCGTATGCGCTCGCTGACCTCGATCCAGCGGAGGACGAACGATGCATGTGGTTAAAGGATGAGCAAGGCGTGGTCCTGATCTACAATGGATTCGACCCCCCAGTCCTTTTCGCGCATGGTGAACCGGATGATCTTCATCACCTTTTCGGTCGAGTTCCACCTGGTAATTACCTATACACGTTAAAGGAACCCTGTCGCACCATGCTTGATCAGAAGCTTGAGCCCGCATTTGAGCAGCGGATGTGGCGTATGAGCCTCAACCAGAGTACATTTCCATCGCGATCAACCACTGGGGTTACACGCCTCGGTCTAGAGGACGTTGCGGCCATCAAACACCTATATGGAGGCTTCCCCGATCAGCCTGACGCTTTTCACGAACGTCAGTTGGCAATGGGACCATTTTTTGGAATTTTCGAAAATAAAGCAATCATTTCCATCGCTGGAGTGCATATCCTCTCCCTATGGGCAAGCGTGGCCGCGATAGGTAACGTATTTACCAGGCCAGATCGGAGGGGGCGTGGATTGGCAGCAAAAACAACCGCAGCCGTTGTGCAGGCGGTTCTTAACCAAGGGATTGACACGATCGTGCTAAATGTGGCGATGGACAACGAACCCGCTCTTCGTTGCTACCGAAATTTAGGTTTTTTTGAGCATTGTAGCTATTGCGAAGGAAGTGGGTTCCTGAAACTTTCCGAGATGGACTAGGAGCACCAACATTTTTTCTGCAACGAAGGAGGTCATCCATGGAATACACAAATCTCGGTCGCACGGGCCTGAAAGTGAGCCGGCTATGTCTTGGGACGATGAACTTCGGACCCGAGACAAATGAGGCCGACAGTTTCACCATCATGGATAACGCCCTCGACGAAGGGATAAATTTCTTCGATACGGCAAATACCTATGGTTGGAAACTTGGGGAGGGAATCACCGAGAACATCGTCGGTCGTTGGCTGAGGCAGGGCGGAGGTCGTCGTGAGAAGATCGTCCTGGCAACCAAAGTATACGGACGTATGGGAGAGGGACCTAACGAAAGGCGTCTTTCGGCGTATCACATTCGTCATGCATGTGAGGAGAGTTTGCGACGCCTCCAGACAGATCACATCGACCTGTATCAGATGCATCATATCGATCGAGAAACACCTTGGGACGAGATTTGGCAAGCGATGGAACAACTTGTGCGTGAGGGGAAGGTGCTCTATGTAGGCAGCAGCAACTTTGCAGGATGGCACATCGTGCAAGCACAATGCACTGCCGCGGCTCGTAATTTTCTAGGACTAGTCTCCGAGCAAAGCCTCTACAACCTCAGTTCCCGAACGATCGAACTTGAGGTCGTTCCAGCCTGCCGAGCTTATGGCTTGGGGATCATCCCCTGGAGCCCGCTCGCTGGAG
>DUEW01000210.1 GCA_011174845.1 Anaerolineae bacterium | reverse complement strand
GTCGAGGGGAGCTTGTCGAGCGGGGGCCTGTCAAAGGGTGGAAGGGTGCGTCCAGTAGACTGAAATCATCGTTCGACAGGCTTTGTCTTGCCTGTCCCGAGCCTGACGAGGGGAGTTAGTCGAGATCTTAGAATGACTTTTCTCTAAAGAAGCCATCATCTTCAACATGACACAGTACCAGTCAGCTTACAATTGATCATTAATAACGATACCAACACCTTTGAGCGTTGACTAAAACGCTCCCCAAATAATGCGTTTACATACCTTGCTCCGGAACATTCCGGAACTAAATCGCGGCGGTCTGGCTGATCTTGAGATCAAAGTGCTGACCGCCGATTCGCGTCAGGTGCTACCTGGGGCGCTGTTTGTGGCTGTGCGAGGGACGGTTTCTGATGGGCACGTCTATCTCCCCGAAGCTGTCTCACGAGGGGCAACAGCGTTGCTGGGCGAAGACCCAGATCCGATGTTAGGGGTTCCTTATTTCCGGGTTCGCGATTCTAGAGAGTCTCTAGCTTATCTGGCAGCTGCTTGGCATGGTAACCCATCCCGTAAACTGGTCATGATTGGCGTTACAGGCACAGATGGGAAAACGACTACGGTTAATTTGATCTATCACATCTTGCGTGAAGCAGGTCTAGAAGTTGGGGTAATCACTACGGTAAATGCCGTGATTGGAGATCACGCACTGGACACAGGTCTGCATGTCACCACACCGGATGCACTCGATATTCAGAAGTACCTATCTCAAATGGTCGATGTTGGCACGACTCATTGTGTCCTTGAGGTGACTTCTCATGGGATCGCACAACATAGGATAGCCGCCTGTGATTTTGATCTGGCGGTTGTAACCAACATCACTCACGAGCATCTTGATTATCATGGATCATACGAGGCTTATCGCAGGGCCAAAGGTGAACTTTTCACTAGGCTGGGTCAGGGGAGAGAAAAAGAGGGGGGACCACAAAAAACGGCCATTCTAAACTTTGAGGATCGGTCGTATGAGTATCTCAGGGGGATTATAACCACGCGACAAGTGACATATGGTAAGGAACCAGGAGCGGATGTGTTCTCGGATGAGCTGATTAGTGATGCGAATGGGTTGCGGTTTGTGGTGCACGGGCATAGCTATGATATACGAGTTCAAAGCCCGTTGATTGGGGGCTATAATCTCGAGAATTGCTTGGCAGCGTTCGCTACTGCAGTAAACGGATTGGGGCTATCCCCGGAAAGCGCGAGGCAAGGGATCGGAGCCTTAAGTATCATCCCAGGTCGCATGGAACCCATCGACCTAGGACAGCCGTTCATCGCCATCGTCGACTTTGCTCATACACCCAACTCGCTACGGAACGCACTCGAAACAACACGCAGCTTGACTGATGGTCGGGTGATCGTGGTATTTGGATCAGCGGGTTTGCGAGATCGAGAGAAACGCCGCATGATGGCTGAGATTTCAACAGAGATGGCCGATCTGACAGTGTTTACCGCAGAAGATCCACGGACGGAATCCTTGGAAGAAATCCTGGAGGAGATGGCTGCAGGGGCGCAAGCAGTAGGTGGAATCGAGGGCAAGACCTTTTTCCGTGTCCTGGATCGTGGTGACGCGCTTCGTCATGCCATAAGCCAAGCGCAGGCTGGAGACCTGGTGATCTCATGCGGTAAGGGGCACGAACAATCGATGTGTTTTGGTGAGATCGAGTACCCTTGGGATGACCGCGTCGCACTTTGGGCTGCGCTGGCGGAGTATTTAGGTGTTGATGGGCCTCCCATGCCCCACCTGCCGACGAGTGCTGGTTGAATATCTAATTCCCCATCATCGCTGGGATTCTACGCCTGAGAAACTCGAATGGAATGACAAGAGAGAAAGTGTCATTCCTCGATCTCATAGTTCGCGCGAAATGACACGAATGGAAGGAGTATCTCACGACTTGAAGTATTATTCAGGCTGATAAGGTTAAATCCGTTCACATAGAATGTAGGGGCAATTCACGAATTGCCCCTACTGGAAGAATCATTCAGGTTGATAATGTTAAAGCCGCTCGTATGGAGTGTGGGGCTATTCACGCCGTCTCGCACCCAATTCTGGCCGCGAGCCCCGTCTGCGCGGGGCGAACGGTCACGGCCTGCCGGGGTGAGACGGTTGGCGTGCCGCCGGCTGAAAGTGCCGAGTGTTCTTCTCGGCGTCTCGCAGCGCGAACGGTGAATCGCCCCTACTAATATTAAGGTACAAAAGGAACATCCATTAACGCTCGAGCCCAGTTCTTCACTATTTGACCTGCTTCAGACAAGGATTTGACACATTGCTCGCGTATCTTAACTCCATGGTTAAGCATTTTTATATTCATTATCTCGCCAAATATTGCACACAGCGATATGGTGAACTTGTTGTCCTAAAAAGTAGCCTTGGATAGAATACGATCCTAGCGAAAGGGCTTAACAGTGGATGCTCATTGAAGCAAATCCCTGAGTTGAGTTAGATGCTTTGGCGCCACAAAAAGGAGCATGGGCATGAAGTCAAATAAAAAGCATGAGCCCACATCTCCACCTTGGCAACCCGGTACCCGTTTGGTAGCCGGGATGTTTCTACTCATTCTCGCAATTCTGATTCTTTACCTTATCCGATCCTTGTTAGCCCCGCTATTCCTCGCCATATTAGTGGCATACCTCCTTCACCCTCTGATTGTTAGATTAACCACTGATACGAGATTGCCGCGTAGTATTGCGGTTTTTATCGTATTTCTAGGATTAATACTCATACTGATCGCAATGATGACTGGGTTAGGTTTTACAATCTCGCAAAGAGCCAGCCAATTAGCATCGTATCTTAGAGATCTGTCCGTAACTTTACCTGCTCAACTTGAGGTTTTGGAAGAATTAAAAGTGGAAATTGGGCCATGGCAGTTTGACCTATCTCAAATCAATCTTGATCCCATCCTCTCGGATTTGGCTTCAATCATTAGCCCGCTTCTCTCACAAACTGGAAACCTACTCACTTCGGTAGCAAAAACGACCGCTTCCGTCGTTACGCTAGTGGTTCTAGCCCTAGTCCTGGGTTATTACTTATTGTTAGACTTCGGCGCCTTGGACACTGCCATGATGACTATTGTGCCGCATCCGTATCGCGGGGATTTCCGTCGTTTAATAGATGAGACAGGGCGAATTTGGCATGCCTTCATTAGAGGGCAAGCTATTCTTGCAATCGTTATGGCCTTGTTAGTTTGGGTGATCTTGACGATTCTCAGAGTTAGGTTTCCAGTGATGCTGGCTTTAATTTCAGGATTGATGGAATTTGTCCCTTGGCTTGGTCCCATCATTGCAGGCGTAGTCACTATCATGGTGGCGTTGTTTCAAGGGGGCAATATCTGGGGCTTATCTCCATTAGGTTTTGCCCTGGTTGTTCTTATTGTATTCACAATCATCCAACAATTAGAAAATAATGTCCTTTACCCCGGAATCATCGGTCATAGCTTAAAATTACATCCTTTGATTGTCATCCTGTCCATTTTGGCTGGGGGGATCTTGGCTGGCCTGATCGGTTTTTTACTTGCAGCACCAACCGTGGCTACGCTAAGAGTATGGCTAGGTTATGTATATCGAAAATCAGTGGGTCTGGATACGTGGTCCACTCCAATGATCGGTCCTTCGCCAGATTTTAAACCTCTTGAAACTTTCCGTCGTTTACCGGAACGTTTCCGAAAGTGGCAACTTCGTTTAAGAAGGGAAAATATCGAGGAAGAGAAATGAGCGAAAGTGAAGAAGTGAAATCACCCAATTGGAATTCCTCCGTCAAAATGCTTGTCGCTCTAACTGGTATTGTACTGTTGGGAGTTCTATTAGCGCGTTTTCATTCCTTCATCCCTTCAATCGTCCTCGCTGGAATTGTGGCTTTTTTGGTCGTCCCTATCGTACGGACATTACACGTGAGGTTTAAATTACCATGGGGATTGGCTGCCAATGCATGTTTTTTGATACTCGTTTTGCTCTTGATAACCGCATCCACGGTGACAGGTTTTGCTGTTGTGCAGCAATTGCAGGCACTGTTCCTCACCCTTCAAAATTTCTTGCTAGACCTTCCGGATATTTTCGAGTCGATAAGTCAACAGACATATGTCCTCGGTCCTTGGGAACTTGATTTCTCGCAATTCGACTTGGCGCCATTGGCGGAGCAATTGCTGGCTACAGTGCAACCAGTCTTTGGTCAATTAAGTACGCTCTTGGCTTCCTTAGCGACTGGTGCGGTCGAGTGGGTAGTAAGATTGATCTTCGTGCTCGCCGTGAGTTATTTCCTGACCGTTGACTATAACCGCATTCGTGCAGCGGTGATCAACATCTCTATTCCAGGATTCACGGAGGATTTTCGTCGCCTTCGTGTTGCGCTTCTCGCTATCTGGAACGCTTTTCTGCGTGGACAATTGCTCATCGTTCTCTCGACCGGCTTTCTTACATGGATCGTCTTTACGGTATTGGGTGTCCGTTTTTCAATTGGGCTAGGATTTTTAGGGGGACTGGCTAAGTTTGTGCCTATCGTGGGACCTACAACTGCTGGAGCGATAGGCGCCTTGGTCGCCCTCTTCCAACCGGGCAACTGGTTTGGCTTGACACCATTGGGACACGCTTTGCTTGTCGTCGCAAGTATCATTCTCCTCGATCAGTCGATTGACTATCTGCTCGTGCCACGTATTATGGGTACCTCGCTTAATTTACACCCGGTTATCATCTTGATCGGCTTGCTCATCGGTGCAAGTTTGGCTGGAATACTGGGTTTGCTGCTCGCCGCACCTTTCATGGCTACTTTGCTCCTACTTGGCCGCTATACCTATCGCAAAATTGTCGATCTCGATCCATGGGATCCCCCTATTGACGATTTGGGTAAGAAGCCGAAACGTGAGTCGCGAATCGTAAAATACCTTCAACGATTCAGGGATAGGCTTGAAAAAACCTAACTTGAATATTACCCGCCCTTTACATTCATCGTCCGATCGTGGATCATCTGTTGAGTAAATCGATCGTTATTGAAGGATTGAAATGACATCCATCCGAAAGGCCATCCAGGAATGGATCTTTAGACTGAAAGGCGAGGAAAGTAAAACTACTGATTTTTCTTACGCCGTGTACTGGACAAAGCTTGTTAGCGGGTGGTCAGCGGAACGGAGACGTATTGTGCGAATCGCTGTTGAGCGCCTCGTAGAGGAGCCTGACTTTAGGCCTTCGGAGTATAGACGACTTTATTGCTTACCAGAGATCGATGAGGTTACTCACGCTGGCGTAAGCATCCAAGCACTTCTCAAAGTGCTTGAGGCTATTAATGAGGCTGAGAACTTAAGGAGGGATGAATGATGACTGAGGAAACTGGAGTCAAAACCGAGACGATTGCCGAGACGGAAAACTTTATCGCTTGGAAAGCGCAGGAACCGGACGGCGAAGTTACTTTTCACCTCGAGTTGGGAACGGTAACATTGCATTTCTTTAAGGAGGAGTGGGAAGAACTCCTTGAGCTCATGCGTACTTTGAGCTAAGTACCATCCGTCATAGATCATGGCGTTTCAATTGGAGTTGCCCAACTCACTGCATGTAAAGCTGAGATGATTGACACTGAAACGCTGTGTCAATTACTTGCACCCCTAGGGCAGGAAGCGCTTGCCGTCGCTGAGGCTGCAGAACCAGACGAAGCAGATTTCCTCCCAATTTTCCAACGATTGGCGCAGCGTTTTCCCGATCCTTTAGCTCGTGCCGCCGTAGAACAAGCGATCTTGCGTCGGCGAGCTCGGGCTAAATTCTCGCACGCTGATCAGATGTACTTCGCTCGCGAAGCGCTTGAACAAGCGACCTCCGAACCCCTGGCCCAGTATCGGGCCACTCGTTTTCATGGATTTCCATACATTTTTGACTTAGGATGTGGAATTGGTGGAGACACATTGGCTTTGGCGAATGTCGCGCCGGTCATTGGGATTGATAAAGATAGAATTCGTCTCATGCTTTTAGCAGCCAATGCACAAGCTCTTGATCTGCAAGAAAAAATCTCCCTAGTCCAAGCGGATCTCTACGATCTTGGGATGTGGTTCCCGCCCAGATCATGTGGTTTTTTTGACCCTGCCCGTCGCACGAACGAGCGTCGCCTACATTCGGTGAACGCTTATCAACCACCGATCCACATTATTCATGAATGGATAACCTCGTTCGAGGCTCTTGCAGTGAAGGTCAGCCCTGCGGTAGATCTTGAGCAGATCGCTGAGTACGATTGTGAGGTAGAGTTCGTCTCCTGGCGAGGACAGCTCAAAGAAGCAATTTTGTGGTTTGGGGCGTTGCGGGGAGCGGCCAGAAAAGCAACGGTTTTACCAGGCCCACATTCACTTACGGGAGAGGCTCAGCCACCTTTACTGCTATCTTCCCCAATGACTTATCTTTATGAGCCGGATCCAGCGGTGATGCGAGCTGGTCTGGTACGATGTCTTGGGAGACAAATGAACGCTCATCAGATCGATCCGACGATCGCTTTCCTGACCTCCAACGATTTCATAAGGACGGTCTTTGCACGAGCGTTTCGGGTTGAGGAAGTTATACCCTTCAGCCTGAAACGACTAAGGGCTGCCTTAAGGTCGAGAGACGTCGGGACAGTAACGCTAAAAAAGCGGGGCTCAGGGGTGGATACTGATGATTTGATACGTCGATTGCGTTTACGTGGTTCTCGAGAAGAAACCGTGATACTGACGCGAACAGATGGGCGGATGGTGGCTTTAATCGTTGAACCAATGTAGGCGGGTTGGTTCCATGGAAGCTGAAAGGGAAAATCGCTGAGTATGTTGAGCCCTTCGGCAATCACTCTTCAGTAAGCGCAGGTCAAGCCTTCGGCTAGCTTCACTCGAAATGCTCGGGACAGACAGGACAAGCCCTTCGGCAAGCGCAGGACATGCAGAATAAGGCTCAGACCGCAGGGCAAGTGCTAAGGCTATTTTGCTTCACATAACTACACTCCACGTCGATATGCACATGATCAAGTGGGGAGACATTTGTATCCTTGTTAAGCTGATGCTATTATGTAAAGGAAATCACTTGAATGACTGCGGGTAAACATGGAACAACGAAGGGAGTTGCTTACTTGGGAGGAGGTTGAGCAGCTAATTGATCACCTCATACCCCAATTCGAAACCGAGTTTGATAGCATGGTGATTGTCACCCGGGGTGGAGTAGTCCCGGGCGGAATATTGGCTGAAGCCCTGGATATTAAAGATGTACTTACGGCATCAGTTGATTTTCCTTCCGAGACAAGGCAGAACGCAGCCAAGCTATTATCCTGGCCGAAATTCATCCAATTCCCTGAAGATTCACAGCTCACCGGGCGTCGCATACTGGTTGTTGATGACGTATGGGGTTCGGGGAGGTACATCACGGCGGTTAAGAACAAGGTCGCAGCCGCTGGCGGGTTCCCCTCAACTTGCGTGCTACATTACAATCCGTACCGAAGTCTCTTCGGCCCAGCTAAACCGGATTACTTCGCAGCCATAACCGATACCTATATCATCTACCCATGGGAAATGGATCGAGGGCCAGACAAGATTCTTCGGGATGAGCCTGGGTAGGGTGTTGTGATTGGAGGATAGATCCTTAGGATTAATTATCTTAGGTGAGGGAGTTTGACAACCCACTTGGCCATAGGTATAATGGGCCCACGTTCGTAAATACTCATTTGGGTATTTACGCTGGTATGTAGAGGAGTGGGTCAAGCAGGTATCCGGTCAATCTGAAATGACTCCGTATGGAATGGTTGATCTGGCCGGCTTGTAATCTCGCTGGCCAGATTTTCGTTTGCCGGAGATTGGGCTGCGTGGCAGAAATACACGAGAATCTAGAAGCTCTACTCTCGCAAGCGGATCGAGTGGCGGAACCCCAAAGGGGTGATTTGATACGTGGGATTGTCATTTCGATCGATGAGAAGGGTTTAATCGTTGACCTGGGCCTCAAGCGTGATGGAGTGGTGCCTGGCGAAGATTTAGGAACCCTACCGCCTGAAGAAGCCAACATACAGGTAGGGGACGAAATTGCAGTTATGGTCATTGATCCCGTCGATCGTGATGGGAACTTGGCAGTGTCCATCGCTCAGGCACGTGAAAGTGAAGATTGGCTAGAAGCCCATCGCCTTATGGCGAAGGACGAAATTATCGAAGCAGTACCTTCGGGATATAACCGGGGCGGGTTGATTGTGCCCTTTGGACGTTTGAGGGGCTTTGTTCCCGCATCGCATTTGAGCGAATTGCCCCGTGGTTTGGATGAAGATGGTCGATCGAACTACCTACATAAGATGGTCGGCGAGAAACTTCCCTTCAAGGTCATCGAGGTAGATCCACGACGTAGACGATTGGTATTTTCGGAGCGGAAGGCTATCCGTCAGTGGCGGCAAGAGCGTAAATCGCAAATGATTCAACAGTTGAGCGAAGGCGAGACTCGTAGCGGAGTTGTGACTAGCTTACGTGAATTCGGAGCGTTTGTAGATATTGGTGGGGCAGATGGTTTGATACACATTTCAGAATTGTCCTGGAAGAGAGTGGAAGACCCTACCGAGGTGCTCTCCATTGGGCAGGAGATAGAAGCCCAGGTCATCCTACTTGACTATCAAGCGAACCGGATCGGGCTAAGTTTGAAGCGGCTGCAGCCAAACCCTTGGGAAGAGGCAATAGATCGACTTGAGATAGGGCAGGTGGTTGAGGGGAGCATTTCACGGCTTGCTGCTGCGGGAATATACGTCCAATTGGCAGAGGGTCCTGAGGGTTTGTTACGACCGCCTGATGGCCCTGGATCACTTGCGCCCGGAATGAAATTAAAAGTTCGGGTGTCAGCTTTTGAACCCGCAAGGGAACGGCTTGATCTGGAACTTATCGAGATCCGTCATGGGACTTCTCAATCGGAGCTCGAGGATTCAATGGATAAAGGAGGTGAAATTCAGTGACAACAGTTATCCTACGGCCAAATGAATCACAGGATCAATTACTTAAACGCTTTCGGAAAAAAGTTGCCAAGAGCGGAATACTGAGCACAGTGCGTCGCAAGCGCTGGTTTGTCTCAAAAAGCGAGCTCAGAAGAATACAACGCAAGAAATCTATTCGGCGTCTCAAACGCAGGCAACGCAAAATAGATGCCAGAACGCGTGAGTGATTCACCCAGGAAACATGAGTGGTGCTAGAAGTAGCACCTGTATGAGGTTTTTATGGCGAAAAAAGAAGAGAAGATCGAACTCGAAGGGACTGTGGTTGAGGCATTACCAGCGACCCAATTTCGTGTGAAGCTTGACAATGATCACGAAGTGTTGGCATACCTGTCTGGAAAGATGCGAAAATATTACATCCGCATCTTACTAGGCGATCGTGTGCGAGTCGAGGTGTCGCCGTATGATCTCACCCGCGGTCGGATCGTCTATCGATACAAAAAACGGGTTACCAGTTCGGAAAGTTAGGACATACCTAGCTCTTCGTGGACTTATCCATTGTAAACAAACTGCCCTCTGTAACTGGAGGGCAGTGCGCGTCTAATAGCCACCTCTAAATGCTGATCTTATCTAGTCCTTTTTGGCTAAAACCTCGAACGATACCACGGGCAGGTATTAATTACCTCGTTCTCTCACCTTCAACACCAATGTCCGCCAGTCTTCTTCGCCGCGTGTTTCAACATGCACTAACCCGTGTGAATCGCAGATGGCGGATAGGGATGCTATCTGTGGAGCCAGGACACCTGAGAGGATCACAGTTCCCCCATCTTTGATCGCTCTAACCATGCCGGCGCTGATCATACCCTCCAAGACAGATGTTAGGATGTTGGCTACAAGCAAATCGGCTTTGTGATCGTTTTCGCCCACATTCGCCAGTAATTCAGGTAAAGATCCCACCTTCACATCGATGCACTTGGTTAGACGATTTCGTTTAACATTCTCCCGAGCGACCTTCACCGACTTCGAGTCATTGTCCCATGCTTGAACATGACGTGCGCCCAGACGCGCAGCAGCGATGCTTAAGATCCCTGACCCGCAACCCATGTCAATCATTCGTTGTCCTGAGTGAAGGTAGTCCTCTATTGCTATCAAACAGAGACGCGTCGTAGGATGTGTTCCGGTGCCAAAAGCCATGCCTGGATTGAGAATCACCGGCAAGCGATCCCCGGTTGAAGCTTGAGACCATGCTGGAAGAATCATCAATCGTTGGCCGATGGGGATAGGATGGTAATGTGATTTCCAAGCTTGAGCCCAATCTTCCTCTTGAAGCAGGCGGTAGATGGGCTCTGGAAGCTGTTGTATTTGACTCAAGTGCCACAGACCCTCTTCAAGTTGCTGCCGCATCAGTTCCAGATGCTCATCGGCTGGCAAGTAAGCGCTCACGGTCACCATTCCAAATGAATGATCTTCACTTCCGTCCTTTTCGATCACCGTTCTTTCGATCGCCACTCCATTCGTAACAAAGCGAGCGAATAATTCAGCGATCGCTTCAGCAAGTTCACCATTAACCGTGAGGGAGACCTCAAGCCAATTCAATCGACCAGGCCCCCGAGGAAGTCCTTTAGGGTATCGAGGAAGCCGCGCTCATGTGGATGAACTTCAGTGCCAAGCGTCTCGGCAAGTTGCTCGAGCAATGACCTTTGCTCGGCAGTGAGTGAGCGTGGGATGTCAACGGAAACGATCACGAGTTGATCGCCGCGACCGTTGCGACGTAGACGAGGTACGCCCTTTCCTTTAAGACGGAGAACTTTTCCGGGTTGTGTGCCCGGGGGGATGGTGATCGTATCCTCTCCATCAAGGGTCGGAATGCCAACCTGAGCCCCTAGCGTTGCTTGGGCGATATTTATTCCCAAGTCGAGGAGTATGTCGTTGCCCCGTCGGCGGAAATAGCGATGAGCTTTGACATGGATGACGACAAATAGATCTCCGCTAGGTCCCCCGTTGAGACCTGGTTCACCTTCGCTCGCAATCCGAATTTGGGTTCCGTCATCGACCCCTGCTGGCACTTGGATCACACGTTGTATGTGCTCTCGTACTAATCCGCGTCCGTTGCATGTTTTACAAGGGGTTTGGATGGTTTCGCCCAACCCACCACATGAGGGGCAGGTGCCAACGTTAACCATCGAACCCAAAATAGTTTGCCGTACTTGGCGAACCTCCCCACTACCGTTGCAGGTTGAGCAGCGTATTGGTGTTGTGCCAGGCTCGGCGCGTGAACCCTGGCAACTTGAACAAGTTTCTTGACGGCTAAACTCGATCTCTTTTTCAACACCAAAGACAGCTTCTTCGAAATTCAGTGTCAGATCATAGCGTAAATTCTGTCCTCGACGTGGCGCTCGTCGGGTGCTACGACCACCCATGCCGAAACCGAAGAATTGCTCAAAGATGTCACCGAATCCGAAATCGAAGTCAAACTGCATCCCCTCAAGACCAGCGTGACCAAAGCGATCATAGGCCGCTCGGCGCTCTTCATCAGAAAGCACAGCATAGGCCTCATTGATCTCTTTGAAGCGCTCCCCTGCCCCTGACTCGGTATTGACATCCGGGTGGTATTGTTTTGCCAGCTTGCGATAGGCTCCACGTATATCATCAGATGAAGCGTCGCGACTGACGTCTAAGACCTTGTAATAATCACGTTTATCGGCCATGTGAAGGGTAAGTGGTGAGGGGACCTCCGCGCCTCACCGGCTGTGACCACAAGAAATCAATCTTCTTTAAACTCACCGTCAACAACATCTTTATCATGTGAAGGGTTATCCTCGGTGTATGTAGTTCCACCCAATGAGCCCGTCCCCTGCTCATGGATCTTAGTTCCCAATTGCTGGATTAATTCGAGCAGTTCATTGGTCGCGGTTTTGATGCCTTCGATATCGTCGCCCTTCATTGCCTGTCGTGTATCCTGTATCCTGGACTGCACATCAAAGCGCAACTCTTCGGAGGCTTTTTCTCCGGCCTCATATAAATATTTCTCAGCGGCGTAGATGGCGTTATCGGCCGAGTTGACCGCTTCGGCAAATTTCCGCCTCCGGCGGTCTACTTCGGCATGTTGCTCCGCTTCGTGGCGCATCCGCTCGACTTCATCCTCGTCCAAGCCGGAAGAAGCGGTTACAGTGATGTGCTGGGTACGTTCGGTAGCTTTGTCTGTAGCGCTTACCAAGAGGATGCCATCCGCATCAATATCGAAGGTCACTTCAATTTGTGGTACGCCACGCGGCGCAGGTGGGATACCGTCTAGAGCAAACTTGCCTAGAGATTTGTTATCTCCGGCCATAGGCCTCTCGCCCTGTACAACATGGATCTCAACTTCAGATTGGTTGTCTGAGGCGGTTGAGAAAACTTGGCTTTTTCTTGTGGGAATCGTCGTATTGCGCTCGATCAATGCGGTTGCTACGCCACCAAGGGTCTCGATGGAAAGCGTCAAAGGGGTGACATCAAGCAATAGGATATCTTTGACTTCACCACCAAGCACGCCAGCTTGGATGGCTGCGCCAACCGCAACGACCTCATCGGGGTTGACGCCTTTGTGAGCTTCTCTATGGAAGATTTGGCGTACAGCTTCTTGGACCGCTGGCATGCGTGTCATACCACCTACCAAGATCACCTGATCGATATCGCTTGCTTTGAGACCGGCGTCGGTCAACGCTTGTTCACAAGGTTTGATAGAGCGTTCGATCAAATCGTCACACAGTTGCTCAAGCTTAGCCCGGGTTAGGGTGATATTGAGATGCTTGGGACCGCTGGCGTCAGCAGTGATGAAGGGTAGGTTGATCTCGGTTTCTATCACAGTTGAGAGCTCAATCTTGGCTTTTTCCGCAGCTTCCTTCAAGCGCTGTAGGGCTTGTCGGTCGCCACGCAAGTCGATCCCATCTTCCTTATGGAACTCATTTGCTACCCAGTCGATAATCCGTTGATCGAAGTCATCTCCTCCAAGGAAGGTGTCTCCATTGGTGGCCTTAACTTCAAAGACACCGTCCCCTACATCAAGGATCGAGATGTCAAAAGTACCGCCACCCAAGTCGTATACGGCGATGGTTTCGTCCATCTTCCTATCTAGTCCATAAGAGAGAGAGGAAGCCGTGGGCTCGTTGATAATGCGTAGCACCTCAAGGCCAGCTATCTTCCCCGCATCTTTCGTCGCATTGCGCTGTGCGTCGTTAAAATATGCTGGAACGGTGATCACAGCCTGAGTGATGCTCTCGCCAGTGTAGGCTTCAGCATCGGCTTTGATCTTGCCGAGGATCATGGCTGAAACCTCAGGTGGTGAATATTCTTTTCCACCCATGTGCACACGTACATCACCATTCGGTGCAGCACTAACTTGGTAGGGGACCAAATCAACAGCCCGTTGAACTTCGGGATCAGTATATTTCCTTCCCATGAAGCGTTTAATGGAGAAGATCGTGTTTTCGGGGTTAACTACCGCCTGTCTGCGGGCGACCTGACCAACAATACGTTCTTTGGTTTTCGGGCTGATCGCAACCATGGAGGGAATAAGTCGTCCTCCCTCGGAGGAGGGGATAACTGTGGGCTCACCACCCTCCATAATTGCAACTACGGAATTGGTTGTACCAAGGTCAATACCGATGATTCTTCCCATGTCTGTATTCTCCTACTTAGCAACACGTACTTTAGCTGGTCGGAGGACTCGATCGCCCAGCTTATAACCCTTTTGAACGGTTTCGATCACCTGACCATCTTGGTGATCTTCGTTTTCTTCGTAAGTGATCGCTTCGTGGAAATTTGGATCAAAGGTATCACCTTCAACGAGGATCGTCTCGACGCCTTCAGCTTCAAGCATGGCGTTTAGTTTGAGCTGGATCAGCTTGATGCCATCAGTCCAAGCTTGGGTTTCATCATTAGAAGGCGGATTCATCAAAGCCAACTCGAGATCATCGAGGATGTCCAGATATTTAGCTAAGATTTCACTTGCGATTTGAGATCGTGCTTCTTCCATTTCGCGATCAGTGCGTTTCTTGAAATTGGCAAACTCTGCTCTCGCTCTTTGCCAGCCATCGAGATATTCGTTTGCCTGCGATTGCAAACGCTCGATTTCTTCAAGCAATGCATTAACTCTCTCTTCGACATCATCAGCCTCATGAATTGGGACGCTCTCTTCGACCTGGAGCATTTCCTCGCCCATTGTGGCCTCTAAAGTCTCTTCTGCTCCCTCTACTTGGCTTTCTTCTCCGATCTCTTCAGCCTGTGCGTCATCTTTGAGCAGATGCTCTTCTAACTCTTCTGGCAGCCGTTTATTGGTGTCAAGTTCCTTTTTCCGTTTGCTCACAGGTTCTCCCTAATTCGCACCCTTAATTTGGGGTTTTTGATTTCACGGATTGGCCATGATACTCATAGGGTATGCGTAATCCGAACCCAAGATTAGCCATCCTCTACTCATGTTGGTCAACCGGCAAAAGTTTCAATCACAAAATCACTCAGCAGCCCAGCAACATAGCGTACCGTTGAAATCGTCCGTCCGTAGGCCATGCGTGTGGGCCCGAGCACGCCCAGGGCTCCGGTTGCGTAACCTGGTGCGCCATAGCGAGTGAGGATCATCGAACAGTCTTTAAGTTCTTCCCATGCCCCTTCACCACCGATGACAACTTGTACCCCACCCACGGTTGGACTAAGCACTTTTGCTAGAGCCTCCTCAAGGAAACTGCGTTCCTCAAGCACTTTTAGTGCCAGACGTGCTGAGGGAGATTCCACGAACTCTGGCTGCGCCAACACATTTGTCAGACCGTCGTGGTAAACGTCACCCGTCCATAATGCATCTGCTCGCGCCATTACTTCGGCCACCAATAGGGTAACGTCCTTTGCTAAACCGGAGAAGTGTTCTGCCGATTGGGCGACTTCTCTTGCTTCTTTACCAATGCATGCATGTGTGATTTGAACGGCGGCCTCATCTAATTTCGCTTGGCTGATCAACTCTGCTAAGGTCAGCATCTGTTGCCGAACGTCCCCACCCTGAAGAACGAGGACAAGCAGTACCTGAAGACCTTGGGTCGAGATCAGTTCGAGGTGTTTAAAGAACGCGCGCTCGGGCCGGGGAGTTGTTGCCAGCGAGGCAACCCGAGAGTGTTTCGCAAGCACGGAAGCTGCCAACTGCACCCACTCGTCGATATCGGCGGTAGCTTGATGGAATTGGTGGCTTATGAGCCTCTTCTCGGCCGGTGGAAGGTCTGCTTCACCCAAAAGCCTACGAACTAAATAACGATAGCCGATCTCAGTTGGCACCCGCCCGGCTGAGGTATGGGGCTGTTGAAGGAGCCCGGCTTCGGTCAATACCGTCATCTCATTACGAACAGTTGCCGAACTGATACCAAGGTTGTACTTTTGGACCAACCTCTTTGAACCAACTGGCTTGGTGGACTCCACATATTCATGCAAGATAAGCGCCAGAAGGGTCTCCTGGCGTTCCGACAGCAGATTCACAATCGCCTCTTAGTTCTTAGCACTCTCGCATCGAGAGTGCTAAAGAATCAAGAAGTCATGATACCATGGGCGAAGTTTGACGTCAAGCAGGACCGTGGGTTGACAAATTCTTGGTCTGTAGGTAGTATCCCGCCCGATACTTTACCCGTGTTGGTTCTGGAGGCGTGATGGGAAATATTGCTGAAATCGATGATGAAACCTTTGAGATAGAGGTCCTTCAGGCGGATTTACCGGTGTTGGTAGATTTTGGGGCCGAGTGGTGCCACCCCTGTAAGCAGCTTGATCCGATTATTGAAGAGCTTGCTCAAGAGTGGACGGGTAAAGTTAAAGTATTCAAACTCGATGTGGATTCCAATGTCAATACGACCATGACTTACGGTGTCATGGGCGTCCCATCATTGATTCTCTTCATTAAGGGTGAACCGGTTGAGCGGATGACGGGTTTAGTACCGAAGAGGCGAATCCTCGAGGCGGTTGCCCCTCACTTGGGTTCATAGGTAAAGTCTAGGCACAGAAGAGCACACGTTTTATGGCGTCGCTGGAAGAGACTTTCATCATCGTGTACCCTTAATGATATAAAGATCGAGCTATAAAAGGGGAATTTTATTCCTGTTGCATCTGTTGACGCCTCGAAATTCGAGGGTTAGACTCAGATCAATAGAAGATGATCGAAAAGCTGTGAAGAGGAATAGTAGACGCTGGAACGACAGCACAGAGAACGGGGGTAGGTGGAAGCCCCGTCTGCACGCTGGTGTTGAATGGACCTCGGAGCTGTAGGGTGAAAGATGAACCCTAACGAGAGACCTCAAAGGGTGATCGAGTAGCCTGTACCGGGTTTGTCTCCGTTATCATGGCAGTGGGCATCGCGAATAGATCGTTGTGCTCAACGAAAGTGAGGCTGGCTTATCTCTCCCCGTCGCATCACTGACGGGGTTCTGACTCTAGACAGCCTTAGTGGGGTGGCACCGCGGGTTTTTCATGGCTCGTCCCCAATGGGGCGAGCTTTTTGTATAAAGGGAATGTTGCGGAGATCTAGATGGACCTCCGCGGGGAGGCCTCGATGGAGTATAAACGGAAACGAATCTTGACGGGTGATCGTCCTACAGGGAGATTGCACCTCGGTCATTATGTTGGATCGCTTCGCAATCGCCTCAGCCTGCAAGATCAGTACGAGTGTTTTTTTATTATTGCGGATTTGCACACCTTAACCACGAATCCAGATAAATCCAATGTCTCCGCGATCCATGAAAATGTCTTCGAATTGCTTCTCGATTATCTCGCCGTCGGTATCGATCCGGAACGGAGTGTGATCTTCCTCCAATCAGGCATTCCGGAAACGTACGAATTGAACCTCATCTTTGAGATGTTGGTTACGGTGCCTCGGCTTGAACGGGTGCCGAGCCTTAAAGACATGGCCAAAATAGCATCTCTGGACAGTATGCCTTTCGGCCTGCTCGGATACCCGGTCCTTCAAGCAGCCGATATTCTCTTACCACGGGCGACCTTGGTTCCGGTGGGAAAGGACAATGAGGCTCATGTTGAGGTGACAAGGGAGATCGCCCGTCGCTTCAACCGTCTTTATGGAGAGGTTTTCCCGATCCCAGAAGCGTTGATCGGGGACGTCCCAAGTTTGGTCGGGATCGACGGGATGGCACAAATGAGCAAATCGCGCGGCAATACCATTGATCTGGCGGATGATGCTGATACCGTGAGGGCAAAAGTGATGCAGATGTTCACCGATCCGGCCCGCGTGCGTGCTGATGTCCCCGGAAGGGTGGAAGGAAACCCGGTCTTCATTTACCACGATGTCTTCAATGCCAATCAGGAACAGGTAGCGGAACTCAAGGTACGGTACCGAGAAGGCAAGGTAGGCGATGTTGAGGTCAAGCAACATCTGTCACAGGCGCTGAACGATTTCCTCGATCCCATACGTGAGCGAAGAGCGAAATTTGTTAGCAAAGCTTCGATATTAGAAGACATCTTGGTCGCTGGCACCGAGCGTATGCGGGAGGAAGCACGCGAGACGATGTCCTTGGTCCGGGAAGCGATGGGCATGTACCATCTTCCCAGGTAACGTTGTGAGGATGCTGATATCCTAGGGTTGAAAACCTTCAGTCGTTGAGGCGGAATCTTGTTAGGAGGCGGCAAAAAACTGACTGGTGTATAATCCCGACAACTTCACCCCGACAATGATGGATAACTAAGATGATGAGTAAAAAGGTGCGTGTACTGATCGCCAAACCCGGCCTCGATGGGCATGATCGTGGAGCGAAAGTAGTCGCCAGATCGTTGAGGGACGCTGGGATGGAAGTGATCTACACCGGTCTTCGTCAAACACCTGAGATGATAGCCGAAGCGGCATTGCAGGAAGATGTCGACGCCATTGGTCTTTCAATTCTCTCCGGAGCCCATATGGCGTTGGTGCCTCGAGTGATGGAGTTATTACGTCAACAAGGACAAGAGAACGTCAGAGTGCTGGTTGGTGGGATCATCCCTGATGAGGACGTCCCGCGATTAAAGGAGTTAGGTGTGGTGGATGTCTTTGGACCTGGTACCAGCACTCATACCATTATAGACGCCGTCGTCCGTGCCGTCGGCGGCGAATCAGCCCGTAACTAAGGGCTGTGATCGAATGAGCCTCGCTGAGCGTGTTCTGGCTGGCGATCGCTTGGCGCTAGCCCGACTCTTATCCCAGATCGAAAATGAAGAACCTACGGGTCTCGATGACCTGGCTGCCTTATATCCTCGTACTGGAGGTGCGCACCTTGTCGGTATAACAGGGGCTCCCGGTACGGGTAAATCCACGCTCGTGAATAAGCTCGTAATGCTTATGCGTCAAATGGGTGGTGAGGAAAGTGAGTCATCCATCCGGATTGCT
>DUEW01000021.1 GCA_011174845.1 Anaerolineae bacterium | reverse complement strand
TTCGTCCGTCACGTTCAACGAGTTGGAAGATGGGCATGAGCGGGTCATGTTCTGAGAAGAGCCAGGCCCGCTTTTGCATTGCCCAGAGTTGCCAGCGTTCCTTTGTTACAACATTCTCCAACGGTAAAACGTCGTAAGCTGTTAACCAGGAGGTGCGAGCAAACTGCACCGCATAGGAGGCCATATCCCCAAGATACAGCCCGTTCCACGATCCCGCCTGCAATCGAACAGATTGATGCCCCCGGGTGTGTCCAGGTGTGACAACACAATGAACTTCATCGGTTACTTCCGTGTCCCCATGCAACAATCTTAAACGCCCTTCTTCCATCAAAGTTTCATAATTTTCCGGAGAGTATGTACCGCGAGTGCGTGCATCCGGATGACATGCTTCCGCCCACTCGATACGCTGTACCCAGTATTCCGCCCTCGGAAATGTCGCTACAATGGCATCTCCTTCGCGTACAGTATTGCCCCCACAGTGATCATAGTGGAGATGGGTGTTAATCACGATATCGATATCATGTGGTGAGACGCCGAGCTTCACGAGAGCAAATAACAGATCGCCATCCGGTCTCTCCAGCCCCCATCGTTTATCCTCAGGCGACAGCTTACTACCCAATCCCGTATCTACCAAGATCGTTTTTCCTCGAGATCTCACTAACATACATGTCAAGACCATTGGGACAGTGTTATCCGGTCTTAGAGGTAAGTAGCGCTGGAATAATTCCCTCGGTACAAGACCAAAGGCTCCACCAGCGTCTAGCCAGATCATGCCGTCACTGACCAGATCAATCTCTAGATCACCGAAATGCATAATCTCTCCAGTCAGTTGGACGGCAACATGTCAGCCAGAAACTCGGATTCAAGGTTTGCTTTCTTCCCGGGTGGCAAAAAACTAGCTTGCAGGGCCGTCAAGTTCAAGCCTCTAATGCTCTCAAGCGAAAGATCGAATTCCCTCATAGCTAACGCATACTCATCCGATAAGCGTGTGTCAGACACGCCAGGGTCATCAGTATTCAAGGTCACCTGCAACCCTGCCTGGAGCATCCTAGGCATAGGATGTTCACGGATGCTAGACACGGCTCCTGTTTGTACATTACTGGTCAAGCAGATTTCAAAAGCCACGCGACGATCTCGTGCCAACCTTATCACCTCCTGATCCTCCATGACCCTCACCCCATGTCCGATCCTAGGCGCCCCCATGACTTCAATCGCGTAGCGTACGTTTTCAGGTCCTGCCCACTCGCCAGCATGGATACTGATTCCAAGACCAGCTTCCCTCACCGCAGAAAAAATCGGTTCGAATGGCTCAGCTGAATAATTAGATTCGTCCCCTGCCAGGCTCAGACCAACCACACCTCGTTCCTTCCGATCGACCGCAATTTTGGCAACTTGTTCGGCGAATTTAACCCCTTCGTGACGGTTTACGCTAAGGATCAAACCGAGATGCAGAGCATGTTCCACTGCGGCTGTGGATGCCGCCTCGACGACCCAATCGACAACCTCTGAAAGTGGGAAATCCCCCACATCAGATAATGCGAGTGGTGTGAAATGCAGCTCAAGATAGCGAACGTTATCCGCCGCGGCATCCGCGATCGCCTCCCAAGTGACTCGGTGTATGATCTCAGGTGAACGAAAAAAATGCCTCAGGTGCGTGAATTTGGCCAGGAAATTAGCTGAGGTTCGAGGCTCATCGGGTTGCATTTGTACGATCGCCTGCAAGGCATTTTTATCACTCGGTAGATCTAACTCCTCACGTCTGACCAGTTCGATCAGCGTCTCTATACGCAAAGAACCTTCCAGATGACGGTGCAGGTCTATTTTAGGTAACCTATCCATTTCACTCTGGAGGTTAGATGCCAGGTTAGACATCATTTCGCCTCTACCGCGACAGAGGAATAACCCTTGTAATCCATGGATCTAAGTTACCACTAAGAATTGGGAATGGGAACAGGTAGATTGTCCCCCTGGTCTCTGTCGACGTGCAATTCACCTGAGAAGCCTCATCAACGATGACGCTTTCGCTTTTTTTTACGCTTCTTCTTTGGTGCTGCCTCTTTCGCCTCCACAGGCGCCTTGTCGCGCGGTTTTCGAGGTGGGGGAGCTGACGCGGCCGAAGGACGTCCGGTCGCCCACATGCTGAACAATTGAGAAACTACCCCCGCGCGAACGTCCGCTAGAAGCTGGCCAAACATATCAAAAGCGCGACTCTTATATTGCACCAGGGGATCTCGCTGTCCGTAAGCCTCAAGACCAATCGATGTGCGAAGCGCCTCCATCCGTGTCAAGTACTCAACCCACAATCTGTCACCCACGAAGAGGATCAAATCGCGGTAGATTTGGCTCAAGGCCTTTCTGCCAAGAATTCGTTGGATTTGGTCTTGTAATCCATCAGAAAGTTGGTTGATGGGGCTATCGGTCGAGATCTCGGAAAATTCTTCCTCGCCAATTGCTTCCCATAAGGTATCACGGACGCGCTGATCAAGTTGATCCAAACGGCTACCCGCTAGGCGAGCCATTTCTGCCCTGCCCAATCCCTGCTGGAGCGCAGCACGAGCACCTTCCAAGTGAGACATAACCCGCTCCATCAGGGTCGTTGAATCCCCTCCCTCCAACAACCTTGCTGTAGAGTAGACATACGAGAGACGAGCGACGACCACCGATTGGCGTTGATGTGTCTTGCTGTCGAAGTATGCTCTTTGGCCATAGCTCATGCGGACCAACAGGCGATTAATGACCCCCTCATCCACCTGACGAATTCGTCCGAGCGCGTTTTCCAAATCACGTTCAATCTCGGTCAACAGTCGTTCTGTTCGTCCATCCCATGCCCTTGAGAAGGCATCCCGTAAAAGCTCACCCGCTGCATACCAATCGATGGGAGTGATCATCTCAGATTCCAGGTCTAACGTTTCACCCACTCGGCGTTCAATGGCCTGAATAAGGCCAGCCCAGATACGCAAACTTAGCCCACTTTCAATAAGCTGAGGAATGTTTCCTCTGAACTTATATGGATCGCCTCGCACCTGGTTGACAACCTCATCACTCATTTGGATTCTCATACCCGATGCCGCTTCCACAGCCCTGATCAACTCGGATGGATTGACCTCTGATCCGATCTCCTCAGCCTCTAAAATCGTCGCCTCGACTGCCATGTCAGCTATCTCTACTCGTTGTGCGACCTGGTCCTCCAAGCGTTCAACAGCGCGTGTGAGTTGATTATCGATCGCGATCAGCAAGTGCTCCTGTTGTGCGTCAAGCGCTTGCCGCGCGACCTCAAGTAACGCCTCTTGTAGCTGACCTGGCTCTTGGCGTGTTGATAGTTGTTCAATCAATAGCCGCAGCATAAAGGACGGATATGGCTCTTCGGCATCCAGATCGACCGTCGGCTGCATTTCCTCGAGCCAGGCAAGTAATCTCCATGGTCCTTCAGGGTCATCCAATGCAGCCTCAACGTGACGCTCGATCTCGAAATGCAACATCTCAGCGATATCTTCGCCTAGATCGTCCTTCGCGAAAATTCGATTGCGCTGCCCATAGAAGACTTCCCGCTGCTGATTAAGTACATCGTCATACTCAAGCAGATGTTTGCGGGTGTCGAAGTTCGCCCCTTCAACCCGAGTCTGGGCTTGTTCGATCGTCCGATCGACGATATTGTGTGCGATCGGCATAGCGTCGTCGATGTTTAGCCTTTCCATTAAATTTGAGACCTGAGAGCCACCAAAAAGACGCATGAGTTCATCTTCCATGGACAAGAAGAATTGGGACGAACCCGGGTCGCCTTGGCGGGCAGCACGACCACGTAATTGATTGTCAATACGACGCGCCTCATGCCGCACGCAACCGACAACATGCAGTCCACCCACTTCTACCACCTGCTCACGATCTGCGATGAACCGATCAAACTCCTCAACATCTGATTCATAAATACCCATTTCACTGCGATCAATATCGGTGAATTCTCGACGCCATTTCTCAAGGCGTTGAACATGGGAGGCCTTGCCGTATCCTGTCCCTGAACCAGCTCGCAGGATACGGGCCATTTCCTCGCGCTCTTGGGTTCTCTCGGTGTTCTCATATGTATCACGCGCTACACGAGTCACCCGTCGTGCAACCTCGTCACGGAGGCTGCCGCCAAGCACAATGTCTACGCCGCGACCGGCCATATTGGTGGCAATTGTGACCGCTCCTCTGGCTCCAGCTCCCTCGATAATTTGCGATTCTTCAGTATGTTTCTTAGCGTTGAGGACGTTGTGACGAATGCCACTGCGTAATAATTCGGCGAGCTGGTCGTGAAAGTGACTATCAAGATCTACTGTGCGAGCGAGACGTTCGACGTTCTCGGATCGAGTTGGATTCAGAGAGATCCCAAGGGGTTTCGCAATCTCGCGCAGGACTCTCTGATTGAGCTCATTGATTGGTTGGTTGAGTGGATCTAACTCTTCTACCCGCATCCCGTCAGTCGGCATTTCGTGCGTCTCGAGATAAGCATCTCGCAAGATCATGGTCAAGGCTAACCGCTGGAGGGGTTCGGCTCGCAGCCGATTGGATATCCTCTCCGACAGCTCCACCGAGGTTGTACCGATAAGTAATGGTTGTCCGCGCACATGCCGATGAAGAATCTCAGTAGTCACTGCTCTCAGCTTAGACTCTTCTGTTCGGTATACCACGTCCGGGTAATCCTTCCGACGCCAGAACAATGGCGACTGCTCCAGATCATCCTTACTGGCGTAGTAACTGAACTTGTTGCCATTTTCCCGGTACTCAACCTCCACAATCTCGGAAACAGGTTGCATGGCAATGAATTCCAAGTTTGTCGGCAACGGGATGACATCGACGCTGTAGATCTTGTTAAATTCCTCTGCTTCAGTTAACGCGGTACCGGTCATGCCGCTTAGTTTTTCATACATTCGGAAATAGTTCTGCAAGGTGACGGTGGCGTAGGTGACATTCTCTTGTCTTACGCGCACTCCTTCCTTGGCCTCAACAGCTTGATGGAGGCCATCAGACCAGCGTCTTCCGGGCATCAATCGTCCGGTGAATTCATCAACGATAACCACCCTGCCACCCTGAACTACGTATTGTTTGTTACGACTAAAGAGATGCTCCCCCCTCAAGGCCTGTTCCAGGTGACCTAGCAAGCGCGCCTGTTCGGGGGTGATGTCCTCCGGACGATCGGGGTCCCGCAATGATGTGCCAGTCAATTGCTCGACGTGATCCTCACCGATCTCTGTTAGAGCTACAGTGCGATCGCGCTCACTGACTTCGAAATCCTCGGGACGCAATTGCTTTACCACACGAGCCATCTGCACATAGAGTTCCGGATCCTCCTGAGCAGGGCCAGAGATGATGAGCGGTGTACGGGCTTCGTCGATTAAAATATTGTCGACCTCATCCAGTATGGCAAAATGATGCCCGCGTTGGACACGAACTTCTAAATCGCGCGCCATGTTGTCCCGTAGATAGTCGAATCCAAATTCGTTATTTGTGCCGTATGTCACATCAGCAGCATAGGCCAATTTCCGGTCGACAAGCTGAAACTGGTGCGCATCCTCTTGTGCAGATTCACGACCAGGATCGTATAACAATGCCTTTCGACCACCCTCTGTGCGGGCAGCTTGCTGCAGAACACCAACACTGAGGCCCAAGAAGTGGAAAACCGGACCCATCCATCGGGCATCACGGCGAGCCAGGTAGTCGTTCACGGTGACAAGATGGACGCCATTGCCTGCGATTGCATTCAGGTAGATCGGCATCGTTGCGACCAGTGTCTTTCCCTCACCAGTACGCATCTCAGCGATGGTGCCTTCATGCAAAATAATCCCCCCGATGAGTTGAACATCATAATGTCGTAAGCCAATGGTGCGGACGGAGGTCTCCCGTACGACGGAAAAGGCCTCAGGAAGCAGATCGTCTAATGTCTCGCCATCAGCTAAACGGGCTCGAAACTCTTCCGTCTTGGCCTGCAAAGCCGGATCGCTCATCGCCTGCATTTGAGGCTCGAGCGCATTGATCTGCGCCACAATCTCGGCGTAACTTTCAAGCTTGCGTTGTATCGGGTCACCACCGATAAGCTTTGTTAAACCTTTAAACATGTTCTGGACCCTTTCAGGCCGGATTATAGCACAGGGGTCCATATCAGCATTTTGGCAAACTTTTTCTTATACGAGAGGACTCACGATGATGAGAAGTTATATTGATCATGCCGAGGGGCAGCAAGGCAACATTTATCTTGACGCATCCAGGGTCAGGGTTACAATAAACACAGGGGCGGTGGCGGAATTGGCAGACGCCGGGGACTTAAAATCCTCTGAGGGCAACCTCGTGTGGGTTCGACTCCCACCCGCCCCATTTAGCTTCAGCTAAGATTTGTTAGAGATATAGCTTCTCCTGATCGAATTGTGGAACCAAACACGCTCTATGTCCTACCTGACAGAGCAACACGGATTCCAACGAATTTTATAAGAATATGCTTTGAGTGTAATTTCGTAGCCGTTCAGATTGGGTTAGCGGCTCCAATCAAACATTGACTTTAGCCCGCGGCTATCATGCTGACGTCATCGAATGTGAATGACTCCCATCCAATCCACATCAGCATCCTGCGCCAAGCTCAGTAGTGCCCAAAACCTCAAAAACCGACACCCAGGGCTTGTCGAATAGTACCATTGGAATGTCTGGGGGTAGGTTTTGCAATTCCCATTATCGCTGTACAATCCAGGCAACCTTTTTGAGCGGATAAATTGGAGGCAGAAATGGCTATGCGTACCCGCATGCTGGCAATGATCCTCCTGGCATTGGTCTCCACTTCTTGCACACTGCCAAGCTTCGCGTCTCCGACGCCTTTCACCTTTCCCACACCCAATCTGACACATACGGCGATCTTCGCGATCACTCCAAGCGCGACCTCACCCCCCTCCACTGTGGCACCCACAGAGGAAATTACGCCTACAATCGAGACGAGCACCCCGAGCACACCTGTCGCCACTGCCACTGGTCCAACCGGCACCCCACTCCCATCAGCGACGATGGGCTCAATGAGTTCACGTCCTAACGGAAGCCCAATCACTGCGACCTTTTTAAGTACACCCCCTATCATCGACGGAGATTTAAGCGAATGGTCGACGACTGCCTATAAAGCAGAAGAAACGGTACCTTACGCCGGGGATAACTGGACAGGAGTCAGTGATCTCTCCGCAACCTTCTACATCGGCTGGGATGCCGACTATCTCTATATAGCCGTCAGCCGTACGGATGACACCTTTGTCCAAGTCTCATGGGGTAGGTATATGTACAGGGGAGATGACCTCGAAATCCAACTTGACACAAATCTGGCAGGGGACTTTCATTCTGCAATCATGAACAGCGACGATTACCAAATTGGCTTATCGCCCGGCAATTTCGATTCACTGGATAGCGAAGCTTATCGCTGGTACCCTCGCTATCTAGAATCATGGATAAGGTCAGCCATCGTCGAAGCGGTCATCACAGATGATGGCTACGATCTGGAGGCAAAAATCCCATGGTCGGTATTTGACGTCACCCCGCTAGAAGGAACCAGATTTGGTTTCGCTCTATCCCTCTCCGACAACGACATCGTTGGAACTTCTAGTTGGCAGTCCATGGTGTGCAGTGTGAATACTCGACGGGTGACCGACCCAACCACATGGGGGACGCTGATCCTTGAGGGGTCAACTGGGGAGTAGCTGCTCTGTGAAAGTGGGAATACAACGCCCCGATCTTAAGATCGGGGTTTTTTTCTTTATCCATCGCTTGAGCGATGAGACACTCTGATCGTCGATTGAGCGGGGATGACGAGAAGTGCAAAGAGGAAGGATTAAAACAAAATTGAAGCTAGTTCGTCTCGATATTGCCTTGTTAGAGGGTCCCCATCACCCAATAAGGCAAACAAAGCCAGGAGGATCTGTTTTGGTAAACCCCCTCGATATTCCTTATCCTCACGCAGGATGTCTAATAATCCATCCATGGCCGCTGGGAAATTATTACGGGATATGAGACGCGCCGCTTGATAGAATCGAGCAGCTAATGGGTCATCTGAGGGATAAGGTCCGTCTTCCTCAACTTCCGCTAAAATCTCCGCCAAGGGTCTCAAGCGTTCGGCTTCGGCCCACTCTGTTCCAGGCGGGAAGTTCTCGATAATCTTCCTGGGTTCCTCACCTTGCCCCTGCATCAATAGACTTTTCATCAATCCCAGTGCTGCGATAGAGTTAGTATCATTCTCATCTAGGACATCTCGAAAGGCTTGTTCTGCCTCTTTCCAATGACGAGTGGCTAGCAGGCTTTGCGCCTTCTCAACAGCCTGCTCGGATTCGGTGGGAACCAAACGTTGAACGAAACGACGGAGGACAGGTTCGGGCTGTGCTCCAACAAATTCCGCCTCGACCTTGCCATTTTTAAAGGCCTTGACGGCAGGGATCCCCTGTACTCCATAGCGGATGGCAAGGTTGGGATTCTCGTCTACATTAACCTTTGCTAAACGGAAGGCTCCACCAGCCTCAATTGCTAGGCGCTCCAGGATCGGACCTAGCACAAGACAAGGACCACACCACGTCGCCCAAAAATCGGCAACGACCGGTACATCATGTGAACTGAGCAAGACATCGCTCTCGAAAGTAGCTTCGGTCACATCAATGATATGTTCAGATAATGTCACTGTACTACCTCGAAATAGTTGGTGCTTCATTCTACTATAGCAACATTAGACACACATCAGCACCTGCCCATCAAAAGAAAGGGATTTTATTCGTACGGATCGATCGACGAGCTGGGCTGTTCGACATTCATAACATCACCATGGATATTAATCACAACACGAAAACCGATCATACCAAGCCAGGCACGCGCTTCTTCCGGCATCCCACGCTCAATTAATTCATCGAATTGATGGTCAAGATTCTTAAGCGAAACCTCGATCATCGCTTTCGTGAAGATGTCCTCCTGCCCCAGCATCTTCATCGTCTCCTCACTGATCAACTCTTCGTGTCCCTGGATCATCTCATAAAGGTGCTTCAACACCTGACGGTCGACATATTCACTCTCAACATGTCGACGGAACCCGGCGTCATCTACAACGTAAAAGATCTCCCCGCCAACAGAAGTCACCTCAACAGGGTTATCAAATTCATCGACAATCAAACCGGAAAACAACGTATGACGAGCCACGCAATATCACCTCTCGAGGCGGATCCATACCGGCTCAGGTGTAATTTCATCCGCCGGTTCGCCGCCGGGACTATCAAGCCCAGTACTCTGGAGGGTGTGGATCACGCGTACATGCATGTCCTCTTCCACAAGACACTGGCAGGAAAGCCGAATACCAGATTCCTCCTTCTCAAGCAGCTTATCTCGCCCTGCAACCGTCTGTTGTTGAGGTTCGCCTTCGATGAATTCCACTCGACAAGTTGTGTATCTGGCATTTCCCCCACAGCGATGAAGGATATCCACACCCGAATCCTCGATCGCTTTCACCAACCTTTTTTCTTGGGGAACTTCATAGGTTCCATACCCTTCGACCTTGAGTTTAGCCATTTGATACCCCTTCGCCGTTGGATATTTTGTATCTTACCAAATTTCCCCCATGTCCCAATGAGGAAGGCTATCGGCGTAATAATAACGCGACCAGACCCCTGTTACTTCTTTATCTGGGTTGGTTCTCAGGATACCACGCATCCCCCATCAATTGAGTAATGACGATGACATAAGATGACGGTCCACGAACCTTACGGATGGATATTTACTAATGTGCCAAATGAGGCGAAGTCGTACAACCACTCTGCTTCCGGCGTCCGCATATTGACACACCCATGACTCATGGGTGTACCGAAGTTATCATGCCAATACGTCCCATGCAACGAATAACCTTTGTAGAAATACATCACAAATGGCACTCCCGGTAGGTAGTAACCAGGGCCGGACATGGGTGCGGCACGGTACCTCGCATAGATTCGGAATTGACCGAGGACCGTCGGATGGGCTCTCGTCCCGGTCGATACAGTAAATTGTCTGACCGCAGTATCCCCCACGTAAGCCGTCACTTGTTGTGCGGTGACATCGACATCAATCCATCGCCCTTCACTCGCGAGTTCTTGTGGATCTAGGCTATAGGTCCATGAGACACTCGGTCGACGGGTGGGAGTTGTGGTAGGGGTCGACGTGGGGGTCATAGTGGGTGTCATTGTAGGTGTGGGCGTCAGCGTAGCAGTTGGTGTTTTCGTTGGCGTTGGGGTAAAAGATGCTTTAGCCAAGGGAACCGATGCTACTTGTGGTTGCTGAGCATCGGCAGGTTGATTGACCAACCAAATACCGATCCCCACGGTCAATAGAAGTGCAGAAAGAAATACTCGGGTTGATAACAATCGCCGTGACGCCAAAGATTCCCAAGGTGCTAATTGATACACGAGTTCGTCGGGAAGCTGAGCTTCACGGACTGCTTGCGTGCGCTCTTGAGGCGATAAGCGCTGCATAACCCAGCGAATGGCCTTACGAGCCGTTCTGCTGTTAGGATTGATTTCCAGAGCACGTGCAACATACGCTAAGCCAGCGCGCGGTTCGGACACCGCAGCCAGGAATAACCAGGGCTCTTCCTTAGAAGGCGCGATCTGAGCAGCTCTTCGTGCCAATCTTCGCGCTTCTACTCGCCTGCCTTTCGCAAGAGCCGCACGAGCCGCCCTTAGAGCCACAAGGTAGTCTTGGTCAGTATTTTCACTAGCCACTACCAAGGTTAATCCTCCCAATCAAGATCGGCTGGCTCATTGTTTACATAACATAGGATGCCGTCCGAAATACCACGTGCGACCAAATCCGTATGCTTGGTCAAGAATTCTCGGTCCAAATACATAAATCCAACTTCAATGATCACGGCTGGAGTTTGGGGATGGATCTCACGGAATGTATGATACTCCGTCATATCGATGGTAATGGAATAAGGATGGTAACGAAGATCGGTCGCCCGACCATAGCGATCAATCATACAAGCTACCAGCCGTTGAGCCTTATCCTGTACTTTGGTTTCCACCGCTGCGGCCACTTTGTACCCGGTAGCATATTCACCTGATGGCTCACACGAATCAGTGTGGATCGACACCAAAGCAACACCCCGATATCCTATCAATCGATCATCCCACTCCTCAAGCAAATCGACTTTCAAGCCTGCTGCTTCCAATGTGCCCTTTACGAGATCGCCCACAGCTTGGTTGATCATCAATTCAGTAAGCCCATCGCGACATTGCGCTCCGGGGTCAGCATATCCGGTATCTGGGTTAGGACCCGAATGTCCGACCACAATTCCGATTTTCAGATCCCCTTGATCTGTTGATCCCGGGGAGAGAAAAGAAGAAACCGGTTGCTCGGTCGGCTTTCCTTCGAGCGCAGCTGCCAGTTGACCCGCAAGCTCGCTCGGGCTGAGCGCAGCTGGCTTCCAAGCTGTAAACACCGTCGCTACCACAGCAGCCGTCGCTAGACTGACGGCCAAATGCCGCATCACCCCTCGCGCGAAGGGCGACGGCTCTGGATAGTAACGACCTGTCCGGGTTCTACGAGACATAGGCTTTCGGAATCCACTCTGATTATATCAAGTTGAGAACAACAAGTACGACATGACCCCAGTCCCGCAAGCATACAAGTTCTATGCCCACGATCGTAGGGCTGAATAAACTTATAATCTCGACGGGACGAAAAGAACAGCAATTTGGGATCAATATTAATCTCAAGGATCATCCTTGACAAACCTTACATAAGTATTATAATTGCGACATAAATAGTCTAAATATAAGAAAGGCTATTAGAAGCATGATGACATGCACTTGTATGAGGCGGGGGTGCTAGCCGACTCGTCTCAGAATCTCTAGAAAAAAACCTGCATCAAGATAGCAAATCTCCAGTGGCTATCCGACGAGTGGCAATGTACCTCCGCAGATTGATCGGTGGATGATCGTTTGCGAATGGAGCAGATTGCTTCACTCATTGGGTAGCCGTGTCGATTCAGTATGATGATGGGAGGTACGCAGCCATGGACAAATCTATCCTTGAGGAAAAACTAACCCTGCCAATCAGCTTTCCAGATCAGGACTTATGGAGCACGATCGGTAATACACCACTGATTCGCCTTCAACGACTGACGGATGGTTTCGCTGAATCGGTGGAAATTTATGGTAAAGCGGAGTGGTTCAATCCAGGCAGCTCGGTGAAGGACCGCCCGGCTGCGGCTATCCTGAGCAAAGCGTTGTCCAACGGGCTCTTGAAGGAAGATCGAGTGTTCCTCGATTCAAGCTCCGGCAACATGGGAATCGCATACGCAACACTAGGAGCCCCGCTCGGTATTCGTGTCCATATAGCTATTCCATCCAACGCTGGACCGGAACGATTAACAATCCTACGCGCACTCGGCGCAGAATTGACACTTACGGATCCCCTTGAGGGATCAGAGGGCGCCCGAGTTGTAGCAGCGGAGATGGCGGCGGAAAATCCCTCGCTCTACTACTATGCTAATCAATACAGCAACCCCGCAAATTGGCAGGCTCATTACACAACGACCGGACCGGAGATCCTATCTCAAACCAATGGAAGAGTGACACACTTCGTCGCCGGGTTAGGAACGACAGGAACACTGATGGGAACTGGACGATATTTGAGAGAAGTCCTCCCTGATATCCGCCTGGTGGCGGTCCAACCTGACGGACCAATACATGGTCTAGAAGGCCTCAAGCATCTACCAACAAGCAATGTTCCAGAGATCTATGAACCAACCCTCCCGGATGAAACGATTCCTGTCACCACCGAGCAGGCATACGAAATGGTGCGCCGTTTAGGTAAGGAAGAGGGGTTGTTCGTAGGTATTTCCGCTGCAGCCGCGGTCGTCGCAGCTCTCAATCTGGCGAAACGTATTGAAGAAGGTGTGATCGTCGTCATTCTGCCTGATTCTGGAATGAAATATCTCCACCAACCTATTTGGGATGTCAAATGACACTGAACATCTCTCGAGAACTTCTGCTGCAAATTTGGGATCACGGTCAGAGGCACTACCCTGAAGAAGGCGCCGGTTTGATCCTGGGCAAGATAAATGGTGAGGAGCGATGGACGAGCAGGATCTTACCCTTGGAAAATAAGTTCCAACCGGAATCTCGTCGCAACCGCTATTTGATCAATCCAGAAGACTTACTTACCGGAGAGCAGGAAGCAGAGAGACTCGGCCTGGATGTCATCGGTGTATTCCATTCTCATCCCGATCACCCGGCTGAACCTTCAGAATTTGATCGTCAGTGGGCTCTCCCATGGTATTCCTACCTCATCACTCGTGTTGATCAAGGTCAAGCCCTGGAAAGCCGCTCTTGGCGTCTTATCGATGAGAGATCTCAGATGATTGAAGAAGTATTACACGTTCAATTAAAAAGTTACACCAAGGAAAAAAAGGCGGCTGTATGAAAAAGGATGCTATCTATGGACTGTGGGTTTTCAACATATACATCCTTTCTCCAACTGATTGGTGCTCTTTTCAGTAGCCATATAAAACCAAAGGAAATAAATTGATGAGTATCATACGTATTCCATCCCCGCTTCGTCCTTACACAGATAACCTGAAAGAGGTTGAAGTCAACGCCTCCAATGTTGGGGAAGCTCTTGTTGCCCTAACTGAACGCTATCCAAGACTCAAGCCACATCTCTACGATGAGAATGGCAGCCTTCGAGCATATGTCAACATCTTCCTACAACAAGAGGACGTTCGAAACCTCCGAGGACAGGCAACCCCTCTCACAGGGGATGATCGTTTGATGATCATCCCAAGCATCGCTGGGGGAAGGAGTTAAACTTTATGGACCTGTAATTCTTTGCTTCAGTTTCCCAAATTGTGTCGCATGTAAGACGATGCAGCGACCGACGCTTGACAAATGATTGACTAGCTTGAACAATGAAATACAAGTGATAGAAATGGATGTTACAAATCAACCTAAAATGTCCGCTGCATGGGGTGTGCTATCGCTTGCCACTACCTTTATAATCGATTCAATGGGTCGACCCCGTGGTGTGAATCCCGGTCCAGCTACGGTAGAGAAGCTCAACGCGTAAATTGAGAAGATAGGTGAAATCTCCCGGCAACGGTTTCCCCACCACAGCTGCAACGTGCAAAGAGAGCATGAGTGGATGGACATGCATCACCTTAACGCCATACATTCTTATAACTTACGCATTGACCGATTGAGGTCTTCAACTCTTTTATATGAACACATTATTCCGACACACTGCTTTCCAATCCGATCGATTGAATGCCCTCAATCAAGAAGAACAGTCAAAGGAAGATAAATGATAGATCAAAGGACTAATCCTACCAATATCGAGCTCTCCCACGAGGAGATCCTCCGCTATTCACGTCACCTGCTGATACCTGAGGTCGGTCTCGCGGGGCAAAAGAAATTGAAGACAGCCTCCGTGTTAGTAGTCGGGACAGGTGGTCTGGGATCACCTATCGATATGTACCTGGCGGCAGCTGGTGTCGGGAGGATTGGGATCGTAGATTACGATGAGGTGGACTTCACCAATTTACAACGACAGATCATTCACAGTACGTCGCACCTTGGTGAGCGCAAAGTTCTCTCCGCTCGCGATCGTATCCTCGACATCAACCCTAACATCCGGGTCGATATCTATGATGAACCCTTTACCTCAGAAAATGCCTTTCGCATCGCCGAGCCCTATGATCTGATCATCGATGGAACGGACAACTTCCCTACTCGTTACCTGATCAACGACCTCTGTGTCCTAACTGGCAAGCCTAACGTGTATGGCTCGATCTTTCGTTTCGAGGGTCAATTGAGTGTGTTCTGGACCGATGAAGGACCTTGTTACCGTTGCTTGTTCCCGGAGCCCCCACCACCTGGGCTTATCCCCACCTGTGCTGAAGGGGGCGTCTTTGGCGTCGTCGCGGGGACAATAGGAACATTGCAAGCCACCGAAGCTCTTAAGCTCATCCTAGGGATCGGCGAACCGATGATCGGGAAACTACTGCTATACGATGCTCTAACCATGAGCTTTGATGAGGTACGTCTGAAGAAAAATCCAGAATGCAAGATCTGTTCAGAAGACCCTGAAATCACTGCATTGATCGACTATGAGGAATTCTGTGGGATGCCGGGTCACGATCTAGACCAAGGTAGATTACCTGCTGAGTGGGAGATCGAACCTAACGAATTAGCAGAGCTTATGCAGCGTGGTCAACAAGTTCGCCTGATTGATGTTAGAGAACCTCACGAATTGGAGATCTCCCGACTTGAAGGTGCTGAGGTGATCCCCCTCGGCATGCTCGCGGCTCACATGCACGAACTTGACAGTGCGGAGGATATTGTTCTCCTGTGCAAATCTGGAACACGGTCTGCTAGGGCCCTTGAACTGCTTGCTGGTGCTGGCTTCCGAAAAATTAAAAACTTGCGAGGTGGGATAAACGCCTGGGCCCACGATGTTGACCCATCTTTGCCCATCTATTAGGGTGCTGTTGTTTATCCTTACGCCACAATGATCTCTGCGTAGAATTCAAACATATCTGTCACTCCCATTCCCTTCATGGGGTTTCCTATGGATGATCGACCAATATAGGTCGATGGAAACTTGACCAAGAATTGCGTCATTTGGGGTAAACTCCTACAGAATCCCATTGCCTTTCTGTGCAGAGGAGGTATGGTTGGTCATGCTGAACCTAAGCGGATATCGATGGCAACAAGACACAGCTGGAGAGAGTTAAAAATGAAAACCAATACATTGCTACGAGCAACGTTTCTATTTTTCCTCATCATATCGATCCCAGCATGCGGAAAACCTCCAACGATAACCGAAATTCCAACCACAAAGCCAACGGCTATGCTGACCCCTCTCCCCACGCAAGTTTCTCAATTTCCACCAGCTGAAATAATCAACGATGAGGGGGGACCAGTTATCGTCACCGGTGAGGTCGAGTATACGAACCCATTCTTCACGGTGGGTGTAGCTGAACCGATCGTCATCCTCGAAGATCAGGCCGGGTTCGTTGATCGTGATAGGAACTTCATCTTTCCTGTTGAATCCCAAGTGCTTGGTCAGATCACATCCGATTTCTACACTTCACCCTTCACCTATAGTCTTACTCTGCCGATGGTACCAAAAGGGACATTACGTGATGTAGACAACGACGGAGAAAAAGACACCGGCTTAATGATCTTTGCTATCGCATATTGGACAAATATCTGGGGCGATGCGTACTTAGAGAAACGAGATCAGTACGGTGGTGGATGGTCCTCGGCTTATGCTTCGACCCGCGTCAGCGATGATCGCGACAACTATCTTGAAGTCTACGGCGGCAAGTACATGATCTATGCCCCGGACGAGGAACAAGGTTTCCCCTCCAGCTTCGGAGAGGATGCTTTACTCTTCACCGAAGATGATCCCACCGTTCAACTGCCACAGGGATGGACGATCGTCGATTTAAACACCGAACCCTTCACCTTCGACCGGTCCCAAGAACCTAAGATTGATCTGCTCGAACCTGAGAGCATTGCATTGGTTGACTTCTCAGAGATGAGTTACGAGGAAGCGTTCGATGCGATGTTAGAAAAATTCCGGAACGAATACGCGTTCACAGAGCAGAAAGGGATTGATTGGGATGAGCTCGGAGATCAATTCCGACCTCGTTTCGCTCAAGCCGAGCGTGATCGTAATCCAGAGATGTACTATTTGGCATTACGTGATTTTCTGTGGTCGATCCCAGATGGGCATGTTGGCATGGATCTATCGGTATTGATACCCCAATATCAAGCTGAAGTTGTAGGCGGTCTGGGGATCGCACTCCAGGAGTTAGATGACGGTCGAGCCATTGTCGCTTTTCTCCTCGATGAAAGTCCAGCCGCTGAGTCAGGGATCGAATTAGGTGCAGAAATCCTGCAGATCGATGGCGTGCCGATCAGTGAGGCGATCACCACGATCGTCCCCTGGACTTCACCTTTTAGCACTGAGCATACCAAACGACTGGAGCAGGTCCGTTTTGTTACCCGCTTTCCGCTGGGAACTGATGTAGAGGTAACTTATCGGAATCCGGAAGCCTCAACCACCACGGAAACGATCACCGTTACACGCGAATTCGATAGTTTTTCTTTCTCCCCATTTCTGATCGAGGAAACAGGATATGAACTGCCAGTTGAATTTTCGATCCTAGATAGCGGATACGGTTATGTGAAAGTAACGGATTTCTTCGATAACGAACTGCTTACCATTCAGCTTTGGGAGCGGATGATCCAAGATTTTAATGAGAACAACGTGCCTGGGCTGATCATCGACCTGAGATCGAACACCGGTGGGAGTGGTTACTTAGCAGACCAGATGGCAGCTTACTTCTTTGACGAAGAACTCGTTGCTGGAAATTCCGCTTTCTATGATGACAGCACAGGCGAGTTCTATATCGATCCGGGTGATGAAGACATTCTCTTCCTGCCACGGGAAGAATTGCGTTACCACGGAACCCTTGTCGCATTGGTTAGCCCTAGATGTTCAAGTGCGTGCGAATTTTTCGCTTATAACCTCACAATCCAAGATCGGGCAACCATGATCGGACAATATCCAACCTCCGGCTTGGGTGGAAGTATCGAAGAATTCATCATGCCGGAAGGAATCTCGGTTAGGTTTACGATTGGAAGGGCGGTGGATGCTGATGGAAATATCCACATCGAGGGCAAAGGCGTTGAACCTAATGTCCGCGTCCCAGTAACTGAAGAGAATGTGCTTGCCGTGCACCGCGATGGCAGAGACGTAGTACTCGATACGGCGATCGAGGTGGTCCGACAACCACGGGGCGCAGGTATAAACCCAGAAGGCCCACCTAAAATTGGCACGATAGCGGAAACTCAAGCCGCGCTACAAACAACCCCTCTTTTAGAAGACTTAGCCTTGGAGCCCTTCTCAGAGGATCTATTTGAACCAGCAACCGTGATTTATAACATCCCGCTTGATCGCTCGAGAGACCTGTTATGGGCTACTTGGTGGTGCGCCTCTCCAGATAGGTTTGATCAGAATTGGGAAAACATCATCTTGGTGATGACGCTCGACGGAGTGAACGTTCCATTAGATCGGTTCGTTGAGTTGGAAGGTTCTATCGAAGACATGATGTGCCGATATTATGTCACGTCACTAACTGACTGGCCTCTAGGCGAGCATGTGCTCACAACAGAGATAACCTTTACCAGTCAACTCGACGACGGTGTACAGGACCAATTATACGAACCTGGCGCACGCATCTATGAATATCATGTCTATATTGGTCGCTGAGAGCACATTAATTTAGGTCAGATTGCTATCCTCAATATATAGGGGCGACCGATCGAAGATTAATCAGTCTGGTCGCCCCGAACGTATCTATTCCCGTCATCCTCTCCCATTCCAGCGAATGGGGTGAAGACATCGGTAGCTGTTCCGTGGTTCTGTTCCTTGCACACTTTGAGAAGGCATAGACCTTCGCCTTCTATGAAATCTATGTAAACTGGGATGCACGGCCTTCGGAATCGTATAAGCTGGAGAACGTGACCCATCTAAACATGGTCTTCCTTAGCCAAAACTCTTATCGCCCACCCCTTCGATTTGGTTCGTGCTCACATCCTCTGAAAACAGATTGCTGATCAGATCTGGTTCTGTCACTGGATTGAGGAGATGATTGAATTACGACACGAGTTCGGGTACTGGAACCTAGTCGCTCCAGTTGACGTGGTTATCATGTCAAACATCTTCTTCCCAAGAGCGTTGAACATCTTCACATCACCGCACATATCTCCCCCTATCCCAACACCTTCAAAGAGAACGAGATCACCATTAGCACACGCTTGAAAACAAACTCCAAAGTCATTTAGCTCACCATGTCTCTTGATTCTTTGGCAACCTTACTGGGATCCTATCGCCCAACGGATAACGGTAGATGTTTACCCGCTGACCTCATACTTTCACATTAACACACTCACAGCAGCAGGAAGCCGGTACAGAATCTTCATTTGCACCCATTTTATACTGATGTAGCATTACCATGCAGGAAGGATGATTAAAGCCACTGCTCAAAGGACGGTGCGGAGTGGAAACGAGTGAAGATAAACTTAATAGTAGACGATCCACCCTTGGTACGCTTGCCCTTTGGGTAGCACTTCCTCTCGCACTAGGGATCCTGTTCTCCCTGATGATTCCTCGCCCAGTCATCGGCCTGATCAACCTAAATGATGCGATCTACTCTTACAGTGCCAACGACCTCATCGCTCAAATCAATTACGCCAGGGATCACCCCGAAGTGCGAGCCATTGTGCTTCTACTCGACAGCCCCGGGGGAACCGTGGCAGATACGGAGGCGATTTATCTCGAGTTGATAAAGCTGCGCCAGTCGAAACCCGTCGTCACCATAGTTCAAGGCATGGCAGCCAGTGGGGCCTACTACCTCGCAGTTGGCACTGATCACATCATAACCAGCCCTTCCTCGATGGTGGGGAACATCGGTGTGATCGCAGAACTTCCACCCGAACCAGTGATACAGGAAAATATCGCTACTACAGGTCCCTACAAGATGTCCGGCACCCCTCGCGACTCCCTGCTGCGGGAAATGGAGATGGTCAAACAGGGGTTCTACCAGGCCGTGATGTTGGGACGGGGGGAGAAACTTCAAATTGGACCCGAGATCTTGCTGCGCGGTCAACTATGGACCGGCAGTGAAGCTCTCCAGCTCGGGTTGGTAGATGAGATCGGCTCACAATCCGAAGCGATAACTCGCGCATCCCAACTTGCGCTCATCAGGAATTACCAAGTATCCGATCTTCGTGAGTTGACTGGCTTGTCGGAGCCTTTTCCCTATTACTTCTTTATCGAGACCCCAGATGGTGTCCTGACACCCTACCCCAAGGCTCCTGGCACCTACCTGCTCTATATCCCACCGATGGATCGGAGGCTGCCATGAAGCGCTTGCCAATATTGCTCGCCATTGGCGCCTTTCTCCTTCCAGTTGTGATCCGAGGTCTATGGTTCTATCGGGGGTTTTACAAACCGACACATTCAATCACCGCTCCGGAATACACCGAGTTGTTCTTGCCAACCTCACCCCCGGGAGTCAAAGGGACCGAGGTTGAAATGGTTGATGCCTCAGGAATCATCGTCCTTGTAGATTGGGCTCACGAAAACAAATTTGATATTACTGAGTTGGAAGGGTTCATCAACATATTGACCGAGCTTGGTGCAGCTGTCGAGATTCTGCAGAGCCCCTACTCAAGTGGTGGCCCCTACTCGAGCGATGCCACCCCCTTGGATCAGCGGCTCAAGTATGCAGACGCGTATATTGTGATCGCGCCAAGTGCAACCTTCTCTGATGACGATGTTCAACACTTGACACATTTCGTTGAGCGCGGCGGTCGGTTGTTGGTGACCTGCGATCCCACTCGCGTCGTTCGTGGATTAAGCTCATACGATTACGAATCTTATTATGTATATTCGCTCGGATCAGTGGTAGCCGCCAACAGCTTACTGGCGCCCTTCGATCTGACATTTTCAGATGGTTTCTTGTACAACCTGCTCGAGAACGAAGGGAATTACCGGAATGTGATCTTCCGCAGTTTTGGTGAGGATTCCTTAACCGCAGGACTTTCGACTGTTGCGTTTTACGGTGTCAGCTCCATCGTAACCAATACAGGCACCCCTCTCATCATAGGGGATAGAAACACCCTCTCATCTCGCACCGACGCGAGTGGTGAATGGGCTCCCTTGGTCCGCAGTCAGAATGGAAGCGTGATTGCCTTGGGTGATCTCACATTCCTGACCCCTCCTTATGATCAGATCGCAGACAATCAACTCTTGATCTCCCACTTGATAGATTTCTTGGTCAGCGGCGAGCGTCAACAAGACCTATCGGATTACCCCCATATCTTCCAGCAACCAGTAGCTATTTTAGAATCCGAAACCTTCGATTTGGCTGCCGAAACCCTCCAAACCATCCTTGGCTTGGAAATATCCCTCGACTCTCTTGATCTTCAATTGTCTATCGTGGAAGAGCCCTCCCCTGATCTGGATTTGATCGCCTTCGATTCCTATCGCCCATCGGAAGATCTTCGGCTACTTCTCGAGCCTTTTAAAGGACTGGTGTTGCCAGAAGACTCCGAAGACGGCTCTCTATCGGTACCAGGCTTCGGTCAATTGAACCCGGCAGGGATCGGGACAATGCTACTTTCCCGTACGGATGGACGCACCACACTTATCCTGCTAGCAAATTCAAGGGATGAACTTATTACGTTGGCGGAGATGCTTGCTAACGATGAACTCTATCGCTGTCTTCTTCGTGAGCACATCGCCCTATGCAAAGTTGGTGTTGGAGAAGGCTTCGATTCTATAAGCGATTTCGGTTTATACAATTACGATGACACGTTCTACGAGCAATTTCCATTTACCGACGAACCTTTCTTGCCAACTCCCATCCCTACCGTAACACCATAAGGGATCATTCAAGGTTGGTTATTCTTTAGTCGGAGAACATGACCGATCCACACTGCACGATGATCCTCGAGGCGCAACAACTTCACATTGACACCTCCCTCAACAAACATACGGAAGCTTATGATACGTGAGGATTTGATCTCTACCACCTTTCTGGATCGTCGTATATCAATGGCTAAGATCAGGGAACCGAAATCCCTGCCCCGCCGAGGGGTCAAGACACATGGAGGGAAAAGTTTGCCGCTTCTTCGATTGATCCGCTTGGGCCTACGCCAATTTGCGGCAGGAATGCTTTCCGTCCTGGCTGTGGGAATCTTAAACCGGGTGATGAAGGTGGAGATGGGGCTCGATCTCAGGTTGATCAGCATGGTCATCGGCATCCATTACTTCGCCGCCCCTCTAGCGATTCCTCTGGGGCATCGTTCCGATCGGCACCCCTACTTCGGTTTTCATCGGACGCCATATATTCTTGTTGGAACACTAATCACCGCAGCTGCAACCATTGCTGCCCCCTCGGTGGCGCTTAACCTTGAATCGACAGATGGATCACTTCCCGCCGCACTACTGGCCGGAGCCGTCTTCCTTTTGCTGGGTACCGGTATGTACACCACTGGTACCGCTTACCTCTCCTTGATTGCGGACCTGACACCTGAACGCGAGCGTGGAAAGGCGGTAGCAGTCGTTTGGTCCATGATGATGATAGGGATACTTGCCGGGGTCTTCCTCGGCGTTGGCATTTTGGAGCAGTATTCCCAAGATCGCCTCATCGCCTTGTTCGTCATCATGGGGGCCATCGTTATGGGGTTAACGTTGATCTCGGTATGGGGGATCGAACCTCCCCTGCACGCTATGCCATCCTCAGATGCGATTACGGGTCGGCAGGCTTGGGCATTAATGATTTCGGGACGACAGACACGGATCTTCTTCCTCTTCTTGTTCTCAGGGATCTTATTCCTGTTCCTCCAAAACGTTGTATTAGAGCCCTTTGGAGGTGATGTGCTCGGTATGAGCGTGGGAGAGACAACCCGCTTCAACGCATTCCAGATGGTCGGTGTTTTAAGTGGTATGGCTTTGGCCGGGAGTTGGCTCTCGAATCGGTGGGGCAATAAGCTCACTGTTGGGATGGGACTGCTTATATCCAGCATCTCGTTCATTGCCCTGGGTTTGGTATCTCTCACCCATGGCACACATTGGGTCAACATGATCGTCCTCCTGATGGGTTTCGGTATGGGGCTGTTCAACGTCGGTGGGTTAGCGATCATGATGGGCATGTCCGTAGGAGGCAGAACCGGTATCTACATGGGTGCATGGACCCTTGCACAAGCGATGGCAAACGGTCTGGCATCTGTCGGTGGGGGTCTGGTCCATGATGTCGTCTTGTTGATATCTAACTCGGAAGCTGTTGCCTACGCATCTATTTTCTTCCTCGAGGCGTTTGGTTTAATCGTCACCTTCGCTCTCCTCCAACGGCTAAGCGTGGCACAATTTCATCAGGAGGCTTTATCTACCCCTCTCACTTAGATCACGAGCATCTAGGGCGATCGCCTGCATTTCGGGACCTTTTACGGTATCCTAACCTTGTGCGATTAAAGATCATCTCCATTCTTGTATTCATTACATCGGTTTCGGTCGGGTGTACCTCAGAGGTTCAACCAACCCCTTCCCTTATATCTAGCGCAACTGCTACACCCCTTTCAACCAAAACCACAACCCCTTCACCTACTCCGCCCACTGAAATCGTCATCCAGGATTTAAACTTGTTGCCCGGCGATGATCACGGCGATCGCTATGTGATCGGTATCCTGGAGAATCAATCCAGGGAGCAGATCGAATCGATCTCCATTCATATCTCGATCCTAGATAAGGACGAGAATCTACTTTCAGAACAAGTCGTCCATCCGTTCTTAACCCGTTTGAACCCAAAGGCGGCAAGCCCCTTTAAAGCCTACTTCACCAATGTTGGTGAAGCCGCTTCGGTCACCGCACACATTGGCACCTTCCAATCATCGGAACATCCAGAAGCAAAGCTGGAAATCGGTGATCTTACGACTGTCCCAACCATCGATGGAGGGATGGCTATCCTTGGTTTGGTGGAAAACCCCAATGCAGCATCCGTCGTGATCGATGCTCTTGGACTTCTCGTGGTCGATCCCCAAGGTGACCCGATAGACCTTCTCCCATATACCGCTTGCCTCTCCATGCTTGACCCTGGTGATCGGGTTCCCTTCCTGGTCTTGTCGTCTAAAGATCCGGGTGAAGTTGATTTTCTCCCCTATTACAGCGCAACCCCCACTCGAGGTGAATTGCTAGCTCCTTTGACCGTCTCGACTCCGCCTAAAGTGTTGTTTACCGAACAGGGAGCGCCGTTGATTCTCGGGACGATAACCAACGAAGATCAACAACCTTTTATGATGGAATTCCTGATCGTCTTGCGCATCGATGACGAGATCCTGGCAATCGCTTCTATCAGACCATCATTGCCGCTGAGACCAGGAGAAAGCCGACCCTACGCTTTCACTGACTTCCCAGGGTTGACAACTCAATTGGCGAGACATGAGGCACAGATTGGAGAACTGACCGCGGAGACCCTTATCGATCGGTATGCGTCACGCCCCTCAGATCGAACCCTTGTCCAGCTAGACGTACAAATCACCCAATATGAGCCCATAGGAAGCTCACTTTTTATCAAAGGTGTGATTTTCAATCCCAACAAGAGTGGGGTCGAATCAGCTACAGTCCTAGCTGCGGTTCACTCAACTGCGGGCGAATTGCTCACGGCAGGGTGGACTCATCTTCCCGAAATCTTGCCTGGAAACGAGTCTCGTGAATTTGTACTCCACCTCAGCCTCCCACAGGGCGCCGACCCTGCCATGAACGAGTATGACCTTCAAGCGCTCGGCCTCTTACCGTGACAGCGTCTCTCATCGATTAGACTTCCCTCATTAAGATCGGTCAAATCCTCGGAGACAGATTTCTGAACCCATCGATCCTCGACCAATTCCACAGCTTCCTCAAAGTTTAAGGGTAAAATGAGCGAACCTGAAAAGCTAACATCAGCAGTGGCGGTGGCCATGCGGCCGGGCATGGGAGCCCAGCCTTCGATTGTATATATGGATTCCTTCAGCTCCCTCGGTGACCAACCGCAGGGTTGCTGAGATCATTCTAGATACCCGTCTGTAGAAGGAGTAGTAATGGACAAGGGTGAGATGTTGCTCCTCTATCACGAAATGGTATTAGTTAGACGTTTGGAGGAGAAAGCTGCTGAGCTCTACCAACAAGGAAAGGTAGGTGGCTTTCTCCATCTTTATATCGGTCAGGAGGCCGTTGGCAGCGGAGTGGTCTCAAGCCGCCGACCCGAGGATCGAGTGATAACTGCCTATCGTGATCATGGAATTGCTATCTCATGTGGAATGTCAGCAGAGATTGTGATGGCTGAGCTCCTTGGCAAAAAAACGGGTTGTTCAAAGGGTAAAGGTGGCTCCATGCACCTGGCTGACGTCAATCTCAACTTTTGGGGCGGGCACGCGATTGTCGGAGCTCACCTACCTCTCGCGGTGGGCATGGCTCTTGCGGATAAATATCAAGGTTCTGAAGCTGCCACGATATGCCTCTTCGGTGATGGCGCTACAAACATCGGTTATTTTCACGAATCATTAAACTTATCCATGGTTTGGAGCTTGCCAGTTCTTTGGGTTTGCGAAAACAACCAGTACGGGATGGGAACTTCTGTCGAACGCGCCTCCGCAGTGAGTGAAATCCGCAGAAAAGCAGATGGGTACGGTATGCAGAACGACCGTGTGGATGGAATGGACATCCTTCAAGTACGTGCAGCAACAGAAAAAGCCTTGGAATACGTTCGTAAGGAAGGACCTTACCTGTTAGAGGTTGTTACCTATCGCTTTCGTGGTCACTCCATGGGAGATCCTGAGCGATACCGAGAAAGCGATGAGGTACAAAAATGGAAGGACGACGACCCCATTGGGATCTTTCGAAATTACCTTCTCGAAAACGGGCATCATAACCTGGAGACGCTTGATGCGGAGGATCAGAAGGTCGAAGATGAAATTCAACAGGCGGTGCAGTTCGCAGAGACGAGCCCCGACCCCGCGCCGGAGGCATTGTTCCAAGACATCTACGTTGAAGGAGTTGAGTGAACCATGACCGTGATGACGATGCGTCAAGCAATTTCCCAAGCTCTGTGGGAAGAGATGGAGCGAGACGAACGAGTCTTCATCATAGGCGAAGAGGTTGGCCTTTGGGGCGGAACTTATGCTGTCACTAAAGGTTTCTACGACCATTTTGGCCCGGAGCGTGTACGGGACACACCCATCGCCGAGGGCGTGATTATCGGCGCAGCAAACGGCGCAGCCATGGCGGGACTCCGCCCAGTAGCGGAATTGATGACGATCAACTTCGCCTTCCTCGCAATGGATCAAATCGTGAACCACAGTGCCAAATTGCGGAGCATGTTCGGTGGACAGTTCACGATCCCATTAGTCATCAGAACTGTAGGAGGTGGCGGAAGGCAATTAGGTGCCACACACTCCCAGACTCCAGACGTCGTGTTCGCCCACTTTCCAGGACTGAAGGTCGTAGCCCCAGGAACACCATACGATGCCAAAGGTCTGCTCAAGTCTGCCATCCGTACAGATGATCCAGTTATGTTTATTGAGCACGCAACGCTTTACCAAACACGTGGTGAAGTCCCAGATGGCGAGTACCTCGAGCCGATCGGCGTTTCAAAAGTGCAGCGCCAGGGGGACGATGTAACCCTCGTAACTTATTCAAAGATGCTGCAGGTGTCTTTGCAGGCGGCCGATCAACTCGCGCAGGATGGTGTGGAGGTTGAAATCGTCGACTTACGCTCACTCCGACCTCTGGATATAGAACCGGTGGTGGCTTCCTTTCGTAGGACCAACCGTTGTGTGATCGTGGAAGAGGGTTGGCCCTCTTATGGCATTGGTGCTGAAGTCGCCACCCGTCTTTATGAAGAGGCCTTCGATTATGCTGATGCGCCCATCCGGCGCGTGGCCCAAAAGGAGGTCCCCCTTCCCTATAATCGTGAGTTGGAACAACTCGCACTCCCTCAAGTAGATGACGTAATTAGCGCGGTGAAAGAGGTGCTCTGATGGCCGAAGTTATTACCATGCCCAAGCTCGGATTCGATATGGCTGAAGGCTTGCTCGTTCGTTGGTTGAAAGCCGAAGATGAAGAAGTGGATAAAGGCGAGGTGTTGGCTGAAATCGAAACTGACAAGGCCACCGTGGAGGTCGAGGCCATCATAAGTGGGGTAGTCAGGAAACATATTATCGATGAGGGCACAACGGCTCCTGTTGGCGCACCGATTGCCGTCGTTGGAGCGGCTGATGAGGAGATCGATTTGGAAGCCATCCTGGGTGAAGTCAGTGAAAGAGAGCCTGTTTCTGAGACTCAAGAATCGACATCCGAACCTGGCTTGGCGAAAACGGAGCCTACCGCGGCAGAACCTGAGATCGCTTTTGAGGGACGCTTACCCGACGGCGTTCGAGCTTCACCAGTCGCTCGTCGGCTAGCGAACGAACGTGGTATCGATTTGAGTAGCGTCCCAGGCACGGGGCCTAGCGGGAGGATCGTCAAACGAGACGTTGAGACCTTCTTGCGAGAACCGCCAATCCCCCTCGTTGAAGTCCCACGTTTTGTTCCTCCAAGTGAACGGCGAGAAACCGAGCGCATACCGATAAGCAAGCTGCGAGGCATCATCGGTAGACGGATGACCGCTGCCAAGCAACAACTCCCCCACTTCTACGTGACCACTGATGTTGATGCAGCACCGATGATGACATTAAGAAGCGAATTAAATACCATGCTATCTGAGGGGGAAAAGATCTCAGTGAACGATTTCATCGTTAAAGCAGCCGCTTTAGCGTTGCGAGAATTCCCCAACCTCAACGCATCCTTGGCGGGTGAGGAGATTATCCACCACGGAGAAATAAATATCGGCGTAGCTGTCGCCGTCGAAGATGGGTTGTTAACGATCGTCATTCGGGATGCCGACATCAAACCTTTGCGAGTGATCTCCAGTGAAACTCGTCAAACTGTCGCGAGGGCACGCGAAGGTCGGGTCCGACCTGAAGATATCGAAGGATCCACATTCACGGTGTCAAATATGGGCATGTTCGATGTCGACCATTTCATCGCCATCATCAACCCCCCTGAAGCAGCTATCCTAGCAATAGGGAGCGTGCAGGACGTACCCGTAGTTCATGAGGGGAAAGTAGTACCTGGCCAGAGGATAAAATGCACCCTATCGGCAGATCACCGCGTTACCGATGGGGCTGAGGCTGCCAGATGGCTCCAGGTTTTTAAGAACTATCTCGAACGGCCGCTCCTTTTGTTACTTCCATCTCTCTTGGACTGAGTAAACGATAGACTCGCATGTCTAGTGCTCTGTCAACCAAGATTTGATACATAATAGCGAAAAAAGCACCCTGAGCCTGGATTGTCCCGAGCCCGTCGAGGGGTCGAAGGGTACGTACCACAGTTATGCGTCATCCTTTGACAGCCCTTCGGCTGGCTCAGGACAAGGCTCAGGATGACTTTCGTTTTTGGGAACCATCGTTTTCATCGTGATAGAGCGCTAGCCAAGAGATCATTATCTTAATAAGATTAGCCATAGAGCGAAATCCCACTTCCGGCTACACTGAAAAAAGCCTAACTGTGAGAAAGGGAGTGGTGTATGTCGAGGGTGGGTTCACGACCGCACCCCACATACATCCACCTGTCCCTTTCGGTCGTCGTTTTTGCAGCAGCCCCCTTCACGACTTCGGAACGGAATGAACTGAGAACCTGGTCCTTCTCTGGAATGTCTGATCCTTTCCCGCAAACGATGATGCCTGATACGAAATTTCTTATGTGCTTAGCCATTCGTTGTCGCTAGAGAAGGTTGCTTGCAGATCATCTTGAGGACTTTCATGGAATAAAGTCCACCTAGATGATTCGTCATCCGGTGGGTACAATCGAAAAGGCCTCAATGATAGGTGAGGGTTGTCAGATCAGACATAGGAGGTATACAATACCAACTCCTTATCCGGTCGGAGAGACGTAATGGCTAACGATTTACGCATCTTGGTGGTCGACGATGAAGTTGATACCTTAGGATTGATTAAATTAACCCTGCAGACGGCAGGATACGAGGTTCAAACGGCCACAGGTGGTCAAGCAGCCTTGCGGTTGATTCGAGAGCAAACCTTCGATGTGGTCATCTTGGACATCATGATGCCTGATGTCTCCGGATTTGATGTGATGCGTCAATTAAACAGAGACCCGAACCCTCCACCACCGGTTATATTTCTTACCGCCATGAGCAGTGAGGAGGATAAGGAAATTGGATTCAGCCTCGGCGTGACCCATTATCTACTAAAACCGATCACCCGCGGCAGCCTCTTGGACGCCATCAATCAAACTTTGGGGACCTCTGAGCCCGATGCAACCCCATGAATACAATCTAAAAATGGCCAGTTTCATGCTGGAGGAGATTGAAGACTACCTCCTTTCCTCCGAGGTATTCTGGCCATTATCGAAACGGATGCCCGTTGGGCCGCCATTACCACGTTTAACCCTTGGGGGTCTAATCCTGACGCTGGATGAACTAAACGCTCAGGAAAAGGACCTCTCCCCATCTCAGGCTTCCGAGCTCTATAAGCTCAGGCTTCAAATGGAAAAAGTGCGCACGAAATGGACAGTGGGATTGGAGCGAAAAGCTACTCAAGAAGTACGCAGCAGATTGAACTTATGGCGAGCGTATTTGGTTGACATCGAGGAGCGAGTTGAGACCCCAGAAAATTACATATACGAAGTCCGATATCGAGTGATGTTCGAGCGCCTGGCAAGCCTAGCAATTCAACAACCGGAGATCAAACCACAGGTGGAAGAAATGCGAAGCCTGGATCTTCGATTGAGAAAGATCTTCGTCCCAGGAGCCTTCGTATGGGATCCCCGATTAGAAGATATCTACCCCCGGGATACTTTCTGGTATCTCTATGGTTTACCGCGACCCCGGTGATTAAATACATAGCGCCCCAGTGCTCACTGGGGCGCTTCTCTTCTTTGTTAAAAAAATCAACCAAAATCCCCTTTGTTGTTCGTGACGATGAAAAGGTGTTCAGGCAAGAACCCTTTTCTACCCAAGAAGCTAAAATGGTTCTTATTTCGCGTAATCGATCGATCGTGTCTCCCGAATGACGGTCACCTTTATTTGACCTGGATACTGCATCCCCTCTTCAATCTTTTTTGCCACGGATCGAGCTAAGCGAGTGGCTTCTAAGTCATCGATGTCTTCAGGTTGCACGATCACTCGAATTTCACGTCCTGCCTGAAGTGCATAGCTTTGAGAAACGCCGGAGAAGGAATTGGCGACCTCCTCCAAGGCGCGGATACGCTTGATGTATTGCTCCAGACTTTCACGGCGAGCTCCGGGTCGAGCGCCACTGATGGCATCCGCTGCTTCGACAATCACGGCCTCCACTGAATCCTGCTCAGTTTCATGATGATGAGCGTCAATGATATTCACAATTGTTGGGTTTACGCCGTAGCGTCGACAAAAATCGGCACCAATTGCAGCGTGAGTCCCCTCCACCTCATGATCCATGGCCTTCCCCAAATCATGAAGCAAGCCGCCGGCTTTGGCCGCCTCGACATCAGCGCCCAATTCTGCGGCGATCACCCCTGCTAATTGCGCTGTCTCAACCGCGTGAGATAGTTGATTTTGACCGTAAGAGGTGCGGAATTTCAGTCGACCCAACTTTTTGATGATCTCTGGGTGCAACCCTGGAACGCCGGCTTCGAAAGATGCCTTCTCGCCTTCTTCAACGATCACCCGATCCACTTCGTGGGCCATTTGATCAACGATCTTCTCGATTTGTGCAGGATGGATTCGACCATCGAGCACTAGTTTCTCCATCGAACGTCGGGCGACTTCACGCCGAACAGGATCAAAGCACGATATTGTCACTGCTTCTGGTGTGTCATCAACCACGACATCTACCCCGGCAGCCTGTTCAAAAGTTCGTATGTTTCGACCATTGCGCCCGATGATACGACCTTTCATGTCATCTGAAGGCAGGGATACAACAGACACGGTGATTTCAGCGACATGTTCAGAGGCAACGCGCTGTATAGCATCAGCGATTAGTTCGCGTGCTCTCCTCTCCCCCTCCGATTGGGCTTCCTCTTCAATCTGTCGAATGATGCGGACCATATCAGCTCTAGCTTCCCGCTCCACTTCCTCAAGCAGCTGCGCTTTCGCTTCATCCTTGGTCATGCTAGAAACACGCTCCAGTTCAGCCATGGTTTCAGCATGACGCTGCTCTAATTCATTCGCACGTCGATCGAGAGAACTTTGGCGTTTGCCGAGCTGTTGATCACGTTTTTCAATTTGATCAAGACGCTTGTCTATATTCGCTCGACGTTGTTGCAAACGATCTTCCTCCTTTGAGAGTTCTGCCCGTCGACGAGAGATCTCAGCCTCAGACTCGTCGCGGGTACTGATTGCAATGTCCCTCGCTTTAAGTTCAATTTCTCTCGCTTTCGTTCGTGATTCCTCCAAGATACGGTCGGCCTCAGAACGACGTCGCCTTAGGTCACGCTCGATCTGCAATTGCCGCAGAAAATACCCAATAACCACACCTGCGACCAAGGCGATCACAAACACAATCACCCAGGTTGTATTCACTTTCAAACCTCACTTTCCCCTTCACAGCCGATCGTCTCACGCCACACGCGTGCAACGACTGGAGATATCAACGAGTAAACAAAGCCCCGTCGGGACAAGTAGGCCCCGACACGTTGCCGAAATTCCTCCCAGTTTGAAGCGCTCCAACGTCGGGCGGCCTTTTGGGCAGCTTGATACGCCGCTTGTTCATCATCATAATCCTGCAACGCGGCTTCGATCGCATCCCTTGGCACGCCCTTCTTACGTAATTCATCCTTCAAAGTACGCGAGCTTCGTGGTCGAAAAGCTAAGCGATTCTCCACCCACGCACGGGCGAATGACCAATCATCAACCAAATCTGTCTCTCGCAACCGAAGGAGGATGTTATCCTGAACCTCGAGCGGCACTTGTCTCTGCTCGAAATTTCTCCGCAGCTCAAATTCCGATCGAGGTCTACGACTAATCAGACGAAGGGCGCGTCGATAATTCACCTCTTCCAGGTCCCGCTGCTTCAATTCTTTGATTTGCTCATCCGAATAGACCTCACCGATTTGGAGGCCTTCCGCAAGAGCCTCAGCGATACTGAATTGATACGCGCCATCCAGAAAGACATTGACACGATTACGATCTCTTGATTGCTGTTTTAGGGCGGTAATCACACCCGCCATGTTCAACTCCCGATTTAACGATTGCAGCCGCGACCCGGGGACCCGGACCACGGCTGAAGGCAGCATGCCCAACGATTGGGAATCTCGTAGTATAGATTCGACGCCGCTTAGCTATGCAGAGCTAGACCAGCTCTGGCAGCAGCTCGGTTGTTAGGTTCATGCCCCATGGGGCGATTTCATACTTCCATCACCTTCCGCTCGAACACAAAAGTACCTAGCGGAGTCAAATCTCGTCTCAGAGAATATTCACGTTGCCATTGCCGCGCCCTGTCCCTGAAAACACTCATCTGGCGCAGCGTCTTTAGACGAACGCGCGATTGCTTCTCGCGCAGCTACGCATCAAGATTAGCGGGCTCCGTCGTATAACCAGCCGCAGCCCGAATACCAGCGTCCAACTCCTCCACCAACTCTGGATTTTGCCTCAAATAGTCTTTCGCGTTTTCTCTGCCCTGCCCTATCCGCAAATCACCATAAGAATAATAAGAGCCACGTTTCTCGATCAATTCCATTTCCACACCCAGATCCAAGATATCTCCCACCTTCGAGATCCCTTCGTTGTACATGATATCAAACTCCGCCACCTTGAACGGCGGCGCTACCTTGTTCTTCACCACCCGCACCC
>DUEW01000209.1 GCA_011174845.1 Anaerolineae bacterium | reverse complement strand
TCATGTCGCCTCTGCTAGTATCTTGGCGTAGGGATCAGCTGCCTGTCGTGGAAACTGCAGCTCCTCTCCCGCGTATTGGATTAGCCGCTGCTTACTTTCGGTTAGGACGCCGACGATTTTAGCGTCAAATCCACGTTTGGCCAGCGAGTCAATGATTCGGTCTTTACGTGATGGTGATACTCCCGCCAGTAGAGTCCCAGTCGAAGAAGCTGAGAGCACCTCTGCTCGTGAGAGATCGAAGTGCGTTGCCAGTTTCTGGAGCTCCAGGGGCAGAGGCAGCCACTCGTAGTCAAGCTGAAACCCAACATGAGAGGCTTCTGCGATCTCGTTCAATGCGGCGACGAGGCCGCCCTCAGTTGCGTCATGCATGGCGGAGACGCCCCCCAGCTTCGCCATCAAAAGTGCTTCCTCAACACAAGTCTGCATACTGATCTGCTCGGCCAAACAGAGCGTTCGTTCACGTCCAAACAGCTTCTCTGCCAAAGTTTGGCGGGTCAATGCGAAATTGACTACAGTCTCTAGACCAACCGGTTTGGTACAGATCAGGTAGTCTCCAGGCTGTGCGCCGCCGGGTGTTATGATCTGCTCTTTGTGTATGAAGCCATAGGCTGTACACGTACCAATGAGATCCAGTATGCCCCCGTAAGTCCCCGTGTGCCCCGTGATGATACTCATCCCAACGTCATCTGCGGCGGCGCAGGCTTGTTTCATGACTGCTTTGAAGCGTTCTTTGCGGGTTCCCGGCGCACCCAATAGATTGATTGTGCAGAATCTAGGTTGCGCCCCGAACACCGCAACATCTGAAGCCGCGTAGTGGATGAGGAACCAGCCGAACCACTCCTTGGGAACGCCTAAACACGGGTCCGTGGCGATAACTATACAGATGTCGTCGCTGATCTTATGAGCGCCTGCATCAAATCCAGGCTTCGGCGGAACGATTACCTCCACGGTCTTTTTGATACAGCTGATCACCTCTCGGAGGGCGTCAGGTGCGAGTTTTCCCAAGACATGTCTCCTCCACGGAGCGCAGTTGAAGCGCGGGGTTCGGTTAGGGTTTGGGGATCTGGATTCCCTTTTCGGTGATTGTGAAGGGGAGCCACTCGAGAGGGTGGAAACACCCTTCCAGCTTCACTAGGCGCATTTCCCGTTGCAGGGTGCTCTCGTTGAAGCGAAAGAAAATCAGGTTATGTGCGGTGTTGAAGTCTAGATCTGTGGCCCGTTGGGTGGCTGGATCTTTCTGAGTGGCCTCAGTCATGATGTCGATGTTGGCGATGTTGTCAAAGTGGCACCAGTTGATCGTCCAATGCTCCACCGGAAGCATATACTTGAGCTCGTAGAGGGCGAACATATGCTCGCTGAAGTCGCCGGCGGCGAACCGCGCCACCTTGCTATCGGAAAGCAGTCGGTCGATACGCTTCATCTCCTCAAAATCCTCGAGATCGAAATAGACCACATGTGGGTCTCGAGGGTACGGCTCGAAGTGGGGAAAGGCTTGGATCGAAATGAACTGCTTCTTGGCTTCGTAGGGCGCGATGTCCCAGCCAAACGACTTGAAATAGGATCGCAGTCGGGGGAACGGTTTGTCCATGACGTCAAACGAGACGGTTTCACCGCTTCGGAGCCCCTGCCACAAGAACTGCATCGCAAAAACTGTCTTACCGCTACCGGGAGGCCCATATAAGATCGTCCTGGAGCCGGATTCAATCCCACCGATAAGATGGTCCAGTTCTAGGATTCCCGTCTTAAGCTTAGGCATAGAGCCGTTCCTCAAAGGCTTCCTCAAAGGAAGATCTTCAATGTTCCCGTTTCCACGAGGAGATAGGTTATGTAGATGCTCACCGCCAGCTCCGGAAGAATATAGCCGCCATTGTAGATCGCCGAGTAGACGATCGGACTCATCCCTTCTGGCGCGTATTCACCAAAGAACACCACACCAGACACGAAGTGCGCCACGAAACGCCCCAGTATCCCAACGTTTACACCCACAAAGGGTCGCTTCTGAAAGAAGCCTGCAAGACCGATCACCCCGAAGGCTATCGGATAGTCCAACAGTACTTGAGCAGGGTGAAAGAGGAAGGGCTCCACAAACAATTGGATCAACCCATAGATCGCACAGGCGAATATGCCGATCTTTCCGCCCCGTCTCAAGGAGAGCCAGAGAATCGGCACCATAGATCCGGCGGTTACCGATCCGCCCTGTGGAAGACTAAACAATTTGATGAAACTAAGAGCAGTTGACAGAGCAACAAAAACGACAATTTCCGCGATGACTTTGGTTTGAAATATAGGTTTGCTCACACTGTGTCCCTCCGCCAGTATTATCTGGATCAGGTTCAAAGGGTCGACGGTGCCAGAACCGCCCTCTCAGCCAGGTTCGCCCTGGCTCCCCTTAGTCGTTAGCATCAGTAGGCTTCTACTATATAACTTTCCCGATTCTCATCGACGTAGATTTTCACGTACTCTGTAACCAAATGATGAAAGGCAGTTCCAGCAATTCGCTGCTACAATCTATCGAGATGACGGATACATCAAAAGTTTCAAATGCAACTTGACCAAACCTACACCTCTCATCGTGCCTGGGTGCAAAGGTTCAGAGGGAGCGTTGTGGAGGGCAGGGTTGTCAAGATTCTCATCGTCTACTTGGCTACTTCAGCCACAGTATTCGCAAGTAACTGGTTGGGCTACATAGGTGTCGCAGGAGTCAACATGATTCCTGCAACGCTGTCTCAAGTTCTCCTAATTCCCCTCTACATTTGGTACAGAAATCACCGTCAACAGACAAAGCTGTCAGAGCAGATCCGCCAACGGGGAAAACACACCATTTTGCTGGCAGTGTTGCTGCTCTTCGCCTTGGCTTTGCTCATCCGCATTCCGGCAGTCCTACTCTTAGACATGGCTTACGAAAAGACGCCCGTCGTCTTTCTCGTCGTCTTGACGATGGTCGTTCTTGAAGGCACAGATCTCTCGGTTTTCGGTTTCAAGACGAGGAAGCTTGGTCGAGCACTCTTGCTCGGGTTTGTATACTACCTAGTCTACGAGGTCTCCTTTTCAGCCATTGGCGGATCCTTAGTTTACGCGGTGATAGGGCAAAGTGCAATCATTGGCTACGATCCCGCGCCCTTTATGCTGACGATGCCGTTCATGACGTTTTGCGTGGGTATCAGTGAGGAAGGATTGTTTCGAGGGTATATGCAGACGCATCTCAATCAGGTTTATAGTGGACGCAAGGCAAACCTCATCCAAGCGACGCTCTTTGGGCTGTGGCATTTCGTCTGGCATGTTCGTCCGTTAGACGTGCCGGGGATGCTATTCCACATATTGTACACTTTCTTGATTGGGTTGGTATTCGGCTACTTCTATAACAAGTCGCACAACCTGATCCCGCTGATACTGACACACGGGTTGATTGACAGCGTC
>DUEW01000208.1 GCA_011174845.1 Anaerolineae bacterium | reverse complement strand
TGCCTGAACACCACCCCGCGCGCGACATGTGGGACACCTTCCACACTACGGATCCTAACATTCTCCTCTGGACGCACACCTCGCCCGGTCAAATCCACGTGATGCGTGAGCGGGCACCGGAATCCATACGTGTGATCTTGCCCGGGATGTGCTACCGCTATGAACAGATCACCGCACGGGCGGAGATCCAGTTTAACCAGGTGGAAGGTCTTGCTGTCGGACATCGCATCACCTTCGCTGATTTGAAGGGTACCCTTAATGCCTTCGCCCGCCGCATGTTTGGGGGACAAGTAGGCACTCGTTTTCGTGCCGCGCACTTCCCATTCACCGAACCCTCGGCCGAAATGGATATCGAATGCTTCATTTGCGATGGAAAGGGGTGCCCGGTTTGCAGACGAACTGGATGGCTAGAGATCCTTGGTTGCGGAATGGTTCATCCCATCGTGCTCCGCAACGGAGGCTACGATCCAGAAATTTTCACCGGCTTCGCCTTTGGTATGGGCCCAGAACGGATCACGATGCTTAAACATGGAATTGATGATATTCGTTATTTCTGGGGGAATGATTTGAGGTTTTTGGAGCAGTTCTAAGGGGGGCACTTTGGCGCTTGGGCACCAGGGCAACAAGGATGGCTGGATTGGAATAGGCCTATAGGCGGGGATTAGGGATTTGGGATCAGGGATTAGGAGATACAAAGGAAAGAGCCGGGGGACAATGAACATGAAAGGGCTAGAAAGTCTTCAAGTCTGGCAGAAAGCTCGGACGTTAGCCGTGTTGGTTTGCAAAGAGTAATTGTTGATGTTTCCGGTTGAGGAGAAATTCGCGTTATCTCAGCAACTTCGCCGTGCAGTACAAAGTGTTCCGGCGAATATCGCCGAAGCCCATGGGCGTTATCACTACCAAGATGCCATTCGCTTTTGCTATATCGCTCGGGGCTCATTGGATGAGACACTAAGCCATCTAATACTAGCTCACGATCTTGGCTATATTCCCGAAGATAGCTTGCGGACTTGCCGTGAAATATGGAGAGAAGTCTACCGCTTGCTCAATGGGTACATCGAATATCTCAAGCGAAATCGACAAGAAGACATCTCTCTGAAGATCAGAGATGAAGGCTGGTCAACCGAATATGATCTGACTAGGCCTGATCCCTAATCCCTGATCCCTTAGAACAAAACCTTATTACTCAAGGATGTGCTTATGGAAACCCCACTTTCTTGGCTCAAGGACTTCGTAGAAATCGAACTTCCGATCGCCGAACTGGTTCATCGGTTGACGCTGGCCGGTTTAGAGGTCGAGGAAGTTCGTTTCGTCGGTCTGCCCCTACCAACAGCCAACATCGAAGGCCACACAAGCGGGGGGCGACAAGTGGAAACCAACGTTACCGGGTTGGCCTGGGATCCGGAAAAGATCGTGGTTGGAGCGATCTTGGAGGTGATGCCCCATCCCGACGCCGACCGGCTGGTGCTTTGTCGATTGGATGATGGAACGCAGGAGCACATTGTACTCACCGGCGCGCCCAACCTGTTTCCTTACAAGGGACAGGGACCATTAGAGCAGCCGTTCAAGGTGGCCTACGCGCGCGAGGGAGCCCAGATCTTCTATGGACATAAACCCGGTCACGAATTGATGACTTTGAAACGGACCAAGATCCGTGGCATCGAGTCGTTTTCGATGGCGTGCTCGGAGAAAGAACTCGGTATCTCCGACGAGCATGAGGGCATCATCATCCTCGACGACGATGCTTCGGTTGGGATGTCGCTGGTGGATTACATGGGCGACGTCGTCCTCGACATCGCCATCACGCCTAACATCGCCCGCAACGCGAACATTCTGGGGGTTGCGCGCGAGATCGCAGCCCTCACGGGTGCCCGGTTGAAGGAGCCGTCGTACGAGGTGGAATGGAGCGGCCCACCCATCGAGGGACGGGTATACCTTGAGATTCGTAGTCCAGAACTCAACCCGCGCTTTGTGCTGGGTTTGATCGAAGGGGTGAAAATCGCCCCCAGCCCCTACTGGGTCCAACGTCGTCTGAGATTGGCCGGGATGCGTCCGATCAACAACATCGTCGATGCCACCAACTACGTGATGCTCGAATTAGGTGAGCCGTTGCATGCTTTTGATTACGATGTGTTGGTGGAAAGGGCAGGTGGTGAACCGCCGACGATCCTCACGCGTCTCGCAGAACCGGACGAGCGTCTGACCACGTTGGATGGGGTTGACCGCGAATTGGATGACTTCACCGTGCTGGTGGCCGACAGCGTGGGTGCCCTATCCATTGCTGGCGTGATGGGTGGGGAAGAGTCTGAGGTCAGCGAACGCACGACCAGCATGCTGCTCGAGGGCGCGGCCTGGAATTTCATCAACATCCGGCGCACAACAGCTTCACAGAGACTCATCTCGGATGCTTCGTATCGTTTCGAGCGGGGAGTGCATCCGGCCATGGCCGAGCGCGGCGTCCGACGAGGGCTAACCTTCGTGGCGCAGTTAGCCGGCGGGGAGATCGCCGAAGGGCTTGTCGACGCATACCCCCTTCCGCTGGTGGACTCCACGGTCGAGATCACTCCAAATGACGTCGAGCGCTGGCTGGGGATTCGCTTAGAGGTGAGCGAGATCGCCGATATCCTGAGTCGATTGGACTTCAAAGTGGAAGTTGAGGGCCAGACGTTGCGCGTGATGACACCTGATCATAGGTTGGATATCGGTCAAGGAGTGATCGGCCAGGCTGACCTCATCGAGGAGATCGCTCGTATATACGGCTACGACCGCATCCCGGAGACACAGATCGCCGATACTATCCCGCCCCAGTACGGCAACCCGCAGCTTGAGCGTGAGGAGCGGGTCCGTGATTTATTGGTGGGACTGGGGCTGCAGGAGGTGGTTACATATCGACTGACCTCACCGGAACGAGAGATGCGTGTCCTTCCCCCTGAGATGCCACCCGACGATAGACCTTATGTCGGGTTGGCAAACCCAATCACCAGCGACAGGGTAGTAATGCGACATAGCCTGCTTGCCAGTGTCTTAGAGATCGTCGAGCGCAATGCCCGCATACGGGATCGGATTTCTGTTTTTGAAATCGGACAGGTTTACCTGATGGCCGAGGAGGGAGAGCTGCCGGAAGAGCCCTTACGCTTGGTGATCGCGCTCTCTGGGCCCAGGTCTCCTCTAACATGGCAGGGATCCGATCGAGGGCCGATGGATTTCTACGATCTCAAGGGTCTTGTCGATGAGTTAATGACCGCACTACACCTAGGTGTCCAGTACGAACCTATGGAACACCCTACCTTCCATCCAGGGAAATGCGCCCGTGTGCTGCTCAGCGAACGTCAGGTTGGGGTCCTGGGGGAGTTGCATCCAAAGGTGGGGGAGCGCTTTGATCTGCCCGAGAAACCGGTGGTTGCTGCGGAGCTTGATCTGGAAGTGATTCTAGAATCCATGCCGGAAAGCCATGCCGTGGAACCGGTTCCGGCCTTCCCTCCTGTTCTCGAGGATCTTGCGGTGGTCGTGGACGAGGAGGTGCCAGCGAATGAAGTTGAAGCTCTCCTCAGGCGTACCGGTGGGCGCCTCTTGATCGAGGTAACCTTGTTTGATCTCTACCGAGGTGAACAGATCCCTGAAGGAAAGAAAAGTTTGGCTTACTCTCTAGTCTATCAAGCGCCTGATAGGACGCTAACGGATGAGGAAGTCGCTAAGATCAGAGCTAGGGTGATCAAGAAGTTGGAATCTGAGTTGGGGGCAAAGTTGAGGGATTAACTCGCTTGCTCGGCGAAGGCCTCGGCGCGCGCGATGGCCACCGCGGCTAATTGAGCAACGATCATTAACAGGTCATGGTCCTCGGGTGAAAACTCACGATCGGAGAGCTTGTTAATGGCCTCAATGACGCCAAGCACACGATCTCCATCAAGGAGTGGAACGCAAGCGAGGGTGCGAGTTTGAAAGCCGAGGGTTTCGTCTACGCGTGGGTAGAAGCGGGGATCGTTGCGCACATCTCGCACGATTTGGGGGGTTCGATTGGTTGCCACCCAGCCAGCGATTCCCTTACCTGGAGGTAAGCGATAGCCCGTCAAACTCTCGCGGACTTCGCCGTGCACCACAGCGAAAACGAGCTCACTGGTTTCCTCGTCGGTCAACAGCAACGACCCATCACTGGCACCGAGAACCTCCAGCGCTGAGGCCAACAGATCGTCGAGCAATGAGATCACGTTGGTTTCGGGCGTCAATTGATGAATGAGATCTTGGAGCGCGCTCAGGATGCGAATTGATGAACGCAGGATGGTTAGCTCCTCCCTGAGTTCGCGATTCTCCTCGCGCAAACGGTTAGCTTCGAGCTGTAAGAATCGAATTGGATCTCGTGTGTCCATAGGTTCCTCTGTGAGGTCGATCTTAGCATAAGTTGTTGTGTCAGGAAAGTCAGTTGAAAGCGCGGGGAGCATCCATGAGATGACGCACTGCCGAGTCTCGTGGACAAACTTAGGATGAGTTTTCCTTCCAGGACCGCCTCTTGGGGAGAGGGGAGGATGAATCATTGAATTTACCCTCACCCCCACCCTCTCCCTGAATGGGAGAGGGAAAGGCATCCCCTCTTTCAACGCACAAACGAGGCTGCGTAACAGGGGCTGAGATACACTCCTAAACACAACGCCCCGCGCTGAAGCGGGGCGTTGGTTGCATGCTTGAAGATGGTGGATTTAGATCACTTCCACGTTCGCCGCCTGCAAGCCCTTATCACTGGTTTCGATACTGAATTCGACCTGTTGCCCTGCCTCCAATTTACGGTAACCATCCATATTGATCGCGCTGAAGTGGACAAAGACGTCGTCACCCTCATCGCGACCTATGAAACCGTAACCTTTGACCGCGTTGAACCATTTGACGGTCCCTTGGAATCTTTCCGACATTTCTTACCAGCCTCCTGTTGCTATGTCTTACAGTTTTCGTAGACCGAGAAGGTAACACAAAACCGCCTGGATTCATCACCGGGCGGTGGGCCTTACCTCACCGTTCTCAGACCGCAGCATGCACGCCGGGCATGGTATCATGCTCGTCGTTGATCGTCAAGAGTTTATTCGTGGGTGTCGTACAATAAGCCGCGATACCCAACCGGAAGGGGAGGTGGGAAGGATGAACATCTATTTCTCGTGCTCACTCACAGGGGGGCGTGATGACGAGGCGATTTATCACGCGATTGTGGAGCATCTACACGCATCGGGGCATGAAGTTCCAACAGCACACCTCGCCCTTCCGGAGGTGATGGAGCTGGAGAAGATCGTTGATCCTGCCGAGGTCTACCAGCGTGACATCGCGTGGATTCAGGCCTGCGACGGGGTGATCGCAGAAGTTAGCACACCGTCACATGGTGTGGGGTATGAGATCGCGTACGCACTGGGTTTGGGTAAGTCGGTTTTATGTTGCTACCGTCGAGGTGTGACGGTTTCGAAGATGCTGATCGGCAACAACATGCCCGGATTCTTGGTGCGATCCTATGAGAACGAGACCGACGTGTTAGAGATGGCGGATGTATTCTTGGCCGGGTTGAGCGCTGATTGAGCCGAAGCCGGAATATGTCACTACGGCACCCAGGCATCAGTGCAGCTACACCCTGTGGCTCCTGAGTGCCCGAGTGTCCAAGTGTCAAGCTTATATAGATGTTGGAGTAGAATAAGATGATTTCAAGGGGCGTGGGCCTATGGATGGTTGGATGGAGATCCTAACGATCACAGGACGAGGCGGCAAGTGACGGTGGCCCAATGTAGGAAGGAGAAGTCATGAGCGGGATTTTATGCGCCATACGTGGCGGACCGGCCAGTCAAGGACCTATCGACCTCGGCATTCAATTGGCCAAGCAGACGGGTGAGCGTCTTCATTTCCTGTTTGTGATCAACTTGGATTTTCTTATGATGACCGAGACCAGTCGCACGCATGTCTTGTCCGAAGAGATGCGGGGTCTGGGAGAGTTTATTTTACTTACAGCCCAGGCAAAAGCTGACAAGTCGGGCGTGATTGCGGAGGGTAGCGTGCGACAGGGGGATGTTATGGAAGAAATCGTCGCTCTAGCGAAGGAGCTGGAGGTCTCCCACATCATTCTCGGTCGGCCAAGATTGGAGGGCCAAGAAAGCGTGTTCACGCCAGAGCGTCTCCAATCCTTTGTACAATTCTTGGAAGAAGAAACGGGATCGAAAGTCATGTTGGCTGAATCGAGAGGTGAGGAGTGAGGGTCCATCGTGGGTTAGCTGGGTTTGTGCTCGTCCTAGGATTGGCTCTGACGCTTTTCATTGTTCATGGAGCCTCAGCGCAGCCGTCGGATCAGGGAGGGGCACAGGTGACCGGCGAGGTGGTCGATTTCCAGGGACAGCCGGTTGTCGATGCTTTGGTAGAACTTAGGGCCAGTGATGATGTTCTGGCTTCAGGGCATACCCAAGAGGATGGAAACTTCAATCTTCATTTACCCGCTGGTGTCCATAGAGACTTAAGTCTTGTGGTGGATCGCCGTCATTTCCACACGGTAACGTTAGAGATATCCGCAGATGATTTGGATCGACTCACTACGGAGCAGGCACTGGTTGTACCGACGATCGAGCTCGAACGCAAAATAACCCCCGCCTTTTGGATCGCAACCTTGGCTTTCATCGGCATGTTGCTCCTGATCGCCTTGGAGAAGCTACATAACACGCTTGCAGCCCTGACAGGTATCACCATTGTGCTTGGGGTGAGTTACCTACTTACACCGATTTTTCCTAATACCTACATCTTTGATTTCCTAGGCGCACTACGTTATATCGATTGGAACGTGATCTTCCTCATCATGGGCATGATGATCGTGATCGCCGTGGTGGAGGGGACCGGGCTGTTCCATTGGTTGGCGTTCGTTGCTTATCAGATCTCGCGCGGAAAAACCTGGCTGCTGATGGCAATTCTGATGTTGATCACGGCCATCGCCTCGGCCTTTCTCGACAACGTCACAACCATGCTTTTGATGACCCCCATTACGATTCAGATCGCAATAGCGATCGAACTTAATCCGCTGACGCTGCTATTGCCGGAGGTTATGGCCTCGAATGTGGGGGGGATCATCACCCTTGTGGGCACACCGACCAACATTATGATCGGCTCCTATGCGGACATCTCTTTTGCGGGTTTTCTCAAGAACCTCACCCCAGGCGTGTTCATCGCACTCCTGGGACTGTTTGCGTACTGTCTATTGATCTATCGGAAAGAACTGGTGTCCGCAGCGGAGGGCATCTCGCCTGTTCTTTATGAGAAGCTCGAGGAGAACGCCAGGATCAAAGAACCAGATAACCTTCGCAAGGTGGGATGGGTTGGGCTAGGTATGCTAGTACTTTTCCTGTTCGGGGAGCGTTTTCACCTTCTGCCGGCTGTAACTGCGATTTTGGGCGCGACCGCGCTACTGGTCTGGATTCGACCCGACGTTGAGGAGATGATCGAGGCCGTCGACTGGACCACCTTGGTCTTCTTTATGGCCCTTTTTATTGTCGTGGGGGCAATCCAAGAAGTGGGCCTTGTAAGTTTTATCGCCCAGTGGGTTGCAGGTATCGTCGGTGAGAGCCTACCGCTGGCGATGATTGTCGTGATATGGGTCGGGGCGTTGTTTTCGACGGTGATCGCTAATATTCCCTTCACTGCTGCAATGCTTCCTGTGGTCGGCTATCTTACGAGAACAGTTCCTGGGGCCGGGAATTTGGTGCTGTTCTTCTGCCTCTCTGTCGGATCCGCCATGGGAGGCAATGGTTCTTTAATTGGCGCTTCTGCCAACATGGTCACGGCCGGGATCTCCGAACGCGTCGGTTATCCGATCACGTATCGCTATTTCTTCAGTAAGGGTATGCCAGCTCTGCTCATCACAGTGGCTCTGGCAATGGGTTGGTTGCTAATCCGATTTTTGCTGTGAGGGGGGGCAGCTTCCTTATCGGGAGAATTGGATAGGGTTGGGTATCACAAACAGCAAGTGGATGTGAAATTTCCTAAAGGTGATGAACATTGAAGCGCAAAGCATCTAATGGTTGACATCTCTTGATTCTTCAATGGCAACGTCAAATCAGGCTACTCCCTAGCTTCTTTTTCGGGTGTCAAAACCGTTGCTCCGGTCTCCTGGGCAAGCGTCTTCAGGTAGGCCTCAAACTCCGCCTCTTGAAAGTGACTTGTTTCACCAGCCGGATGACCGAGGACAATTGTCGAAGCCTCCAACTCAAGCGCAACGTTCGGTAAAATCTCACGGAATACACCGGATCGGACCTCGGCCTTGGCTTTAACACCTTCCTGATCTGCGCGCTCCACGGCCATCAGAAGGAAAAACTCTCCCATTTCTGTCAATTCCTCATCAACGTCGACAATGACGGCAGCCGCAGACTTGTTTAAGAATGAGCTATCGGCAATATATAAAAAGACCAAGGGCGCTCCTTGTTCCTTAGCAAGCGCGATCGCTTTGTCCTGAGCAATGATGCTCTCCTTACCCCCTCGAGTTGCACACAAGACGAGGCTCATATAAGTCCTCCCTTTAGTAACGCAAGAGTAGCCAGATGGAGGCCAATACAAGCGTCAGGATCGTGACCGGCACGCCGTCGCGTGCAAAACGGGCAAAGGATAGACGAAAGCCCGCTTGAGTAAGCAACCCAACAGCGACGATGTTGGGCGCGGAACCCAGATAGGTGGCGTTCCCCCCAAGATCAGCGCCCAGGATCAGAGCCCAGTAAATCACCCGACTTGTCGCCGCGGAGGGCAGATTGGCGCTCAAGACATCTGCGATCGGCAATGCGGCAACGGTGAAGGGGATGTTGGCGACAATCGCGGAAACAGTGCCTGAGATCCAAGTTGTCATCATCGTAGCTAAGGTAACACTTTCTCCTGCAAGGATTTGAATCTGAGAAGCCAGCCAACCAATGGCGCCTGTGGCCTCCAACCCTCCAACGACCACAAACAAACCAATGAAGAAGATCAGTGTGGTCCAGTCAACCTCACGTAACATATGGTGCATATCTGGCCGAACCCAAAGGATCAGTAGTGATGCGCCGGTCAGCGCCACCACACTAGGCGGTATCCCACCCAGGAGATCGGCAGTAAAGAAAAGCACGAAGGTTAGAGCACCTATCACAAGGGCTTTATAGAGTGTGGCATGGTTAACAATGTCAGATTCTGTTGCTAGTTTATTCAACAGTACCGGAGATATCTTTGTTTTCGCTCCCTCATATTCCTTGCCGTATTGCAGCCGATTGAAGATGATGAGAGCGATCATACAAATGATCGCAATCGGCGCCATGTGGACGAGATATTCTCCAAAGCTGAGTCCAATATGCGATCCGACAATAGTGCTTGGTGGATCACCGATCAGAGTCGCTGCACCGCCGATGTTCGATGCTAGTACCTCTGGAATGACGATGGCGAAAGGATTGAGGTCGATGGCGACAGCGATTTGGATCGAGAGAGGCACGATCAACAGGATCGCGGTCACGTCATTGAGGAACGCAGAGGTAATTCCGGTTAAAGTAATAAGAGCCGCGGCCAGAAGCCAGGCGTTTCCCTTCGAAGCTCGATACAATTGAAACGCTAGCCATTTAAACACGTTCGTTTCGGCCAGGATGGCCATGAAGATCATCATCCCCATGATCAGGAAGATGACGTTCCAATCGACGAAACGCATCGCCTCTTCGAAGTTGAGAATGGATAATGATGAATTGAGTTTCCCGCCGATATAGGTAACCAGAAACACCGCTACTGCGCCAAGAAGCGCAGCTGCAGTTTCGTGGAGAAGTTGTAGCGAAATGGCTGCAAATACCAACAAGAATATTCCAACGGAGATCAGAGTAGCGGTGGAACCAACCTCATTGGAGGAGGTGACCTGAGCGATCGTGGCTTCGATTGGATGGGATATATTTAAAGGCAGGAATATTACGCTATTGCCTAACAACGGTTTCCTCAAATCTTATCACTATGGTATGGCTTGGAACCATGGAAACGATTCCAACAAACATAATGGGAACGATGATCCGCTCGATCCGCAGGATGTGAACCGTAATTATATTAAAATGATGTGAAAGAGAAAGATAGGTTCCTGTTTTGCCACAGAGCCTCAGATTTTTTGTGAGGTAACCCCTTTTCCATGCAATGATGTCCCCAATCCGCTGGTTCTGATAAACGCTCATCCCAAATAACCCGCACCAATGTGTGATAAGAGGGATCACCCTGCAAATGAAACATGCAGGGAATAATCGCCTATTCTTTCGGCTTGATAAAAGGGGATCTCAGAGTCTTTTCTTTAAATATCTTCAGATGAGGAATTTGGTGTGATGCGCAAAGGGTTTGTTTTGGTGTCACAAACACATGAAAATAGGCGCGGGAAAAATCGCTGCTCGCACCATGCCCTGTTGTGTATCGGTTGGCGTTAGACTTCTTCCACGCGTTTTAGCTCAGGGAAGAATTGGCGCACCGTGCCCTCGACCCAGCCGTGGAGGGTTGCGCTCGAGAGAGGACAACCCTGGCAGGCGCCGCCCATCTCCACTTGTAATACCTGGCCATCGAAATCGACCATGCGAACCCAGCCACCATGATATTGTTCAATGTAGGAACTGATCACCTCGAGCAGCGCTTCCATGCGCTCCTGGGGTGGAACATCGACGAGGTGGTTGTGGACAGGTTCCTCAGACATCCCTCACCTCCTGTGGTGTGGTGCACATGTCAAGCTTCGGTTGTCGATTGCATGCCCCGTTGGAGCATCTCGACCACATGGGCATGGGCATTTCGCAGTCGCGCGGCGATCACCTCAGCCAGTCGCTCGAGGATAATGACGCCGGTCTCGGGATGAGTTTCACACAGCTCGCGGAGTTCATCGCCTAGCACACTCAGTGCTTCACTCTCCTCCAAACACACGGCGCACGAAGTGTATGTCTTTCGTCCTAGCGCCGACGACCAGCCAAAGACACCCCCCTCTTTGATCTCGGTTACCGTGATTGTATCCCCATCCTCCGGTTTGAACTGGATCGCTACTTGCCCAGAGATAAGCACATAGAGTCTATCGGCGCGATCACCTTGGCCGAAGATGATCTCGCCTTCGGAGAAGGAATCGCTCTCCAATCGCTCAGAAAGCAGGTTTAGATCTTCGGACTTCAGTCCCTGGAAGAGAGGAATGGATTCTAGGGTCTCCTTGAACATCGTGGTCAGCACCTCAAGTGTAATCAGTTTACGGCTGCCATATCCTGTGTCTAAGTGGAATCCGTCCTCACCTGGGCGACGACCGTCACCTCATCGCTATGTGTAAGATCACGTATATTGTGGAAGACCCCCATTTACCCAGAGTATATTATGCGAACAAGGCGTAAGTATTTGTGAACGCCGCCCTCCGTTAGCTGTGTCGGCTCCGATGGTATAATGCCGCCACGTCCGAATTGATCACCTATGAACTCACAGAATGGTGTTGGACACACAATTCGCACCACAAGCTGTGTTCATCGAATGTTTCCTGGTAGCAGATTGTTTCAGTTCCTCAAAGCTCCCATGATGTGGAACGCAATCCCGACGATCGGAAAAGGATAAACTCCCATGAAATCGCTCTACGCTTTCTTCTCTATTCTCCTTCTTACCTTGTTTGTTGTCGCTTGTGGTCCTAAAGAGACCCCCGCCCCCCCCTCAACGTCGCCTCCTCCTCCCACAAAAACCTTCACCCCAGAGCCGACGGCGACGCTGGAACCGACGCCAACCATAACACCAATCTTTGTCGATCCTGAGACGTTGGAGATCTTAGAGAACACCGATGTCTCCATCAACGATCCGCTTGGGTTAGCACAGCGATTGAAGGGGGTGGGAGATGTACCTCCCACGCTTGAGCCGCCAGCATCCCCATTGGAGGTAGGTGCGAAGGATGTCTTCTGGGTCATCGATTACCGGGACGTATCCTTCGAGGTACCAGCGACCTTGCACTACGTCACTGACCATGCGTACTTCTGGGTAGCCGATGATGCCCAGTTTGACCAGGCTGACCTCGAGAGGCTAGGGAAGACCTTCGAGAACAAAATCTATCAGACCGGCCATGAATTCTTCGGTAGCGAATGGTCTCCAGGCATCGATGGCGACCCGCACATCTACGTCCTGTTCGCCCGTCGATTGGGTGTCTATGTTGCGGGTTATTTCTCGTCTGCTGATGAGATGCACCCATTGGCTCACGAATACTCAAACGCTCATGAGATGTTCGTCCTCAACATCGATAACCTTGAAGTGGCCGAGGAATATACCTTGGGCACGTTGGCACATGAATTCCAGCATATGATCCACTGGAACCTCGACCGCAACGAAACCACATGGTTAAACGAGGGGTTCTCCCAACTTTCCGAATTACTGAATCGCTATGATGTTGGTGGGTTTGATCGAGAATACGCGGCTGACCCCGACCTGCAGTTGAACACCTGGTCCGACGCGGAAGAAGACAACTTCAGACATTATGGCGCCTCCTTCCTCTTTGTCACCTATTTCCTGGATCGGTTCGGGGAGCAGGCGACACAAACTTTGGTGGCCCATCCTGCCAACGGACTGGTCAGCATCGATCATGTTTTGCAAGACCTCGGCGCGGTGGACCCGATCACCGGAGAGCTGATTAAAGCGGACAATCTTGTGATGGATTGGGCTGTCACTAACTTTGTGGACGATCCCGAGGTGGCCGATGGCCGGTACACATATATAAATTACTTTGAAAATCCCCCCTTCCGCCAGACCGAAACCATAAATGACTGCGAAAATGGGATGCAAGAACGCGAGGTTCACCAATATGGAGTGGACTACATCCGCGTCATCTGTCCCGGAGAGTACACGCTGCACTTCGATGGCTCGGTCCAGACCAGGCTCATTCCCGCTGATCCGTACTCGGGTGCGTACGCCTTCTGGTCGAACAAGGGCGATTCCTCCGATATGACCCTCACACGGACCTTCGACTTTACGGAGCATACCGGCCCTCTCACCCTGGCCTTCTGGACCTGGTACGACATCGAGAAAGATTATGATTATGTCTACATCGAAGCCTCGTTGGACGGGGAGCATTGGGAGATCTTGACCACACCTTCCGGCACGGATAGGGATCCCAGCGGGAATAGCTATGGCTGGGGTTATACTGGGAGCCCTCGTGGTTCTCAGTGGATCGAGGAGAGCGTGGATCTTTCCCAGTTCGCTGGGCAGCAAGTGCACATCCGATTCGAGTACATCACCGATGCTTCGCTGCACGGAGAAGGCATGTTGATCGACGACATCGCCATCCCGGAGATCGATTATTTCACCGATTTCGAGGCGGACGATGGTGGGTGGGAATCCGATGGATTTGTGCGGGTGCAGAACTTTTTGCCTCAAACCTTCCGCTTGGCGCTGGTGACCATCGGGGAGACCACTACGGTTGAACACATACCTGTGGGGGTTAACAACCTGGTAGATATCCCATTGGACCTCGCCGAGGAGGGAGAGCTGGCGGTCTTGGTGGTGATGGGAACGACGCGATACACCCGCGAGCTCGCGACCTATAGCTTTGACTTCTATCGTTAACGGGTAAGATCCTCAACAATTAGGGGCAATTCACCGTTCGTGCCGTGAGAACCGGCGGCACGCCGGCCGTCTCGCCACGGCGGGCCGGGGTTGTTCACCCCGCGTAGACGAAGCTCGCGGCCCGAACGGGGTGCGAGACGGCACGAATTGCCCCTACAAGAATTGAAGCACGATCTACAACATTGTAGGGGCGGTTCGCGAACCACCCCTACTCCGGTGTGCCGCCGGATGAAAGTGCCGAGTGTTCTTCTCGGCATCTCGTGGCACTTCAAGCTCTTGGGGGGCTGTATCATGATCCAGGTTGGGGGATGAATGATGGATCGTGCTTATTGCCCCATTTCACCTTCAGCCAATATCCGTTCGGCCTCTGTTAAGTCTTCCAGCGTGTTGATGTTAAAGAAGCTCAGCCCCCTCGGATCCAGGCGGGAGAGATCGTTCCCCTCGACAGGTAGGAGACGGACATGGGGATAAAAACTGATCAAACGCTTTTCCCCAGCGGCAAGTGCAGCTTCGATGGCTGGTAAACAACCCTGCTTGTCGTAAAGGGCATGCAACGGTTCGAAGTGGCCTTCGTGACGCGGGACCACCACATCAGCCCGAGACGCCAGGCTGACCAAGTGCTCTAACAGGGGTCGACTCACGAAGGGCATATCGCAGGCAAGAACTAGAACGGATCTCCCGCGTGCGGAATCTAAGGCTGTGTGTAGCCCATGAAGCGAGCCTAAACCAGGGACGGGATCGGAGATCATTCTGACGCCAAGGAAAGTGTAGTCCTGTGGCCGGTTGGTGGTCACCAAGATTTCGTCCCCCAGATCATCAAGGCGCATCAGAAGATGCTCAATTAATG
>DUEW01000207.1 GCA_011174845.1 Anaerolineae bacterium | reverse complement strand
GTAGGCGATGACGCTGTCTTGCAGGTAGCGCACCTCCTCACGTTTTTTGAACGTCGCCCGTTTTCCACGCCTATCATTTAGCTCCAGAGAGGATTCGTACTCGAGCACCTCATACATGCCAGCGGAGGATTCACCCTGCAGGACTTTCCGGGCGAGCTTCCACGCTTCTCCCACAACTTCAAGCCAGGGCAATCCGCACAAGACGGGTATCAACCTATCAAGGATGTTCGAATTGCCTTTCTGCTTTTCATCCGACATTCTACAATCATGTTCTTATGGTTGCATAATGATTGTCAAGCGGAGTGCGACGGGTCGATGAAAAGCAAGGAACCGAAAGGTCCACGTGCAACGATTGCCACGTCTCCAACTAGAAAAGAGGAAATACGGACGACTGACAGCTTCGCGGAACAGCCACCCCTTGTGTCTATGATTTGCCGAACCTGATCGCCAGCAGTTCTTGAGCCGCTTTGATGGCCTCTTCAGGTTGCACTTCGTAGAACCTGGCTAGCTTATCCCAAACTTCCTCACCGAAAAGGATTTTGTAGCAGTTGTTCAGTGCGCGACTGCGCTCTTCCTCCTCTCGTTCGTTCATCTCTTCGAGCGTTGCTTCATTCTTTTGCAGTAAATCGAACACTTCTTGCGCCCGGATTGGATTCAGTTCGAATTGACAGTCAAGAACATCTTCTGGCTCTTTTTCGGGATCGTTGATGTATAGTACGGTAGCGGGCTCACCAACTATGACGCCGTGCTGTTTCCAGTCATCAGTCGTGCGGAAGTGTTCGAGAAGCTGCAGTGCCTGCCCTGCCCATAGCCTTGTGATCTGCTCCGATTCGTGATCCCATAGAATGAGGCCTCGCTCTTCCCATTTCTCGCGTTCCCTCGGGTTGGCCCATTTCGGACAGTCACTTGTTCCGTACCGCCCGTGTTTGTTGATTCGTGCTCCCCATAAGTGATCGTTTTGTTCATCGTTGTTACACATAGTAACACCTTCCTTTTCTTGAACTACAAAGTTGTCTCTGAGCCACTGCTCGCCAAAGTATGTGCTCCAGGATCTGTCCAGAGTCGTTGCGCCTTCGATGGACATATTGTGACCAGCTGTGACAGAATCGGTTGAGCTACTCGATGCGTTATAATCGAGCAGCAAAGCGCTTGATCCAATTGACTCAAAGGAAGAAAACGAAAAATCCGCTACTGATGAGAAGGTCCTCTCGATGGGGTGGTGTTTTTCAACGGTACGCTAACGGGCGTCGGCACCAGATCCTTCACAAAGGGTGGCTACCCTTAGTCGGATTAAGCTGCAGGTTCGACCAATTCTAACTTGAGAAGGCCTTGACCAGATGACGCTGAGAATCGTACTGAGAAGATCAGGCCAGTGTTCAAGAGGCTTCGAACATCTTCTTGATCGCGGCCTAAAATCTGCCCAACGATTTGGTCTGCGATACGAATGTCGACGGGTGAAAGCTCCGATTCATCGACAGGAACCAGCAATGCATCGGTTTGATCGTACTCGGCGTAATGCGAGGCAACCTCAAGTTCAGTGCTACCCTGAGTTATGAGTTCGACAGCGGCGCCCCCTCTTCTATCCCTAGAGAATTCAAGAATACTTCGGAGCTCTCCGGGAGATGCATCAAAAGCCCTCTGCCAGTCGGCTACACTCATTGAGCGGACCCATGAATGAACCCTTTCTTCTCTGTCTTCGGACTGCCATACCCTTGCGACTCTGAGGGCAAGCGACCGCGACTGTATGCCCTTTGCCATCAACTCAAGAGCAATCGGGTTGTCGATTCCCCAGCGAACATTCGCAGAAATGCTTCTCGGCAGTAAGGTCCTCGACCCGATCTCTTCGAGCATACTGTTGGTCCAAGTTATAACTGTACCGAACATCCACGGTAAGAAGATCTCGAAGTAATCATAGATAAAATCACCGAGTTGTTCAAAGCGAAAGTCGATATCCGCGACAGCGTAGAAGTAGGTGTTGGCAAGTGTAACAAGGTCAGCGCCCTGGATCCACTGCCGCAGCACCGCTGCCAGAGGAATGTCTATTTCTTCGCGGTTACGGCCTCCTCGTTGAGTATAGACTCTTCTCCTAGGTGCTTCAGGAAGCCGCAGAATTCTCTCTAGTCGTCCCTCACTGATGATGAGGTCAACCACCTCGATAGGGTTCTGTGGAATCTCCACATCCTGGAGCATCTCGGCGAGCTCCTGAGCAATGCTCTCCGTTTCTCTGGCAGAGCTGATAGCGGTCCCTGCTGTCGCCCATCGCCGTCGTGCAGATTGATCAGTTTCCTGATATCGAGCGAGACCTATTGCGGCGACTCCAAGCCATCGATCCCTATTTTCAGGTGTCAACTGCACCCAAGCAAGTGAGTGCTCAAGCACTCCAATGATATGTTCCTGAGTTGGCAACTCACCCAGTTTCTCCAACTCTGCCGCCACGAACCAAACAAATGTCAGAAAGCGAGCCACTTCGCCTGTAGCTGTTTGGAAAACTGCATCTTCGGCAAGCCGTTGGAGCTCCTCGAAACTTGCGAGGGCACGAAGAGCCGTTTCGGTAGTAAGCATAGAAGATGCTACGATATCAGAGTCATCTGGGCTGAGCCGCTGGAAATCCCCTGGATCAGGCGCGGCAGGACGCGCGAGCACGACTATACCTTCGGTTTCCTTTGTCGCCCGACCTGCACGACCAATCGCATTGATGAGTTTCGAACCTGTGATGTATTCTGTAAAGCCCTCCGCGCTATAAGATCCTTGAGAGGCAATAACAACGGATTGTACAGGAAGGTTGACACCTTCGGTCAGTGTTGTCGTAGCAACCAGAAACCGCACAGAACCCTCGGAAACCGCCTGCTCAATAGATGCACGTATCTCACCAGGTAAGGATCCGTGGTGATAAGCTACTCCATTTGTCAGAACCTGGGACAATGGGTGATCGGGACCTAGGCGCGCTTCAACAAGATCGACCAACAGCTGAACATCTGACCGTTCGACTGGCTCTAGGCTGTCGGCGATCGCCTTTGCCATCAAGACAGTTCGCGGTCGAGTTGATTCGATCACCAGAACCGGTCCAGACTGCGCGAGGTGGCGGATCACAGTGATAAGCGTTCTATAGAACGGTGTACTGTAATGCGAGTCTCTTATTCGTTCACCCTCTGGAGTGAACTTGAACACCAGTTCCCCGATCGGGTCATCTGTTGTCAGCGAATGTGTTTCTTCAGTGTGCGAAATCCTCACATTGAGGATCCCATATAAGGGATAGCGCACGCGGCGAGGGAATCGCCGCGATCGAGTGACCTCTTCCAGCGGGCTGTCCCAATCGACGTCAGTAGTCCATATCGCGTGAAGGCGGCGCGGTCCTCTCCAGGGGGAATGATGATGAAGCACTTGGTTCATACCGGCGCTCATCCATTCAACAAAGTGATTCCGGTTGCCTATTGCTGCCGACATCAAGACAATGCGATGCTCTCTGCCCAAAGTCGCATAATGCAGATACGTTAGGTCTTCCTCTAAGGTCCAACCGCGATCTGGTTCGCCAACAAGATGGACCTCATCGAAGATGAACAAACCAAACTGCTCCAGCAACCTTCTGCTGTCGGATCGGATCATGTATGAAAGCCTCTCAGGGGTCATTACCTCAACTTCAGGCTCGAATTCCAGCAAAAGGTCGTCTAGCCAGTCTCCTTCGGGTAGTCCGGCAGCGATCTCTTTTCCAATATACCGCATACGGGAATCTAGAGATTTCCGAATCTCCCAGCATAGACTCCTTGTAGGCGCAATATAGCAGATCGAGGTCCGCTCAGTTGCCAGATGCGACGTAACTAGCAACTGGGCAAGTAGGGTTTTGCCGCCACTTGTGGGCGTGGAAAGGAACAGCCTTTTCACTTGCGCGCCGAGAGGGTTGAATGGTTGTTCCTCAGCAGTACGGAACAAATCCAATTGAGGAGGCCAGAGAGTCAAGACTCTCGGATGACCCATTACAAAAGCCTTTCGAACACTCGGTGGGATTTCAGGTGGCAGAACTGTCCAGACTGATGACATGCCAAGACCATCCGCCAGATTTACCAGGTGCGCAGCTACCCAACGAGAAATCTTATCCTCGGAGGAGATCTCATTTAAAACAGCGGTGCGCAGTCGCTCGCGCGCACGCGCAAGCAGATCCTCATTTCCATAGACCAAGAAACTTATCAGATCCCGAGTGCCTAACGCCACTCCAGCTGCTGATCCTAGAGGAGAAGAGAAAACAGTATCAATCTCCCATTCTCTCTCCAAGTTAGCCATCTCTTCCAACAAAGCTGCCGTTAGACGGTAAATGTATCCAACATCGAAGCCAAGAAATGCCACTCCGCAGATCAGTGCTACCTCTTGGAAGTCAGAGACCAAACTCAGATCGCTTGAGCTTTCCGCAAATTCGCGTTGGTACAATGCTATTGCATTTGGATCAAGGGTGCTGCGGAGATAGGCAATCTGTGCAGCGAAGCAGTACTTCAAGGTCTCAAACCGATTTAGGTCAGGCGTCTGCAAAAGCAGATCGAAAATATGCGCGGAGACTTGGAAAGCTGCTCTCTGTCTCTCTATACCGTAGGTCCTAAAAGCATACTTTGAGGACGCAATTGCGTGAAGATACCAGCCTATCGCGATAAGTTCCTCTGAAATCTCGGGAGCATGAACCAGCAAAGCCAATTCTGCCGACGCAAGAAGCTCGGAAACCTCCTCAGCAGAGGGAAGCGTCGCATGCTCTCCGAGCGCTAGACCAAGCAACTCGGGGTCTAAAGCCCTTTCCATACGAACTCCCTAACTTTGAACGAAAACTCTGTGAAGTCCCCAACTGCTGTCAGCATCCCCCGTAAACGAACTGGGTCGACAAATCTAGGAAAATGGTGACCAAATGTGGTAAAACACCGTCGAGGGATATTGCATAATGAAGTCGAAACAGAAACTCCCGCAGCAGCTTCTCTACCTGCGTCCAACCATAGATCCACAAGTTGGCCATAGAACTGCTCCAGTTCAGGATCCGAGAGTTCTTGACCGATAGCCGTGTATCGCGCAAGGTACTCGAGTGCTTTGGCATTGAGCTGGCCGAAGGCATCATTCACCGCCGAACTCACACTGGTACCACTCGTCACGGGGTCGCCTGTGTATTTCTTGATCTCCCAAAGACGGAACATCAAATACTCACCCGGCACCCGATGAATAGCCAATGCGTCTCCTCCGGGATCCGTTGATTTGAAGCCCGGTGGTTCAATACGGACAATTTCCTCTGGCGGCGATTCCAAATAAAGGAAGTACCACAGCATTTGACTGATATAGCCCTCCAAGTGATCCGTCGGAACAGAATCAAGGTTCTCCGGTAACCCGAAAATCGGTCCTATGAACGCCTCACGCAGGGCTTTCTCTGCCGCGTCCGATGGGTGCGGTCCGCCGTCTACGCGCTTTCTCCAGGCATGATAATGATGTGGACTTCCCCTGCATTGATGCTCCATAATCCTGTCCGCAAGGGCCTCTGCAAGAGCATCCTGGGGCAAAACAGATGCAGGATCGTGGCTTACTAGAGTCCACGTATGTGTATCGGCCACCGTCACAGTGGCCTGGAAGAAATCAGTTAGCCTCATGCCTGGTCTTCAGAACCAATAGGATCGCAACTGAACGAAGCCGAAATAGGTCAAGTCCATAGTAACCGGCAAAACGGGGGATAGGTTGTCAATGGCATTCGCCAGAGTCCAGTCAGAAGGTCCAGCACTCGTGCTCCATCAGGCTCTCCAGGTTGATGCAGTCAACATCATAGTATTCACAGACATTGGGGATCTTTGCGGCGTTGGGTTTCTTTGTCTCCTCCGTAACCACGCAGGCATTCCTCACATACCCAGATGCAATCACGAAAGGGTCCGCAACAGGTGTGCTCGTCAGAATCTGCCTGTTTTTAAGCAGAGCTTGAAAGTGCTGATTTGAGAATATTTCCCTTACGAATTCGGTCTCGCTTGGGCTAGGAGGCAAGAAAATGCGTTTGTTTTCGCCAATCCAATCTCGCAGGTGCGGTTTCGCAGCCTGTCTGTCCAACTCTCTATGCACCTCCCTCACGGAAATGATGGATCCAGTGGACACGAGCTCGTTAAACTTCTCCCAGAAAGACGGGAATCTTGCCGGAAAGTAGTGCCCAAGAACTATAAAGCAGCTTGCATCAAGAACATATATCATCCGGATGAAGCCCTCGTGAGCGAATATTGCTCAAGACCTTCTACACTTTTCGCTTTCACATTTAGATAATCAGCCAGCTGCTGCAATGAGCAGCCTCCCTCGTAGTATTTCGCGAATGCAAGGCTAAGGAATCTGCCTCCTAGGTAAGTAGCCTGTGTCGCGTAGTAGTTGCCTCCTCCAGGCCTTTTCGACTTTCGCGCATAATAGTCCTCAAGCCACTCGGTGACTTTGGCTTCATAATATGGCTGGTCAATAATACCCCGTTCCAGGAGTTTTCTAAGGATAACCTCACGGCTAACATTATAGGCACCGGACAACTCATCAACGAGTTGATCGATTGGTTGATTCAACTGAATTCTCAAGTCGAAGTCATCTGACGGTACCAGGAACTCGGCTGCAAAGCGATTGCAGAACAACTCGATAGCCCTAGGCTCGCCGTATAATGAAGCGATATAACGATCATCGATTTTCGTGACGCCATTAGTGCGAAGAAGCACGTGAGCCAACTCGTGAAAAAGGCTGAAAATCTGTCGAGTTCGGGCGGTGCTGTTGTTCAGATAGATTACTGGGAACTCATCATCCACTAGACAGAAGCCTGATACATCCTTCTGCTTAAAGGCGCGCTTAAATACAAAAACCCCAACATTCTGCACCGCATCTCGCCACGCGTCCAGCGCGATACTCGTACTGCGCCAGGAGAACTGATCACCAAGAGCGATACCGAGGTAATCCCTAGCTATCTTTGCCTCCGAGGATGCATCTCGGCCGACAGCAAACTGAAGGTCACGGAAGATTATTCGCTCACTTGGGTTAATCCCGTCCAAAAGCTCATATAAATTCAACTGCATCGCTCGTGCTTCCCGGAGAGCGTGGCGCGTGTCAGGAAGCAGCGAATCGATTTCGAAGTCTGGCAAAGTTCTAAAGGATTGGCGAGGATCGGGCTCTTCAGGAGGTTCAGGGAAAAAGAAGACTGCTATAGGGCGCTTATAGAGCGAATAAGCCAGCTTTTCCAACTGGTTATAGGTAGGCAGGGATTGACCCGTCTCCCACTTATTGATGTCCTCAATATCCTTTTTGAGGGACCGTGCGACTTCTTCCTGGGAGTATCCCGCTTTTTCCCGTGCCCATCTTAGAATCTCGGGGTTCACACCAGAGACGTAATTTGCCAATTCATACTCCCTTAATAGTGTGGTTCTGTATTCTGATTCTAGTGCCAAATCTCCTCGAAGTCAATCTGGTGACCAATCTTCAATCAAATCCGATTCAACGTGCTGCTGAACAAGACCTTCTCATCACTACCCAAGAAAACCGGTTCAGTTGTCCCAATCCAGTGTAAAGCAGCGCGAAGAGTACCGAGATGGCAAAAAAACTCGTCGAGGAATAGGCGTTTATGGTGTTCGGAGCAACCAAGGAAGGGATGGTATGGAGGTAGAAAAACCGATAGGTCGAGTTATTTGGCTGCCGAAGATTGTTTTAGTAGAAACGGCTATGCCAAAGCACCTTATCGGTTGTGGTCAAATTTCCCAATTGATGGATACACTACCTAAGGCTTCCGCGCATTTGACACATTTGTGAAAATCGGGTAGAATTGCCCGCATCGACTGCAGTTCGTCGGGCTCAAAAGCGTGGGAGTACGCAAAGTCACCTAAAATCGACTAGTTTTGCGATTTAAGGTATACAAAATAGGTTTAGAACTCATAACCCGGAGGTCCCAGGTTCGAATCCTGGCCCCGCTACCTGAACAGAGCCAGTAGTCGAGGT
>DUEW01000206.1 GCA_011174845.1 Anaerolineae bacterium | reverse complement strand
ATCAAGCCGATCGTGACGACGCAAGATCTCCGTGATCGTGCTCGGTGGCGGCGCCCCTAACACTCCCAGATTGCGCAACCGACGACTGATCTTCCGACCGCCCCAATCCGGGTGCTTGTCACGAACAGCAAGAACTCTCCGCTCCATCTCCTCCGGTGTCCGATGAGGGCTTGTGTGAGGTCTTCGTGAACGGTTCTCCAAACCAGCTATTCCTTCACGTAAATAGCGGTCAAGCCATTTATAACCAGTCGTCGGACTGATATCGTATTGTCGACACAAAGCCCGCATATTCACATCGTCTTCAAGTGCCGACTTTACAAACTCCCAACGCAAAGACACCTTGGTCGTCTCCTTCCAGGGCATGATCGTCCTCCTTCCACACAACGATCATGCCTCAATTCCAAGGTGTCCACCATGTCCCCGTACATGTGTTCATGATCTCCCCGGTCTATACAGTGGGGAGAGGGTTAGGGTGAGGGGCAGTTAATCAACTGGCTTAACTTACTCATAGGGCGAAACGAGAGATCGATCTTAATCGAGCGAAAATTGCTGATCTACATTCCTTTTGAACCGCGCCCGGATATTTTATGGGGAGGAACTTTCGGCTTGAGATAGTACAGCGTCGACCTCAGCTTGGAAGAAAGAAAACGGGTATGATCCGGTTATCAGCTTGCCATTGATCAGGAAGCTGGGTGTGCGATCAATGCCAAGATTGGTACCAGCGAGATAAGTCTGTTGGATCTGGTCTAAATATCGATTCTCACGCATACAGGTCTGGAAAAGATCCATATCAAGGTTCACACTTTCGGCGAGAGTTTCAAGAAGCCGATCGATGTTTCTGACCGAGGACAAGCTGGCTTGATTGGCGTAAAGGATGTCAGCGTACTGCCAAAATTGTCCTTGTTCGGCGGCACACATGCTGGCGTGAGCTGATGGGAATGACTCCTGGCGAAGACGGAAGACGTTAAAAACAAGATAAACTTGTCCGGTGGCAACATAATGATCGACGATTTGCCCCAAGGTGTTCCTGTGGAAATTACCACAGTATGAGCAGAGGAAATCAGAGAATTCCTCGATCACTACAGGGGCCTGAGGATTTCCCATGGCGAAACCATCGACCAAGGGATAGGATTTAATCTGGGGAACGGTGATGTCCCCGATGGGGGCGAATTGGGGCCATATGACGATTGCCATGAGGATCAGGGCAGCCCCGAGAACGATTACGATGGTAATTAATTGTCGCTGTCGATGTTGACGTCTTCGTTTTTCGCGGATTTCAGCACGTTTACTCATACCAACCCTTAACCCATTAAGATGGCATCAATCCTCCCATAAACGACGAGATTTGTCCATATCCTACAGATGCCCTCGCTTCTCCGCATGATCTTCCGTTATGTGGACTAGAGAGTGAGGTTGCCCACGAGTTGAGAAGTGAACCTAGGCCTTTACCTATGTCTAGCACTCGTAATCGCGCGCTAGGCTCCTTGAAGTTAGCAGCTTGAAGCTTGCGACTTGAGACTTGTAGCTTGCAGCTTCTCCGCACGAATTAGCATGGAAAAGAATTGCAATAGAAATTAAATGATCTCAGATTAGCAGGAAGATCATAGAGCTCAATAATTGGAAGAATCAAATATGGGCTAAGACCCACTCGACCATTTCACGTATGACCTGATCTTTTTCCGGTTCGTTATGAACCTCATGGAAAAGGTCAGGCCAGATGTGCAAAGTCTTATCTGTACTCCCAACCGTCGCATAGAACTCTTCAGTCGCGGTACGATCGCATAAACGGTCGAATTCCGCCTGGATGAGGAAGACAGGTAATCGAAAGTCGGCTGCTCGCTCCAAAACCTCCTCCCCAGCTGCGACCATATCGACGAACATGCGGCTACTCACCCAATCATGAACCATTGGATCGTCAACATATGCCTGGACAACCAAAGGATCGTGGGAGAGATCTGCGGCGATAAGACCGCTGTGTTGGGAAAACGTGGGCAAGATGTTGGCCATAACTTTACCCATGAACGCTTTCACAGGTGGAACCTCAGCACTAATGCGCAAACTAGGACCGGTGACGAGAACACCGGTGAGTTTCTCGGGCCGGTGAAGGCCAAAGTTTAGGGCTAAAGCACCGCCCAAACTATGTCCGTAGAGGATACGGGTCTTCTCTGGATTGGCACGAGAAAGCAGCAACTCAATATCGTCGAGCCATTGTGTAAGGCTTGGGGTATGGCCGCGGGGACCTTCTGAACGCCCATGACCGCGCAGATCGATGGCATGGAAAGCGAGCCCAGCTCCCGTAAAAGCAGCCGCGACATGTTCATAACGACCGGAATGTTCACCAAGACCATGTACAAGGCAAACGGTTGCACGGGCTGGTACGTCCGGTTCCCAAGCCCGCCAGAATAGTTGCACGTTGTCACTAGCTGTTATTTGGTCCTGTTTGTGATGCATGTTTGTTTTTCCCTTCCCCTAAAGCAGAGGCTGTTAATGTATCCTATCGGATTGTTTAATGCCAAAAGATCATCGAATCATCTCCCCAAGGAATAGGTACCATACTATAATCATAATAATAATTAACCGATTTAGGGAAAGGATTTGAGATGGATTTCATATTTGACTTAATCAATTTACCGCTCATTTTGCTCATATTGGTATTGATCTCCCTGCTGACCTCAGCGGTCAAAATCGTGCAGGAGTATGAGCGAGGCGTCATCTTCCGGCTCGGACGGTTGGTAGGAGCGAGAGGGCCTGGGTTGTTCTTTATCATCCCGATCATCGACCGGATGATTAAAGTAGGTCTTCGCGTCGTCACGTTGGATGTTCCTTCTCAGGAGGTCATCACACGCGATAACGTGACGGTCAAGGTTAACGCGGTGGTTTTTTTCCGTGTTGTGGATCCAAGCGATGCTATCGTGCAGGTAGAAGACTACCAACGCGCGACGTGGAACATCTCCCAAACGACGCTCCGTAATGTGGTGGGCCAGTCGGAACTCGATGACCTCCTTGCCAAGCGCGAGGAGATCAATCAAAAACTTCAACAGATCATCGACGAAACGACTGAACCATGGGGTGTTAAAGTTAGCATCGTCGAAGTTAAAGACGTCGAGCTGCCCCAACCCATGCAAAGGGCGATGGCCAAGCAGGCAGAAGCTGAACGTGAGAAGCGGGCGAAAATCGTCCACGCCGAAGGCGAATTTGATGCCGCTAAGAAACTCGTAGATGCAGCCGAATTGATGTCCAATGAACCGGTTTCGATTCAACTTCGGTACTTACAAACGCTTACCGAAATCTCGGTGGAGAAGAACAGCACCATCATCTTCCCGGTACCGGTGGACATCTTGGAAGGGCTCTACAAGTTGGGAAAGACCTCATAAGGATAGAGAAGGATGCACCCGGCGCTCTTAGGAACGCCGGGTGCTCACCTCATCATTTCACTGATGGGTCTTTAGGGGCTGATCTCGATCTGGCACTTCTCCAGCCAGTCCTGTCCGGCGACCTGGAACATCTCCATTATCCCTCCAAAGAGTTCT
>DUEW01000205.1 GCA_011174845.1 Anaerolineae bacterium | reverse complement strand
TTGAGTGAGTTTGTACACATCCGGGTCGAGCTCAGCAAGGGTTCCTCGAAAGAGAGAATCCGGCATTGAAACCTCCATTCCCCTCAATTCCAGTCATGAATGTTCAGCGTACTTATAGATATCCAGAGGACGCACTCCATGGCGGTGTGCGTCCTCTGTCGAAAACTTAAAAGATTCGCCGCCAGTTAGCGGTTTGCCCCTTCGATGGTTAACTACGGTCCAGAGGAGCTACCAGATAGAGAGTTATAGCGAGAGTTCAGCTTTATCGCTGCACTTCCCCACAAAACTTGCCCCTTCGGTACTCGGCTTGGTCGGATCTCTCCCCTATCCAGGTTGTTTTGTAAGGTGATTTTACGAGTGCGTCAAAGAGGTGTCAAGCCATTGAAAAACGAGGTGCGCTTCTACCTGGAAGCAAGGATAAACCACCTGACAAGACTCATACGACATGAAGGGTCAAACTTCTTGCTTTCGAGAGGATCCGTGCCTATTCAACCTTACGGCACCGGAAGTTCGCCTCCTTGATAAACCCAAAGATCAAAGAGGGGATCAAGGTCACAACCGCATGTTTCCTCGGCCACAGCTTGAAATTCTTGGGAACTCGCAAATCCGTATCGGTACTTTTGGAAGTACATTTGCAGGAATTCAAAGAAAACCGGGTCACCCAACTCTCGCCTTAACGCGTCAAAGAATAACGCACCTTTGTAATAGACAAAGAGCAGGTTATCGCTCCAGGTTCCATACTCAGCCACACTAAGGCCGATCGGTTGTGCCTGGTCAGGGTGCTGACGTAGCAGATCTCGGAGATCGGTTAGAAAACCTGTCGCCCGACCGACACCAACGACATGCTCGTAATACAATGCCTCGGCGTAAGTGGCGGCTGCTTCATCCAGCCACGGTTCGTATAGTTGATCATCGCCGATCAAACCATAAAACCACTGATGCGCGACCTCATGAATGGTGGGTCTGATCACATTCAAGCTTCCCATCGTGCCGATGAACACCAAACCCGGATATTCAATCCCACCATAAGCCCCAGGAGCGTCCACGAGATCCAACTCCATGTAGGGATAAAGACCAATATGTTCGCTTAATAACCTAAACTGGACTGCTGCTGCATCGAGCACTTTATCTTGATCCTCGATGTGCTCAGATAGTGTCCATACATTTAGAGTGACATCGCCTACTTTCCGGCTTTTCATCTCGATATCACCCAGGGCGAAGGCAAAATCACGCATCGGTCCAGTGACGTACACGACACGCTGGATGCCCTCCTCATTTTGGTCCCGTTCGATCTCAACTCCAGATGCGACGAGGGTTAGATCGATAGGAGCTGTGATCTCCACCCGGTAGAACGCGGTATCGGAGTTGGTACGGTCACCTACCTGGATTGGCGTCTCCGCTTGCCATTCGCCGTTCACCAGTCGGGGGACAAGCGGATAGAAGGTCGGGGCGATGAGCACACCCTGCGCGATCCCAAAGCGTTGTGGGCTTTCCTTGTGGATCTGCCCCGCTTCGATCCAAAAGGGGAGGCTTACATCAAGAGTCCCTCGCGCGGGAAGCGCATGGGGTAAATGCATCCTCAGTGCTATACCGTCCAACTCTTCTTCGGCCTCCACCAAACGGCCGTCGATCAGCGCTGGGCCAGCGGTCATCGTCGTCCAGGATTGTGAGTCATTTGGCCAGAGCATTAGGACCAGATCCTGCAAAGCCACATCGAGCGGATTATGAAAGCGAATGCGAGCCCACCCCACCAGCCTGGCCTTCTCGCCTGTTGGATCAAAATCCACAGATACTTCGATCCAGTAGCGTGTCGCGTCGGGAAAAGAAACAGCATCCTCTGCGAACTGTGGTAGCAGAGCCATGGTCTGGTCCGCACTCTCCGCTTCGGGAGTCGGAGGGAGAGTAGGTAGCGGGGTCACAGTGATCGTCGGGGTTGATGCGGGAGGCAACGCCCTAGTTGCCACGGGGGTTTTCGTCCCACCGGTATCGGTTTGTGTCGGTGTGTGGGAGGGTGTTATTAGAGAACAGGAAGAGAGGAAAGCCACAATCAAGAGAAATAATGTTGTGGTGCGAACCGACATCGACTGCCTCCCCTAAGGAAAGCCATGAAGGGCGCCGCATCTGGCGCCCCGAGTGGGCGGAACAGGACTCGAACCCCGTTCGGGCCGGCGCCCTGCCGTCTCACACCGGCGTGCCGCCGGGCTTCGACGGCACGAATATTGCGGGCGTTGCCCGCCGAGGCGAATGGCCTGCGACCTCTTCTGTGTAAGAGATTGCTCTGATGTTTGCCCTCGATCAATCCGAATCGCGACAATGATCCCGCCCGGGCATCTCAGTGAATATATATAGATAAATGCTGATGTAAGTACAGCCTTTCAGCACCCGAAGCCATGATCAGCAAGCCAATCTGTCGCTGGCAAAATTTTCTTATGATCAATTTCCAACAGTAGCCTTGGCTGGTGGTCCATCTCGCTCAAGACCTCAAAAATTGCATACCAATTAATATTTACCTCTCCTGGAGCCCAATGACGATCAAATAATCCATCGGTGTCTTGGAGGTGTACACTTCCAAGCCACTTGTGTGCATCGAGCACCCACTGATCTGGTGGGGGTCCTCCTATGCGTTGCATAACGAATGCATGTCCTGTGTCTAGACAAATCCGAACAAAGTCACTATTAAATGATTGCACCAAAGCCAGCAACGGTGCTGAATTTGTATCGTAACATGTCTCGATTAGAATCGTACAGATAGCTTGCTGTACTAAGGGTAGCAACTCTGCCAGTGTTGTACGCGCCAAAGTAATTTCATCCGCTAATCCCTGGCCGGGTGTGTGGGCCACCATTGGGCTGCCAAAAAAGTCGAATGGGCTATGAAGGACCATTTGGGTGGCACCCAAGGCAATAGCAAATTCAAGCGATTGCTTCAGGCGAGTCTTGACCAAGTCCTGAACCCGGCGATCAGGGCATATCAAATTTAGTCCATTCCAAGGGCCATGGATGCTTAAGTGTCCTGTATGGCCATCCAATATGTCATGGGCTTGACAAACAAGCGATTGCCAGTCACCATCTAACACATTTGCATTGCATAGGTCCTGAATCTCAAGATCCCGCCGGTCTTTGATCAACCATTCGCGATAGATTGGCAACACATCGATCGTGAGAGAAGCGCCTATTTTAAAAGGTAAGTTTTTTGTCATGATTTCACACATATGAATCGAAATGATTGGCCAGATCGGCGTAAAGCAAAACTATTCACCCTGCTGATATCCGTACCTTTTTAATAAGCTCAACGACACTCTCTGGGCGCGGAGCACTCTGTCACTATTTCTAGATGGCAACCCTGCCCATTGATATCATATCTTCCAAGCAGCCTATATGATATCGGCTGGACTTGGTTTGATCTCACGTAATGCAAATATTGAGACATCCGGATTCGGAGTGTGCAATATTACTTATGCTCAAATGAGTCCTTTTGATTCGGTGATATGAGTAGCATGTTCTCAGGAGTCTTCGGTGTCAATCGTCGAAGGTCCAACCACTAGAGATATGTTGCTTAATAGAATTTCACATATGTTGTGGTTTGCCCATCCAACAATAGCCAACCTCAAACCTCCCACAACTTCCTGGTAATAGTCCTATGAGTAATGCTATCAGGTTTGAGCGAACTGACTGCAAGGATTAAAGCTAGACTAACCAGAATCTACGACTTAATAAACAGCTTCCTCTTGATCATAAAGACCATTTGAATCTCATTGCATATGTCGCTGCTATGCGTTCCCGAACACCGAGCAGTGGCAACCGAATGATTCCATTTAGGCAAGAATTATTGGACAAGATGCGATCCCAACTCCTTAGTGGCGGGCGTCGCCATCTCTTACGGCAGCGCCTTTCAAAGGTCGTGGAGGCATGGAACCTGTGTTGCAGCGGGCTTACTGAATGATTCGTTTGAACACTTCCAAATCAATATTTCGTCCACAGACTACCGCGACTACTTTCTTTCCTTTGAATCGCTCTTTTCGTTTAAGCAGACCCCCAACGCCCAGGGCTCCTGAACCTTCGACCACAAGACGATGTTGCTCGAACAGAAGACGGATGGATTCTTCTATCTCTGTTTCGGTGAGCAACACAAT